>CALAQS010000037.1 GCA_937888435.1 uncultured Acidobacteriota bacterium
GTTCTTGAAGTCGTTCAGCCACGTGCCGCGGCGCTCGGCCGAGCCGAAGCCCTGGCTCTTGTGCATGGACCGGCTCAGCGCCGCGATCTCCGTGTACGAGCGCCCGAGGAGGGCGTTGTACGCTCCGAGGTCCGCCGTGATCTGTCCGGGCACGTCCTTGCGCGGCGCGTCGCCGCCGAAGCGGAAGACGTTCCACAGGAGCCGTTTCGGCTGCCACGGCGTCAGGGTGTCGAGCTGCTCGGGGAAGCGCGACGGATCGCCCGCAGCCTTGAACGCTTCCTCGGCGAGGATCGCTGAAGCCGTGTGGTGGCCGTGGCCGCCCTCGCCGGTCGTCGGGAAGCGCGTGACGATCACGTCCGGGCGGAACGTGCGAATGACGCGCACGGTGTCCGCGAGCACCTGCTCTTTCCCCCAGATTTGGAGCGTCTCCTCCGGGCCTTTCGAATAGCCGAAGTCGACGGCGCGGGAGAAGAACTGCTTGGCGCCGTCGAGCCGGCGCGCGGCGAGGAGCTCCTGCGTGCGCAGCACGCCGATGAGCTCGCCCGACTCGGTGCCGATGAGGTTCTGGCCTCCGTCGCCGCGCGTCATCGACAGGTAGCCCGCGTCCACGAGCTTCTCGCGCGAGGCCCACGCGAGAAACGCCGTGTTCTCGTCGTCGGGGTGAGCCGCCACGTACAGGACGCCGCCGACGACGTTCAGTTTCGCGAGCGCGAGCCGGATCTCGGCGGCATTCGGCGTCTCGGCGGGGGCCGCGGGGAGCGCCACGGTCGCGTCGGTTGCCGGAGCATCGAAAGCGGCGAAAGCCGCGAGAAGCGCGAGGACGATGAGGACGGCCGCCGGATGGCGGGAAAGGGGGCGTCGCGTCATGTGGGGATTCTAGGGGCACAAGGCCGCGGTGACTCAGTCCGGCGCTTGCTTTCCGAACGTCTCCGTGACCGCGAGCGTGAGGACGCACGCGAGGAGAAGCATGCCGAGGTTCGTGAGGAACGCGGCGCGATAGCCCGCGACGGGATAACGGCGCGCGCCGCCCTCGAGGACGCCGAGCCAGTGCGCATCGAGGATGCGGCCGAGGACGCTCTGCGTCACCGCCGCGCCGAGGAAGCCGCCCGCGTTCACCGTGGCCGTCGCGATGCCGCTGAAGCGCGGCGGGTTCACCTCGCGCGCGAGAGCCCATGTGAGCGTGAAACAGCTCGCCGCGAGGCCCAGGAGGAAGCAGAGCGGCCCGAGCAGGGCGCGGGGCGGCCCGGTGGAAGGAACGCAGACGCACGCCCATACCGCCGTGTAGACGAACGTGAAAAGGACGTAGGGGACTCGCCGCGACCGGAAGACCTTGTCGGAGAGGAAGCCGGCCGCCGGTGCGCCGAGGACGATGCCGATGCCGACGAGCGACACGATTTCCGCGGATTCCTTCGCCGTCATCCCGTAGACGTCACGCATCCACGGGACCGCCCAGAGGCCGGAGAAGGAGAGATACGTCCCGTACTGGAGGAAAAAGACGAAGAACATCGGCCACGTCTTCCGGTTGCCGAAGACGGTGCGATAGCCCTCCGCCACCGAGACGCGGGGAACCGCTCCGCGCGGCACAGGTGGTGGAAAGCCCGCGTCCTCGGGCCGGTCGCGCACGAGGGCGAGGCAGAGGCCCGCGAGGACGAGCGACAGCACCGCCACGCCGCCGAACGTCGCGCGCCAGCCGAGGGCGGCGACGAGGAGAGCCAGCGGCGCCGCCGCGAGGAGTCCGCCGAGATTTCCGGCCACCTGCGTGAGCCCCGACCACGTGCCGAACTCGTCCGGCCTCCACCACGCGCCCACCTGCTTGAGCATTCCGATGAACACGACGGAAGCGCCCAAGCCCACGGCGACGCGCGCTCCGTACGCGACGGGCAGGACGCGTGCGGCTGCGAAGACCGATCCGCCCGCCGCCATCATCAACGAGCCCGCCGCCACGGCGCGCCGCGGCCCCCACGCATCCACGGCCGCGCCCACGACGAACTGCATCGCGGCGAACGCATAGAGGTACAGCGCGGCCATCGTCGCCACCTCGACTCCGGTCGCCGCGAAGCTCGCCATGAGGTCCTTCGCGAGGACGGCGGGCGCGATGCGGTGGAAGTACGAGACGACGTACACGAGCGCGAGCACGCCCCAGATGCGCAGGCGAACGGCGGAGAAGGTGTTCATGAAGAATCGGCACCCGTCAACCTCGGGTTTCGCTCAAATCTATCTTGATTCCGCGCGGCGTGCTCCCCATCGTCGTCGTCACGGTCCTCGTGAAGATCGAGAAGAAGAGGCTGCCGGCTTGGCGTCAGTAGAGCAGGAACGCGGCCCGGCGCTTCTCGAACTCCATCGCGCCCGCCGCCCAGGCGCCCGTGATCTCGCCGGCCGTCTCGCCGCGTGAAAAGCGCGCGAGCGCGGCGCGGCTGGCGAGGAGGCGGTTCAGTTTCTCGGCGCTCCACTCCCTGGGGTGCAGGTCGCGCAGCGCGGTCGCGACGTGGATTCCGAGGGCCACGGCATTCAGAGCATTCCGGTCGACGAGCGTGATCCGGACGCCGGAGCAGACTTCGTCCTTGAAGACGGACGACAGGGGCTTGAAGCTCACCGGCGTGAAGCGCACGCCCGCGATGCCGCGCGCGTTCAGCGTCGCCGCGATTCGCGGGCCGTCCATCCAGGGCGCGCCGAACACCTCGAAGGGGGAGTCGGTGCCGCGTCCGACGGAGAGATTCGTCGTCTCGAGGAGGCCGATCCCCGGATAGAGCGCCGCCTGGGTCACCGAGCGGAGGTTCGGCGACGGGTTCACCCAGATGAGGCCCGTCTCGTCGTACCAGAGATCGCGCGCGTAGCCCTTCATCTTCACGACCGTCAGGTCCGTTCCGAGCTTTCTCTCCGCGTTGTAGAGCGTCGCCAGCTCGCCGATCGTCATCCCCGTCCGAATCGGCGTCGTGTGGTACGCGACGAAAGAGAGCGCGTCGTCGTCAGCCGGCGGGCCCTCCCAGACGTCCGCGCGGATCGGATTCGGGCGGTCGAGGACGAAGACCTTCACTTTCGCCTTCGCGGCCTCCTCGAGGATGGTGCCCATCGAGGCGAGATACGTGTAGAAGCGGCAGCCGGCGTCCTGCAGGTCGACGACGACGGCGTCGAGGCCCGCGAGATCCTCGGGCCGCGGCCTGCGCGACTCCGGCGTGTCGCCGTACAGCGAGCGCACCGGAAGGCCGGTTTTCTCGTCCACCGAGTCCGAGACCTTCTCGTCGAGGAGGCCCCGGATGCCGTGCTCGGGGGAGAAGAGGCGAACGAGCGTGACTCCAGCGGCGCGCGCCTTCTCCGAACTCAGCACGTCGATGGTGGACCTTCCGTCCCTCGTCAGGCCGGTGTGGTTGGTGAGCAGACCGATGCGCATCCCGGCGAGCTGTTTGAAGGAATCTTCTTCGAGTGAGTCGATGCCCGGCCGGACCTGCCCCATGACGCGCGCCGGCGCTGCTGCTGCAGCCCCATTAACCTTCGAAGAAGGCGCCGAAGGCGCGCTCGTGCTCTTCGAACCGGATGAAATGACGCCGACCGCAGCCAGCAGCGCGGTCTCCTCCGAAGCTTTCCTCAGCTCTTCCGGAGTTCTGTCCGTGATTGCGCTCGCGACGATGGTCGCGACCTTGCCGCGCAGCGCGATGACGTTGCCCGACTCGTCGGGATGGTTGCGGTTCGTGAGGAGGATGACGAACGTATCGGTAGTCGGATCCAGCCACAGCGACGTGCCCGTCCAGCCCGTGTGCCCGAAGGAGCCGAGCGGGAAGAGGTCGCCCCGGTTCGACGAAAACCCGGTCCCGACATCCCAAGCGAGGCCGCGCAGGTTCTCGTCGCCGAAAAAGCGCGGGCGCGTCATCGCGGCGACCGTCGCAGACGAGAGAACGCCGCCGCCGCCGGCGAGCATCGCCCCGCAGAAGCGGGCGAGATCGTCGGCCGTCGAGAAGAG
>CALAQS010000038.1 GCA_937888435.1 uncultured Acidobacteriota bacterium
CCGGGGTGATCTTGTTCATCACTTCGGCGGCCGTGTAGCCGAGCATCCGTTCGGCACCGACGTTGAAGATCTGGATGACGCCCTTGGCGTCGGTGGCGATACTCGAAAAGTTGGCGCTGTTGAAAATCGCGCTTTGCAGGGCCCCTGTCGTGAGGAGCGCTTCCGCGTGTCGGAGGGCTACGTTGCCAGACGCTTCAACAGCGCTCTTGCGTGTCGTAGGCATGTGTCCCCATTTCACCTGAGCCCGTTCCCGAGGCGAGAAACCTCAGAATCGCGTGTAGCTCTACTCCACCGAGCCTTTTGCACCAAGCAACAAGGATGCCAAAGGACGCTGGCGGCGCCATCGAATTCGACATGAGCGCTCCGGCACGATTTGCCGGTCTCTGGAAAAGCTTGCCGATATCTCGGACGCGGCGATCGGGCACGGTCTCGCGAGGCTGGCTTCGACCATCACCTCGCGAAGCCGGTCCAGCTCAAGAACCTCGAGCTCGTCCTCCTGGAATCGTGTGGTGATCGAGGCCGTACTGCTTGAGCCGGTTGTAGACCGTCTTGAGGCTGATGCCGAGAAGCTCGGCCGCCGTCCTCCTGTCTCCGTTCACGGCCTGCAAGGTTGCGAGCAGCAGCTTGCGCTCGACCGCCTCCAGTTTCTCTCCGGCGCGCACCGGCACGACGGGCCACTGCTCTTCGTCCGCGTTCACCGCCGGCTGACGCTCGACCGGGTGCGACGCATCGAGGACCGCCTCCGCCGCCTCTGCCTGAACGACGGGTGGGTCGCTCAGGACATAGGCCCGATGCACCGCGTTCCGGAGCTCGCGCACGTTGCCCGGCCATTCGTGAAGATCCAGCACTTCGAGCGCCTGGGGCTCGAACGACGTGAAGCCGCGCCGCTCCTTCTCCTCGAGCTGTGACAGGAAATGGCTCGCGAGAGCCGGGATATCCGCCCTGCGCTCGCGCAAGGGCGGCATGCGCAGCGGGAAGACGTTGAGCCGATAGAAGAGGTCGGGTCGGAACGACCCGCTGCGCACCGCCTCGGCCAGGTCGCGGTTCGAGCTCGCCACGAGACGGACGTCGACGTCCAGCTCCTCGTTTCCGCCGACTCGCCGATAGGTGCGGGTGTCGAGGACGCGAAGGAACTTCACCTGCAGCTCGGGCGGCATCTCCGTCACCTCGTCCAGGAAAAGGGTTCCTCCGTGAGCCATCTCGAAGGTGCCGGCACGGCGCCGCTCCGCCCCCGTGAACGAACCCTTCTCGTGCCCGAAGAGCTCGCTCTCGACGAGGGTCGGCGAGATCGCGCCGCAGTTGACGGCGACGAACGGCCCCCGACGGCGGCGCGAGAGGGCGTGCACGGTGCGGGCCGCGACCTCCTTGCCCGTGCCGCTCTCCCCGGTGATCATCACGGGCGCTTCCGAGCCCGCCACGCGCGCGATCAGGCGGAAGACCTCCTGCATCGCCGGTGATCGCCCGACCATCTCCCCGAGCTGACCCGCGGCCGCCCGGTCTTGGTGCGCCGCAGGGTGTGGATCGTGACGCTCCGAAAGGCGCGCGAGGGCCGACGCGAGGAGGGCGGGCTTGAGCGGCTTGAGCAGGAAGTCGTGGGCGCCGGCTCTCATCGCCTCGACCGCGGCGAGAATCGAGCCCTGCCCTGTCAGGACGAGGACGGCGCAGTCCGTCTGACCCGCCTTCGCGGCGCGTACGACGTCGAGCCCGTTTCCGTCCGGCAGCCCGAGGTCGGCGATGCAGACATCCGGCGCCAGGCGAGTCAACGCGTCGCGCGCGTCAACCACCGTGCCCACTGCGGATGCCTCGTATCCGAGCTCCTGGATGAGCTCGACGAGCGACGCTCGGACCCCTGGCTCGTCCTCGACCACGAGGACCTTCACGCCGCGCCCTTCCGCTCGGCGTCGCCTTCAAGCCGGAGGGGCCACGAGAAGAGCGCCACGAGGCGTCCGCCGCGCTCGGTCAGCTCCAAGCGACCGCCATCGGCCTCGACGGCGGCCCGGGCCACGAACAGAGCCTCCGCACCCTCGATCCCGTGAGGCAGATCGAGAAGCCGCTCGGGACGCCCATCGGCTGTCACCCGCGACCCCTCGACGGCCAAGGTAACCCGCCCGCTCTCGAGCCCCGCTCGTCCGATCGGCGAGGGCACGCTATCGCCTCGTGCTGCGAACGACGCGACACTCTGGATGGCGTCGGCCGACGCCCTGTGCCGCAGCGGCAGGCGCGGAACGGCCTCGGCCGCCTCGTGGAGCGGAACGCCCGCGGTGCGGCAGACGTCGCCGAGAGACGTCTCTCCCGGCCGCTCGCCGGCGATCTCCGCGAGGCGGAGCAAGAGGTCGAGAAGCCGGTTCGCCGTGCGCACATCGGTCCGCGCCGCCCGAACCTTCTCCACCACCCACGACGGTTCGGCTCCGGACGGTGCCGTCAGCCGCCGCTCCACGAGGTCGAGCTTCAGCGCGGCGCCCGAGAGCGGGTCGGCCAAGGCATGCCGGAGAGCAAGCAGGGTGCGAGCGGATCCGCCGGCAAGGTCGGGAAGTGACGGAGAGTCCATGTCGACGAGGGGCGAAAGTAGCACACTCGTCCAGGGATCAGAGCCCGGCGTCGAGGACCTCTCGCACCTTTCTCGCGAGTGCGAGCGGGGAGAACGGCTTCTGGAGGAACGCGACGCCCGACTCGACGATTCCGTGGCGCATGACCGCGTCGTCCGTGTAGCCGCTCATGTAGAGGATCCGGACGCCGCTGTGATCCTTCGCGAGCTGCTCGACCAGCTCGCGGCCGCTCATCCCAGGCATCACGACGTCCGTGACGACGATGTGGATCCCGCCTGCGTGCCTGCGGGCCGCCTCGAGCGCCTCGGGTCCGTTCCGGGCTTCGATCACCCGGTAGCCCGTCGACTCGAGCACGATCTTCACGATGCGCCGTACGGCGTCCTCGTCCTCGACGACGAGGACGGTCTCCGTCCCGCGCGGTACCGCGCGGAGCGCCGCGCCGGAACCGCCGCGCCGTCGCGGCGCGGGCTGCGAGGGGAGGATGACCGTAAACGTCGCGCCCTTCCCGGGCTCGCTCTCCACGGTGATGTCGCCGCCGCTCTGCTTCACGATGCCATAGGCGGTCGCGAGCCCGAGGCCCGTGCCCTTGCCAACTTCCTTCGTCGTGAAGAAAGGCTCGAAGAGGTGGGCGTGCACCTCTGAGGCGATGCCGGTGCCGGTGTCCGAGATCGAAATCGCGACCTTCGGGCGCAGGCGGTCCGCGGTCTCCTCGAGGTCGACGGGATCGGACGGGTCGACGTTCCGTGTGCGGATCGTGAGCCGGCCGCCGCGCGGCATGGCGTCACGCGCATTGACGGCGAGGTTCAGAATGACCTGCTCGAGTTGGCCCGGATCCACCTTCACCCAGCTGGGGTCGGCCGCGAGGTCGGTCAAAAGATCCACGTCCTCGCCGATGAGCCGGCGGAGCATCCTCTCGATCCCGGTGACGACTTCGTGCACGTCGACGATCTTCGGCTCGAGGATCTGCTTGCGGCTGAAGGCGAGGAGCTGGCGGGTGAGGCCGGCCGCGCGCTCCCCGGCGGCGCGGATGTCCGTGAGGGGGCCCCGCTTCGGATCGTCCGCTGGAGAGTCGGACAAGAGAAGATCGATGTTTCCCGAGATGACCGTCAGGAGGTTGTTGAAATCGTGGGCTACGCCGCCGGCAAGCTGGCCGATCGCCTCCATCTTCTGGGCCTGGCGAAGCTGCTCCTCGAGGCGCACGCGGGCGGTGACGTCCATCCACGAGCCCACGACCTCGCTTGGGCGGTTCTCGGAGTCGAAGAGAACGCGCTTCTCGTCGTGCACCCAGAGCCAGCTCCCGTCCTTCCGGCGGAAGCGGAATTCGACCGTCGCATGACCCTCGTCGAGAACGGCCCGGTCGGCCGCGACGACGCGCGGCAGGTCGTCGGGATGGATGCTCTGTTCCCACCAGTGCTGGGGATCGCCCGCCTGGACCTCCCCGTGCGTGTATCCGGTCAGGGAATGGATGTTCTCGGAGTACCACGAGATGCGAAACCCGTCAGGGGTAAGGCGGAGCGCGTAGATGACCGCCGGACTCCCTGCGAGGAAGCGCGCCGACGCCTCCTCAGCGCGCTTGCGTTCGAGGTACAGGCCGATCTGCCCCCCAAGAGTCTCGATCAGGGTCGCATCGACTTCCGGGATTTCGGCCGCGAAGAACTCGAGGACGCCGGCCATCTCGCCGCGGAGGAGGAGGGGGAAGCCAAAAGCGGCGGGGACGCCGGCCCTCGCCGCGGCCTCGGCGCGTGGAGAGCCCGGCCCGAGTCGGTTCTCGTGGACGACGCGCCCGGTCTCCCAGACTTTGCCGGGGACGCCGACGCCGCGGGCCGCGACGAGCGCGCGGCTCTGGTCTTCCAGTTCGGCGGTGAGCGCGGAGTCGGCGCTCCACGTGTTCACGCAGCGGAGAGCGGCGGTATCCGCGTCCTTCTCCCACCAGGCGGCGAAGGCGAAGCCCTCGCCTTCGCCGAGCGCCCGCAGGATCCTCGGCATCGCTTCCGCGAGGGTGGCGGCCTCCGCGAGAACGCGCCCGATCGCGGCCTGCATCGCGACGTGCTGCGCGAACCGCGTGCGCTCGGTGATGTCTTCGATGATGCCGACCGTGCGCACGGGTGTGCCCGCGTCGTCCCGGAGGACGACCATGTTCACGTTCACCCACGCGACCGAGCCGTCCTTGCGGACGTACCGTTTCTCGATCCGGTACTCGGGCTCTTCGCCCAGGACCACGCGCTCGAATAGCTTTCCGTCGCGGTCACGGTCCTCCGGGTGCGTCAGCTCCGACACGCTCATCGTGAGCAGCTCCGCGGCGGAATAGCCCGTGATTGCGCACATTTTCGGATTCACGCGCAGGAGGCGCCCGGTCCGGGGCTCCGCGTGCGCTATGCCGACGGAGGCAAGGTCGAACGTCGCCTGGAGCTCCTCCTTGCTCGCGCGCAGCGCTTCCTCGGCCCTCTTGCGCTCCGTGATGTCCCGGCCCGCCGTGTGCATCAAGCGACTCCCGCCGATGACGACGAGGCTGTTGTTGAACTCGACGGCCACCTTGTGGCCGTCCTTCCTCCGGATCGGCGCTTCCGAGAGGATCCGCTCGCCATCGAGGATGCGCCGCTGAAAGACGCGGTACGCCGCGAGATCGGGCTCGTCGTGAAGGTCGGGAATCCTCATCGCGAGCAGCTCTTCACGGGAGAAGCCGGTCAGCTCCGTCGCGGCCTGGTTCACGGCGACGAAGCGCCCCTCTTCGTCGCTCAGGAACACCGCGTCCCGCGAGCCCTCGAAGATCTGCCGCTGCCATTGGAGCGCGTCTTCCAGCTCGGTGTTGAGTCTGATGACGTTCGCCTCGGACCTCTTGCGTTCCGTGATGTCCTCGATCATCGCGAGGGTCCGCGTCGGCCGGCCGGCCGCGTCGCGAAGGACGACCATATTCACGTTCACCCACGCGATCGAGCCGTCCTTCTTGAGGTAGCGCTTTTCGAGCCGGTATTCCGGCGCCTCGCCCTTCACGACGCTCTGGAACAGCTCCCAGTCCCAGTCCCGGTCCTCCGGATGCGTGATCTCGGGGACCTGCATGGCGAGAAGCTCTTCTGCCCGGTAGCCCGTGATGAGGCACATCCTCGGATTCACGGCCAGCCAGCGCCCCGTCGCGGGGTCCGCCTGCGCGACACCCACCGGCGCGACGTCGAACATCGCGCGGAACTGCTCCTCGCTGGCCCGCAGAGCTTCCTCGGCGTGTTTCCGGTCCGTGATGTCCTGGACGAGAACTAGCTCCGCCCGCCGCCCTCTATAATCGACGGCGTGGGAGGTGATTTCGACCGTAATGATCGAGCCGTCCTTCTTCCGGTGCCTCCAGGCGCCGGCCCTGTCGATCGCGCCCTCGCCAACGCGGCCGACCGCCTCCCGCAATCGCGGCACGTCCTCCGGCGGACGAATGTCGGCAATCGTCATGGCGAGGAACTCGGCTCTCTGAAAGCCGTAGTGGGCCACTGCGGCATCGTTGACTTCGAGGAACGCGAGTGTTTGCGTGTCGAAGAACCACATGGGATGGGGATTGGCGGCGAACAGGCTTCGATAGCGTGCCTCGCTTTCGCGGAGCGCCGCCTCTGCGCGCATGCCCCCTGCGCGGTCCATTTGGACTCCCAATTCCATTAATTAAATCTCTGCGAGGGACGCTCGTACATGATGCAACCGCCTCAGCGGTATGTACTTCGTAGTGGCAGACGGGATCTCTGCAACGCCGCGCGGGCCGCCGCCGGCGATGTGGGCGTGCCTCGCTCTACGGCGGGCGGTGGGTC
>CALAQS010000039.1 GCA_937888435.1 uncultured Acidobacteriota bacterium
GCGTCTGCACGGAGATGCGCATGAACATCATGAGCGGCGCCGTGAACGGGAAGAACGAGAGCACCGTCGCGAGGCGGCCATTCGGCTGGTTGAACGCGAAAAACCACGTCGTGGACGTGAGGATAAGCATCATGCCGGGAATCATCACGAACTGCTGCGCCTCCTGCTCCGTGTTGAAGGGGGCCGAAAGCGCGGCGTAGAGCGACGCGTAGAGGAAGTAGCCGAGCAGGAAGAAGAGGACGAACGCCCCGATCGTGGCGGCCGGGATGTGGGGAAGGCCCTCGCCCATCCCGGCGACGGTCGCAACGCCCGGCAGCGCGATCACGAGCGAGAGGGCGGCCCAGACGGCGTACTGCGTGAGGCCGACAAGGCCGATGCCGAGGATCTTCCCGAGCATGAGCGTCGTCGGGCGCACGGACGAGACGATGACCTCGACGATGCGGTTGTTCTTCTCCTCGAGGACGCCGCGCATGATGTACGCGCCGTAGATGAAGATGGAGAGGTAGATCAGAAAGAAGAAGATGCCCGAGACCGCCAGGTTAAAGCCGGCGTTCTTCGACGCGTCCTTGTTCTCGACCGCCTTGGCCTCGTGCGGGTCGAGGTCCACGCGTACGCGGGCGGCGTCGTAGAGATTCGGGTCGACGCCGCGGTCCTTCAGGCGCTCCTTCGTGGCCGCGCGCGTCAGGTAGCCCGCCACCGTCTCCCGCATGACGATGTCGGCCTTGACGCTTTGCGCCCGCCACTCGGCGGTGCCTTTGTCGAGCGTGTTCTGGTCGAGAATGATGTACGCCTTGACCCGCTCTTTCTGAACGTCCTCGTTCAGCTTGGTGCGAATCCCGGGCAGCGTCTCGGGCGTGGCGTCGACCTTGAAGAACTCCAGCTTCGTGGCGATCCTCTGCCGCCGGCCCTCTTCCATCTTCCGGGCCGTCCCGACGTCCGAGTCCTTGAGAGGCTTCTTGTCATTCGTCGCGTTGGCGGCGGTGTCCTGGTCGTCGTCGTCCTTCAGCCGGCCTTGCTGCTCGGCGAGGAGCGGCTCGTAGAGCCGGCCGGAGAGGTCCACGACGCCGATACGGCCCTTCGCGACGAGCGTCCGGGTGAGCGCGACCTGGATGAAGACGAGGCCGAGGCCGAGTGACGGGATCAGGAACGTCGCGATCCAGAACGCCTTCGTCCTCACCTGCTGGAGATACTCGCGCCTGATGATCGCGAAAAGCTTCGAGTTCATGGCTATTTCAGCTCCTCGGCGGTCGGGGCCTCGAGGCCCGATTCCTGAACGCACTTGATGAAGATCTTCTCCAGCTCGGGCTCCGGCTCGACCGGCGGCGGAAGCGGGACCTTGTCGCGGTACGCGTGCTTGATCTCTCTGACGGTACCGTCGAGGAGCTTTTTCGCCCGATGGAGGAGCGCGATGCTCTCGCAGAGGCGCTCGGCCTGCTCGAGGACGTGCGTCGAGAAGACGACCGTCTTTCCGCTGTTCTTGAACGCGGTCAGGAAGTCCTTCACGAGGACGACGTTGATAGGGTCGAGGCCGGAGAACGGCTCGTCCAGGATCAGGATCTCCGGGTCGTGCACGATCGTGCCGAGGAACTGCACCTTCTGCTGCATGCCCTTGCTCAGCTCCTCGGTCTTTTTCTGGAGCCAGGGCCTGAGGTCCATCGAGTCGATCCACGGCGAGAGGCGCTTCATCGCGGTCTGACGGTCCACGCCCTTGATCGTCGCGAAAAACAGGAGTTGGTCGATGACCTTCATCTTCCGGTAGAGGCCGCGCTCCTCGGGCAGGTAGCCGATGCGTTCCTGCAGCCTGTCGTTCATCTTCTCGCCGAGCACGCGAATCTCGCCCGCATCCGGCTTCGTGATGTTCATGATCATCCGGATGGTGGTCGTCTTCCCGGCGCCGTTCGGGCCGAGGAGCCCGAACGTCGTCCCGTGTGGAATCTCCAGGTCGAGGCCGTCGACGGCCGCGAACTTGCCGAAACGCTTCACGACACCCTGAAGAGAGATCGCGGATGTCATGCGGGTTTTCCTCCTCGCCAGGTTCCGGGGAGATATGCGCGCTGTCGAGGGACGAAGTTTAAGGGACCAGGGGACAAGCGCGGCTCATGCGCCCCGAATGCAGGGACTTGCGCCGCCCGCCCCCTTCCGCTAGTGTCCGCTTTCCGCGCGGTTCTCGCGTGCGCCCATAGCTCAACTGGATCAGAGCGTTTGACTACGGATCAAAAGGTTGGGGGTTCGAGTCCTCCTGGGCGCACCACTCCGAAGTCCTCTTACGCCGGGACTCAGCGGCGGCGGCGGGCGTTATTTCTCGAGCTCCATGACGACGTCCACCGGGGCGCCGATGCGCGCGGTGATATTGACGGTCTTCGTTCCGTAGCCGGGGCGCACGACGGTAATCGTATGCGTGCCGGGAGCTGTCACGACGCCGCGCGGATTCGCGGCGAGGTCCTCGCCCACACCGAGGTACTTGTCGTCGATGTAGACGGCGGCATCCTCGGGCGTGACCTTGAACCTCATGCGCGCGCGGTTGCTCGCGGGGCGGGGAAGGGGCTCGGGCCTGGCGTCCATCCGCTCTTCGGGCACCCGCTCGCGATCGTTCCATCCGTCGTCACGCGGCGCGCGCTGCGGAACGTCACGCGGCGCCGGCGGGGCCTCTTCCTCCGCCTCGGGACCGCTTCCATCTCCCTCGCCGTCACTGCCCGTCACGACGTAGACGCTCGGGTCTCCCCACCACCACGAGGAGTAGTAGGGCGCCCAGCCCCACCCCCAGCCATACGGGTAGTAACCCCAGCCGACTCGGCGATACCCACCGGTGTGCCAGCCGCCGCCGTGAGAACCGCCGCTGCGCCAACCGCCGCCGTGGGAACTGCTGACCCGGCTTCCGCCGCTGGAGTGGCTCGCGCCACCGGAGTGGCTCGACCCGACGGAATGACCACCGCCGCCGCCAGGCCCGGAACTGCCGCGGGCCTGCGCCGCCTGCGGGGCGAGTGTCACGGCCGCCGCGAGGGCAGCCGTCGCGATCAGAGAGGGGCGAATGAAGCGAGGAGAAGCATTCATGACCATCTTGAGACCCCCGGACGAGATTTCGGTCCCCGTCCCCAAGTAATGCAAGGACCTTGCCCGCAACCTTCAGCCCGACCGTCCCCTGTCTCGGACGCCATTATCCGCCCGTTACCGCCGGGGCCGATGTCGATGCAAGTGCCTTTGGGAGAACGACTTGTGCGGAGCCGTGGTGCGGTAGCCGACGGTATGATCATAAGATGCGTCCGCTCCGGCGAAAGATGAGGACATGACCGACGACCGCGAACACCGGACGAGCTACGACCGCCGGCTCGGCGAGATCGAGACGCGCGAGGCGGACGTCGAGGCGCCCACCCAGGAGGTCGTGCGCCGGGGCGGCACGTTCGAGTCTTTCCGGCACCGCGACTACACGCTCTTTTGGAGCGGCGCGTTCGTGAGCAACATCGGCACGTGGATGCAGAACTACGCACTCGGGCTCGTCGTCTACGCGTTCCGGAGCTCCGAGTTCGACCTCGGCGTCGTGAACTTCCTGTCCGGCATCCCGGTGCTCTTCCTTGCGCTGTGGGCGGGCGGGCTCGCCGATCGCGTCGACCGCAAACGGCTCATCATCTGGACGCAGGCGGTGCTGCTCGTGCAGGCCGCGGCGCTCGGCTGGCTGTACAACGCCGGTCAGCTGTCGTCGCGCACACCGATCGCGTCGCTGGTGTGGGTCTCGAGCCTCGGAATCCTCGGCGGCATCATGTCCGCGCTCGCCTTCCCGTCGTGGCAGTCGATGCTGCCCGACCTCGTGCCGAAAGACTCACTGCTGAATGCCATCGCGCTGAACTCGGCGCAGTTCCAGTCGGCGCGGCTGGTCGGTCCACTGCTCGGAGGCGCGCTGTTCATCGCCGGCCTCACGATGGGCGGCATCTTCTACGTCAACTCGGTGAGCTTCCTGTTCGTCATCTGGGCACTATGGGTGATCCGCCCGAGGAAGCAGGAGCACCACGCCGCGTCTGCCGGTGAGACCGGCTGGCAGAGAATGACTGCCGGGCTGCGGTATACCCGCGAGAACCACGTCGTGCGGGTGCTGATCCTCAGCACCGCGCTCATGACTATCTTCGCCATGCCGTACATGATGTTGCTGCCGGCCGTCGTAGACAAAGCGCTCATCGCGCCGTCCATCCACGGTCTCGCGCGAAGTGCCCTGCAGGGGCGGCTGTTCGCTTACGTGATGGCTGCCAATGGCCTCGGCGCCGTGATCGGATCGCTCGCCGTCGCCAGCCTGCCCAAGATCGTCGTCCGCGAGCGCATCATGCGATGGAGCCTGCTCGCGATGGCGCTGCTGCTGATCGCGTTCTCGGCGTCGCGGTCCCTTGCGCTGACGATGGCGATCTCCGCGCTCGCGGGAGCCGCGCTACTCACGACGAACTCGCTGGTGAACACGTCGATCCAATCGGCCGTGCCGAACCACTTGCGCGGGCGTGTGATGGCGGTGTTCATCATGTCGTTCATGGGGCTCATGCCGATCAGCGCGGCGATCTTCGGCCCGCTCGGCGAAGTGATCGGCCCGACGAACGCCATCGGCGGCGGCGCGGTCGTGCTGCTCGCCTGGGCGATCACGCTCCTGCTGCGGCCGAGACTGCTGGGGCTGGAGCGGAAAGCCGCCTAGACCAGGCGGTTCTTGAGCGTCCCGATGCCCGTGTTGCCCCCGATCAGTGCGAGCGGTCGCGCGTGCCGGGCGGTCTCGGGCGAGCGGTTGACTGAAGTCCCGTGGCTCCTTTCCGGATTCCGGGCGAGAGCATCAGCGTGAACGGCAGGAACGCGACGAACGCGAACATCAGCATCCAGAAGACGTCCACGTAGGCCTTCGCGGCGGCCTGCCGCGACAGGCTCCCTTCGAGAAGCCCCAGCGACAGCGACCGGACGGTCTCGGGGTCCAGGCCCGAAACGGAGAAGAGCCCGTGCGCCGTCGCGGCGAGGCGCTCCTGAACGACGGGGCTGTAGGCGGAGACGTGCTCGCCGAGGCGCGCGTGGTGGATTTGCGCGTGCCGGGCAAGCACGGTGGCGGACAGGGCGATGCCGACCGAGCCCCCTTCGTTCCGGAGGAGATTGAAGAGGCCGGTGGCCTGACCCATCTTCTGCGGCGAGAGGTGCGAGAAGGCGGCCGTGCTGATCGGGACGAAGAGAAACCCGAGGCCGAACCCCTGCACGAGGCGCGAGAACATGACGTACCTGAAGTCAGCGTTCAGGTCTATCCCGCGGAGGAGCCAGAGGGCGAACAGGTTCAGGAGCGCCCCCACGAGGACGAGGAGCCGCGTGTCGATCTTTCCGATCAGGTTCACCACGAAGACCATCGCGAAAAGGGAGGCGATCCCCCCGGGCGAGAGGACGAGGCCCGCCCACGTCGCCGTGTAGCCGAGCATCGTCTGCGTGAAGAGCGGGAGCATCGTGAACGAGCCGAAGAGCCCGAAGCCGAGGAGGAACATCAGGATCGTCCCCGAGGCGAAGGCCCGGTCGTTGAAGACGCGCAGGTCCACGAGCGGGCGCTCGGCGGTGAAGGACCGCCAGAGGAAGAGCGCGATTCCGGTCGCCGCCGCGAGGGCGAAGAGGCTGACGAAGCGGCTCTCGAACCAGTCGTACCGCTCGCCCCGGTTCAGGACCACCTCGAGGCTGCCGAGGCCGATGCAGATGAAGATGAAGCTCCAGTAGTCCACTCGCCCTTCCGGGCGCTTCAGGTGCGACGGCTCGGAGATGTACATCAGGCCGAGGACGATCCCGAGGATGCCGACCGGGATGTTGATGTAGAAGACCCAGGGCCAGCCCCAGTTGTCCGTGATCCAGCCCCCCAGCGTCGGGCCGATGATCGGGCCGAAGATCACCCCCACTCCGAACATTGCCATCGCCTTGCCGCGCTCCTCCGGGGGGAAGGCCTCGAGGAGGATCGCCTGCGACATCGGTACCATCGCACCGCCAGCGCACCCCTGGATGACCCGCATGACGACGAGAAACGGGAGAGACGGGGCGGCGCCGGAGCCGAGAGAGGCGAGCGTGAAGATGCCGAGACACCAGAGGTAGAAGCGTTTCCGGCCGAAGTAGTTTGCGAGCCAGCCCGTGATCGGCAGGATGACGGCGTTGGCCACGAGGTACGACGTGATGACCCACGTGATCTCGTCCACGCTGGCCGAGAAGGTCCCCTGCATGTGGGGGAGCGACACGTTGGCCACGGAGGTGTCCACGACCTCCATCAGCGTGCCGAGCATGGAGGTGAAGGCGATGAGGTACGGGCTCGTCCTCTTCGCGTTTTCGACCATCGAGTCGCACCGCCCTCTCAGCCCGGGACGGGAGCCGTCCGGACCGGCGCGGGCGCCGGCGTCTCCATCGGCCTCGCGAGTACGTCGATCTCCACGTGAACGGAGAGGCCGAGCCGGAGCGATCCGTCCCCGTTGCTCGCGGGGTCGATGGCGATCCGGACGGGAAGGCGCTGGACGATCTTGATCCAGTTTCCGGTCGCGTTCTCCGCCGGCAGGAGCGCGAAGGCCGCTCCCGTTCCCGCGCTGATGCTTTCGATCCGGCCGTTGTAGGTGCGGTCCGGATTCACGTCGGTGTGGAAGGCGGCCGGCTGGCCGACCCTGATGCGGGTGAGCTCGGTCTCCTTGAAGTTGGCCTCGACCCAGATGTGGTCGCCCTTTAGCGGGACAACGGCGCACAGGGGCTGGCCCGGCGCGACGACCTGGCCCGCCGTCGCGGTCAGCTTGCTGACGACGCCGTTCACGATGGCCGCGATCGCGCAGTAGGAACGATTCAGCCGCGCGTTCCTTAGGCGCGACTCCTGGACACGGACCCTCTGGTCGGCCACGCCGAGGTCGGCCTCTTTGGCGGCGAGGGCCTTCTGGCCGGCGGCGAGGTCCTGGGCGGCAACGGACTCGGCGGTCACCGCGTCGTCGTACCGGGCCCGGGGAATGGAGTTTTTCCGGATCAGTTCCATGTAGCGGGCGAGGTTCGTCCGGGCCAGGTCGAGCCGGCTCGCGTCGGCCGCCGATTTCGCCCGCTGCTGCTCGATCTCGGCCCGGCGTGTGGCGAGGGTGGCGTGGGCCTCGCCGAGGGCCGTCTCGACCTGCTCCACCTGCGCGTCGGCGTCGCGGGGATCCAGTGTCGCGAGGAGCTGACCCTGCCAGACCTCCTGGTTCTCGACAACGTCCACCGTCAAAAGCGTGCCCGGAATCCGGGACGAGACGGAATAGACGTCGCCGCCGACGAACGCGTCCTCCGTGTTCGGGTGGATCTGCGAGCGCTTCCACGAGCGATAGCCGGCCGCGGCGATGAGAAGGACGACGGCGAGGATGACGGCGAGGCTGATCCACTTCCGGGCCATGTCAGCGCTCCTCTGGGGCCGGAGCGGCGCCGGCGAAGACCGCGGGAAGGTCGAGGCCCGCGGCCGCGGCGAGGAGCCCCTCTTTCAGGTAAGCCGTGTAGTGCTGGTTCACGAGGGAGAAGCGGCTCTCGGCGAGGACCGCCTCGGCGTCGAGGACGTCGATCGTCCGGGAAAGGCCGGCCTTGTACTGGTCCTCCTCGATCCGCAGGTTCTCCTCGGCCGCCTCGACGTTCGTCCGGGCCGTTCCGGCCTCGCGCAGCGCCTGCGTGAAGTCGCGCCAGGCCTCGTCCACCCCGATGTCGAGGGTCCGCGCCATGTCCGCGATCTGGCTCTCCGTCTTCCGCGCGGCGATCTCCGCCTGCCGGACCGCGGCCTTCCGCGCGCCGTTCTCCCACACCTGCCAGGAGACTCCGACGAAGAAGACGTTCGCGTTGGGATAGAGGAGAGAATCGTTCTGCTGATAGGTGTGCGAGAGCTGGGCAGAGAGGCTCGGCCAGCTCTCCCCCTTCCGCGCGGTCGCGGTGCTCCAGTCCACCCGGAGGCTCGCCCGGAGGGACTCGAGCCGCGGGTTTCCGGAGGCCGCGCGCCGCTTGAGACCGTCCAGGTCGTCCGGAAGCGGAGGGGGCGACGCCAGGGCTTCGGGGAGGGTCAGCGCCTCGTCCGGCGATCGGCCCATCAGGCGGCCGAGGGTCCGCGTCGCCACGGCGATCGCGTTCGTGATTTGCCCGATCTGGTCCTTCACGACCCGAAGACGAACCTCCGTGCCGAGGAGATCGTTGCGGGCCACGATTCCCTGATCATAGAGGTCGCGGGCGATGCGCAGGTGCTCCTCGAGGCTCGCGATCCGCTGGTCCACGACGCGCCGCTGCGCCTTCAGGACGAGCACCTTCAGGTACGTCGCGAGACCTTCGAGCTGCGCCGACTGCACGTCCGCCCTTCCCTTCAGGGAGGTCGCGGCCTCGGAGCCGCGAGAGATCTCGAGCGCCGCCGCCCGGCGCCCCCCGTCCCAGAGCAGCTCGGTCAGGTCGGCCTGGGCCGTGAAGAAATTCTTCTGCGTCTCGGGCACCTCGAACGTTCCGAAGAGCGCGACGATCTCGCGGTCCCGGGCCTGCCAGTTCCCCGCGACGGAGAGAGTGGGCCAGTAGGCCGCCTTCGCCCGCGTCGTTCCCTCCTTCGCGGCTCTGAGGTCGAGCCCGGCGGCCACCGAGGCCTGCGACTCTGCCTCGGCCGCCCTGAGCGCGTCGGAAAGAGTGAGCACCGTCGGAATGGCCCGAGGCGGCTCCTCGGCCAGAACCCTTCCGAAGCACAGCGCCAGGGTAAAAGAAGCAAACAATCTGTTCATCGCGATGACTCCGCTCGGCGCGGCTTTCACGGACATCCGGTCCGTCCCGGCTTCGCCGCTCCGGTTCAGAAAGGGATTATCGGGCGGACAGGCGGATGGCCCAGCTCGATCGTGTTCTTCGCGGCCAGCTCCGCCCGGACTCAGCGGCGGCGGCGAGCTCGCGCGGGGTCTTCCGGATTGACGAGCGTTTCCGGCGGCGTCTTGACGTCGACGCCGTGGAACGACGCAATCGTCCAATCGCTTCCGGACTTCACCATCACCTGGAGAAGGCGCGTCCGGATGACTTTCTCGGCGTCGACGTAGACCGCCGGGGGCGCCTTGTGGAAACCCGACACTTCCGAGTCGATCTCCACGATCGCGACGTCCGGCTTGAGGAAACGAATCTTCCTCACCTTGAGGGTGAGCAGGCTGCCCTTGAAGTAGGCGGTGAAAAGCTCGGCCTGGCGGCGTTCGATCTCCGCGCGGCCGCGAGAGACGGTGCCCAGCACGTCCGTCAACGAGCCCTCTTCCTGGAACCGTGCCGCGAAGGCTTTCGCGTCGGTGCGATTCCACGCGTCTTCCTCCGTGTCGACTGCCTTGCGGATGAGCGCCTCCTCCGCGGCGGCGACTGCATCCGTCACGGGGACGACGCCGGGAGGAAGGGTCGCCGGCGGCGTTCCCTCCGGAATCACCGGCACGGCCGGAGCCGGCGTTTCAGGCGCCGCTCCACCGGCCGGAGGCTCGTACTCGGAGGAGAGGATCCTGCCGTCGCCCGCGTCGACCATGACCTCCGTAACGCCTCCCTTGTTCGCGAAGCGCAGATCGAACGGCCACGCGAGGCATCCGTTCACGACCTCGACCCCGGAGGACATGATCGAAGTCACCTTGTCCGGCGCGACGGACGCGATCGCGCGGGCCTCGGCATCCTTCGAGGTCACGTTCGCCATCCGCGAGAGCTCCTCCTGTGAAGTGCCCCGAGGCGGGCGAATGGAGCAGTCCGGCTTCTGGGCGCTCGCCAGGGCGGCGACGAAGAAGAAAAAGCTGGCGGCGGCGATCGGCGGTCGGCGCATGAGTGATCCTCCAACCCAGTGAGCATTATCCGTCTTCATCTCGAGCGGCTTTCGAATGAACGCTTCGCGCGCGGAAGGCGTTGATCCGCGAATACCGGGGGCGTCGTAACCTTGGCGGATGAGGAAGGCGCCCTCCGACGAAAGGTTCATGCGCGACGCCCTCGGCGCGGCCCGCCGGGCTCTGTCGCACGGGGACGTGCCGGTGGGAGCCGCCGTCGTGAAGGACGGATTGGTAATCGCGCGCGGGTGGAACGCGCGCGAGAGAGACGGCGATCCCACGGCCCACGCCGAGATCGTGGCCATCCGGCGTGCCGCGAAAAAGCTCGGCTCGTGGCGCCTCTCCGGCTGCACCCTGTACGTCACGCTCGAACCCTGCGCCATGTGCGCGGGGGCGATGGTCCTCGCGCGCCTGCCGCGTCTCGTCTACGGGGCACCGGACCCGAAAGCGGGATTCACCGGATCCCTGGGAGATCTCGTCCGCCATCCGCGGCTCAACCACCGGGTGGACGTCACGGTGGGCGTCCTCGGGGCTGAATGCGGCAGAATCCTCGTGGAGTTCTTCCGTGAGCGACGAGCCGAAAAGCCCCGCGCCCCGCGCTGACGCGCCCTTCGACGCCCCGGAGGCGCCCGCGCTGCGCTGCCCGTCGTGCGGCGCCGCGGCCACGGAGGGCGACCGGGCGTGCGGGCACTGCGGCTCGCTCCTGTCGACGCGCCGATGCGCGTCCTGCTTCGCGCTCTCGCCTCGGGATGCCGAGCGATGTGTGAGGTGCGGCGCGCTGCTGCCGGCTGAAGCGCTGAAACCGGGCGTCGGCACCTGTCCCGACTGCCGGCAGCCGCTCGTCGCGCGGACAGCCGGGGTCGTCGGCTTCACCGAGTGCGCCCGGTGCGGCGGGCTCTTTCTCGGGCAGCAGGCATTCGATGCGGTGGCGAAGGACGCTGGTACGCGCGAGCGGGTTCGGGCGTTCGACGCGACCCCGCGAGGGATGACCGAGCCCGAGCCCGGATTTCATTACCGGCCTTGTCCCGTCTGCCGGAAGCTCATGAACCGGTCGAATTACGGCGGAGGTTCGGGCGTCATCGTGGACGTGTGCGGGCCGCACGGCGTCTTTCTGGACCGCGGCGAACTGACGAAGATCGTGGACTTCCTCGAAAAAGGCGGGTGGGAGCGCGTGAAGAAGCGCGAGAAACAGAGGATGGAGGAAGAGATATCTGCTTTGGAGAGTAGGAAGAGGGTGGTGGGGGAGCAGGCCCTTGCGCCGGCGCCAGTTTCCTTCACGCGCAATGGCCTCCTGGCCGAGGTCCTGGCCTCGTTGTTCAGCCTCTTCGGCTGACCCGGTCCCCCTTTTCTAAGAAATCTCCCCGTTCGTCCCGCCTTGACGCCCTGGCCCGTTCGGGTCAACCTCCGCGCTCCGCCGCTCGCGGACAGGTGTCCGAGTGGTTTAAGGAGCACGGTTGGAAGCCGTGTGTAGCCGAAAGGTTACCGTGGGTTCGAATCCCACCCTGTCCGCCATGGTTTCGCTCCCGGCAGAAAAGATCCGGCATGTTTTTCGCACTCTCCGGTGTGGTGCCGGTCCGCGGTGCCGGAAAGGGGTCTGTCTGATGAAGAACGTACTCCGCTCGACCCTCACCTGTCTTGCCGCCTGTCTCGCCGTCTGCCTTGCCGCGTCGAATGCGGCGGCTGCCGGAGGCCCGCTGCTCGAGAAGGAGGTCGAGGTCCCGCGCGCGACGCGCATCCCGCTCGACCTGACGTGGGAGAAGTGCGTGCTCGTGGACGTCGAGACGCAGAACGACCCCGGCGACAAGGCGGTCCTGGCGGCGAAGGAGCACGACCCGAAGGACCTCACGTTTCTCCTCGTGCGCTTCCACTACAAGAACTCGGACTGGATCGACCACCGGGTGCGCCTGCGCGCCGTGCTGCTCGACGCGGAGGGAAACGTCGTCGCGGATGCCGGGCGCACGGGCACGATGGACAAAGGTCAGACGGACGACACGCTGAGCTTCCCGATGAAGGTGAAGACCGTGGACTGGCCGAACGCGGTGAAGATGAGGGTCACCGCGAGCTTTCTGAAGTAGTTGCCCCTATAATCCGCCGCTCCGATCGGCCGCGGTGAGGTGCTGGAGTGGTTGATCAGGACGGTCTCGAAAACCGTTTTACCCGAAAGGGTAACGTGGGTTCGAATCCCACCCTCACCGCCATTTCGATTCAGCGCGCGGCCAGCTCGGGCTCGAAGAGGCGGTCGCGGTCTGCGATGGCGGCGAAGGCCGCGTCGTCCACGAACCCCGACTCGGCCATGTGCGCGAGCCGCCAGAAATCCTCCACGTGCCCGCGGATGCGCGCTTCGGCGTAGTCGCGAGAGACTTCGTTGTCGATCAGGAACGGCCAGTCGGACGACTGAAGCAGCAGAGCCTGCCGCTCGAGGGCTGCGAAGAGCGGGGGCGGGATCGCCTCGCGCCGGTCCTCGAACGTTTCCAGCGCGCGCTCGGCCGCGTCCACGTCGCGCCAGTAAGGAATCGTGTGGTCGTTCCACCACACCTGAAAGTCGCCTCCGCGTCCCCACGTGCCGGACGGCAGACGGAGCACGACGGGAGCGGGCGAGGCCGCGAGCGCCTCGGAGGCCGTGCGCGGCACGACGCGCTCGCTTCCGGCGAGTCGGGAGAAGACCGCCTCGAGGAAATCCACGCCCTCGAACCACCAGTGGCCGAACAGCTCGAAGTCGAACATCGCGACGACGACCGGCGCGTCGCCGTCGGGCTGGGGAGGCGCGCTTTCGAGCAGCTTGATGAAGTGGTCGGCATGCGACGCGAGGGCGCCGGCGACGGCGCCGCGCTCGTAAGGGAGCTTGTCGCCGAGGTCGAGGTTCGAATCCGTGACGCGCCAGTAGCGGTGGCCGCTCGGGGCGCGCTTCTTGTGGAATTCGAGGTAACGCCCGTCGCCGGGATAGCCGATCTTGCCGGACCACACCTGCTGCGACGAGAGCGGGTCTCGCGCGAAGACGGCGACGCGCTCGCCGTGCGCGGCGCGAACCGCGTGGATGCGGTAGGGCGTCGCGCCGCTCTCCGGCAGATCGACCAGACCCCCGTAAGCGGGGACGAGCCGGCCGCCCGTGACGAGATGCGTCTCCACGAAAAAGTATTTCAAGCCGCGCACGGCAAGGAACTCCTCGAGGCCGCACCGATCCTCGACGTGCCCGTCCGCGGGCGAGGTCCACGGGCCCCCCGGCCGGTACGCGCACTCGGGCAGCCAGATGCCCCGCGCCTCGCGCCGGAAGTGGCGCCTGTGCGCCGCGAGGCCGGCGTCGAGCTGGCGGTCGATGGCGCGGTCGTTCGGGAGGAGCGGCAGGAACCCGTGCGTGGCCGCCGAAGCGATCATCTCGAGTGCGCCGCGCTCGGCGAGGCGGCGGAAGGACGGGGTGAGGCCGCCCTCTCGCCCGGCGAGATCCGAGCGCAGGCCTTCATAGAAGGCCGACCAGAACCCGGCGACGGACGTGGCCGGGGCATCGCCGCTCGCGGAAAGGCGCGCTTCGTCCTCCCGAGCCGCGCGCGCGCGCTGCGCAAGATAGTCCTCGAATCCCCGGGTGAAGCGCTCGTCCGCGAGCTGCTCGGAAAGCACGGGTGTCATCCCGACCGTCGCCTTGACGGGAATTCCGGCCGCCAGCATCCGTTCGACCGCGATGAGGAACGGCTGGTACGTCTCGGCTGCCGCTTCGTAAAGCCAGTTCGCGCCGTGCGGCCACGTCCCGTGCCCGAGCACGTCCGGAATGTGGCCGTGCAGGACGAGGACGAGTGTCACGGGAGGCCGCATGGAGGGCGGCGATTCTACGCCGGGGCCTGCCGGGCTCTTCGCAGGCTCGCGGGAGACGACGCTGGACCGGGCGGGCGGAAGCGCACCCAGCCGTCTTCCGGGATCGCCTCCTTCGTGCGGCCGTCGGCGTCGAGCAGCGCGATCCGGAACGAGAGCGCGGCGCGCGCGCTGAAGGAACAGGGCAGCCGCACCTCGAGCACGCGGTCCAGCCCCACCCTGAGGCCGCCGTCGCCGGTCACGCCGGGCAAAAGGTGCAAGTCCGTCGCCACGGGAGCGTCGCCGTCGCCCGGCGGCAGGATCTCGACGCGCAACGTCCGGCCGTGAAAGGCCGACACATCCTTTTCGGGGTCGAGCCTGAGGAACAGTATGTCGCCCGCCGCGGACGCGCCGAAGAGAAGCTGCTTCACGAGACCCGCGCTGCGATGCATCGTGCCGCGGCTCCCGCCCCTGACGTAGCCCGCGCCCGCCCAGTCCGCTTCGCCGGCGAGGCCGTCCACCGCCGGCCACAGCGCGCTTCCGGGCGGCATGACTTCGGGGCCGTGCAAGGGGTCGATGGGCTCGAGGAGCTCGGGCGGCACGGGGCGCCTGGCCGCGCGGTACGCGGCGGCCAGGTGCCTGCGGAACAGCGCGTCGAAGACGGCGTCGTGCGCCGAGGAGTGATCGTCGCCGAGCCACCAGAACCAGTCGGACGCTTCGGCGGCGAAGAGCGCGGCCTTGGCCGCGGCCGGCGTCGCGTCGCCGTTCAGGACCTCGGCGGGGGAAACCACGGGCGCGGCCGCAATCTCCCCCCCGAGAGCCTCGCGCGCCGCATGGAGGAGGCTCCACGCCTTGTTCTTCGAAGGCGCTCCGATCCACGTGGCGAGGTTCCCGTCGACCCAGGAGCCCGCGATCACGCGTTCGAGACTCTCGGGCGGGGCCGTGAGGCGTTGGAGCGCCTCCGAGGGCGTCACGACCTCGAAGTCCTGCCGCGCGGCGAGCGCCGCCGCGAGCGCGCGCAGGAACGGCGCGCCGTTGTCGGGATACGACTCCCACGCGTTCTCGCCGTCGAGGATCACGGGGACGACGAGCTCGGCCTCGGGCGCCGCCGCACGGATCGAAAGCAGGCGGGCGACGAAGTCGGCGGCGGCGTCGGCGGGATCCCACGTCGCGTACGAGAAACCGATCCGATCCGAGAGGATGCGGTCGCGGAAGAAGATGTCGGGCGACGGGACGCCCGCGAGGCGCCACGGGCGGAACACCGTGCGCGCGCGGTCGCCCTCGCCAAAGTCGCGCTTGCCGGCCGGCAGCGACTGCAGGAGAACGGCCTCGTCCGACGCCGCCCACGCGACGCCCGCCTCTCCGAGCAGCGCGAGCGTGCCTTCCGAGATCGCCCCCTCGGGCGGCCACATACCGCGTGGGCGAAAGCCGAAGTGCTTTTCGAACGTCCCGAGGCCGAGCGCGAGCTGTGACCGCGCGTCGTCGGAGTGCGAGAAGCGGGGCGCCGGAACGGGCAGATCGGGACGCGCGTCGCGCCCCGCGCTCGAGTCCAGGAGGAGCGGCAGGATCGGGTGGTGGTAGGGGCTCGTCGCGGCCTCGACGAGACCCGACTCGAAGGCGCTCTTCCACGCGGGGATCACGCGCCCCAGGAACGCCGCCTGATGGTCCAGAAGCGCGTTCTTCTCCGTCTCGGTGAAGCCGTGTCCGCGCTTGCGCAGGTGTATGACGAGAGGATCCTTCTGGAGGGCCGGTCCCGACCACGCGAGATGGAACAGGACGACGAGGTCCGTGAGGTCGGAGGGGGACAGCGCATCTCCTTCGTCGGAGCGCCGCTGGAGGTCCGCGAGGCGCGGGAACCGCTCGAGGATGCGCGGATGGACGGCGAAGAAATTCTGGCGGGCGAAGCGCACGGCGGCCGAATCCCACTCCGTCGCGGGCGTCCTCGCGACCTCGAGGAACGCGTCCGATCCGCCCCGCGCGAGGAGGTCGATTTGGTCGAGAAGCGCGGGCACGAGGTTCGCGGTGTGGTGGATGCGCGGCTCCTCCGAGAGGAGCGCGGGCAGGTCGAAGTAGTCCTTCAGCGCATGGAGGCGCACCCACGGGAGCGCGGGCGGCACGCCGTCGAACGTCGGATACCACGGCTGGTGGAAGTGCCACAGGAAGACGACGCGGAGAGGCGGGGCGGTCACGCCCCCCCCTTTTATCGTTCGGGGCGGGCGGACACAAGTTGCGCCCGGCTGCTAGAATCCTCATCCCCGGGCCCCCGGATGAGTTCGGGTCCCGCGCGACGGTCCCCTCCGAACCGTGTCAGGTCCGGAAGGAAGCAGCACTCAGGAGAAAGGCCCGGGCGCCGCGGATCGCCCGGACTCATCGGGGGGCTCGGGGAGCGCGCGCCTGGTTCATTCTCTAGTACAGTCGGTTTCGTGAGCGACGCTCCGGCCTACGTTCCCC
>CALAQS010000040.1 GCA_937888435.1 uncultured Acidobacteriota bacterium
TGCCGGTCGATCTGGAACGAAGGCGTGCGGGCGAGCTGCGTCGGCCCGGTCTCCGAGGCTTCCCTCAGGCACGAGACCTTCTCGTTGTGGAACCAGTAGCGGAAGGCCTGCTTCGGAAGCTGCTCGCGCGAGAGGTGGTCGTAGAGCTTCAGCTCGCGCGTCAGGAAATAGGCCGAGATCTCGACCGTCGATTCGCCGACCTTCCAGTCGAACGCCGCGCTCTTCTCGACGACGAGAATTTTCACGTGCGGCATTCGACGGCGAAGCAGGACGGCCGTCGCGGCGCCCGAGATGGCGCCGCCCATCACGACGACGTCGTACGAGGACTCCTCCGGCAAAACCGTTTCGTTCACGCGCGGATTATAGGGAGCTTTTCGACTCGTCCACGGTGATCACGCGATCGACCGGTGTGACGGAACCGAGATCCTGCACGGTGCCAGACGGCCAGCGGATCACGAGCTTCTCGATCCGGGTCGCCGGACCGAGCCCGAGGTGCACGATCGGGCTGCCCGTCGAGAGGTAGCCGCTCGCGTAGCCGCTTTCGCGCACGAGGACGCGCCCTCCGGGAAGCGTGGCCGTGACAGACGCGCCGAGGCCGTCCGTATTGTCCACCCCGCGCGTGCCTTTCAGGCGGAGCCTCAGGAAGTGCTCTGCGTCCGGGTGCTTGCGGCTTCCGAGGAAAAGAGCCTCGGGCGCCCCGACGGAGCGGACGTAGAGATCCAGCTCCCCGTCGCCGTTCGCGTCGAACGCCACGACGGCGCGTCCGTTCGTCTGGAGGTCGAGCCCGTCGAGAAAGGCCTGCTCGGTGAAGAGCGGGTTGCTTCCCGGGCCGCGGTTGACGAAGTACGCGTCGCGCTCGACGCCTTGAACGCCCGCGCCCTTCCGGTCGAACGTCTTTTTCATGCCGATGTAGTCGTCCCAGTACGCGAGCGTCTCCCACCAGAACTCCAGCTCGCGGTCGTGCTCCCGCCCGTCCCCCCACATGCCGTTCGTGGCGTAGAGGTCGAGATTGCCATCGTTGTCGAGGTCCGCGGCGACTGTGCTCCAGTTCCAGCCCGCGCGCCCCGCCCCCGAGCGGGCGGTGGCGTCCTCGAACGCGCCATTCGGCATCTGGAGGAGCAGGGAGTTGCCGCGACACATCTTCTCCATCCACGAGATTGCGATGGGACGGAAGATCCGACCGGGAAGCGGCACCGGGAGCCCTGGGTACTCGTGCAGGAAGCCCCACTGCGTGTACGTGCCGGTCGTATAGAGATCGATCCTCCCGTCGCCGTCGAAGTCGCCCCACGCGGCCGACATGCCGTAGGCGCGGTCCTCGGCACCGAGCTTCTTCGTCACGTCCTCGAAGCGCTTGCCGTCGACGTTGCGGTAGAGGTTCTTCAAACCGAAGTCGTTCGTGACGATCAGGTCGGGTCGGCCGTCGCCGTCGAAGTCCGCGAAGAGGCACGAGAGCGACCAGCGCGTGGGCTTCGCGACCCCCCACTCGGCGGAAACGTCGCGGAAATGGCCCTTCCCGTCGCCGAGGAAGAGGTAGTTGCGGCGGCCGTCGTTCGCGTCGAACGGAGGGTCGGGCATCTGACCGTAGTAGTCGCCCGTCCCGCAGACGAAGAGGTCGAGGTTGCCGTCTCCGTTCACGTCCGCGAAAGCGGCCGAACGCGTGGGGCCCTCGGTGACGATGCCGGACGAAGCCGTGATCTCCTCGAACGTGCCGTCGCGCCGGTTCCGAAAGAGCCGGGTAGGGCCGAACGCATTCGTCACGACGAGATCCGGATAGCCGTCGCCGTCGACGTCGCCCGCGGCGACGCCGGTGGCCGCGATGCCCGAGGAGTCCGAGACCGCGAGGCCGGCCCGCACGGTTACGTCCGTGAAATGCCCCCTGCCGTCGTTCTCGTACAGGATCGACCGCACGCCGTCGCCCACGAAGAGGTCCTCGTCGCCGTCCTGGTCGAAG
This sequence comes from uncultured Acidobacteriota bacterium, assembly GCA_937888435.1. Classification (GTDB taxonomy): domain Bacteria; phylum Acidobacteriota; class Thermoanaerobaculia; order UBA5066; family UBA5066; genus Fen-183. Next base: position 1,952 of record CALAQS010000040.1, read on the forward strand.
TCCAGGACCGCGACGCCCGAGCCAGGCCAGATGCCGTCGATGAGGCGGTTCGTCAGCTTTTGCGGCGGGTCGCGTCGCGGCGCGCCGAGCCCCGCCGCGAGTGTCGCGTCGTGGAAACGGGGATGCGGCTCGATTCGGTCTGCTTCGGAAGAGAGGAGAGAGACGGAGAAATCCCCCCCCTGCACGTCCAGGTTCGGGAGCACGAACGAGACCTTCGCCGCCCGTTCGACGCGCGCTCCGTCGGCGCGAAACCCATCCACAACGAAGGCCGCCGTTCCCCGCAACTCCCATTTTTCTAAGAAAGTCTTCTCTTTGACTTTCTCGATCTCTGGCTTTCCAGCGACATCAAATGACACCAGCGCGACGCGGTCGAGGTCCTTCCAGGCCCACGCGCGCAGCGCCTCGATGCCTTCGGCTTCGCCCGCTGCGCCGGCGTTCCGCCGGCGCAGCGCGGCGCGTGTCGTCTCCAGCGCGTCGCGATAGCGCTCGAGCCGGTGCATCCACGGAATGAACTCGGCCCTCAGCCGCGCGAGCGACGCATTCTGGAAAAGCCAGACGAGAAGGACTGCCAAGACGGCGGCCGCGGCCCAGAGCTTCTTTCGGGACATCTACGCCGTGGCTTTCGCGCGCCCGGGTTGGACGGCCGCGATGAAGCGCAGGCTCGGGTTCTCCCGCTCGGCGCGCTCGAGGTGCCACGGGCTCTGGAAGAGAGCGAGAGGCCGGCCTTCGAGATCCACGAGGCAGGCCACGCTCGGAGGATCGTCGAAGAGCGTGCGGTCGAAGCCTTCTCCCTCCACCCAGCGCGCGAGCGTGAACGGCAGGCGGACGTACGAGATCTCGGCTCCGTACTCCGAGCGAAGGCGGTGCTGGATGACCTCGAACTGCAGGACGCCCACGGCGCCGAGCACGGGGTCGCGCTCGAGGCGGTCGGGGTCGAGAAAGACCTGGACGGCGCCTTCCTCGGAAAGCTGGTTGAGCCCCTTCTTGAGCTGCTTCCTCTTGGCGGGGTCGAGCATGACGACCCGGTTGAAGAACTCGGGCGAAAAGCGCGGAATGCCGTCGAACTCGATCCCCGGCCCCTCGGCGAGGGAGTCACCGATGCGCAGGTTGCCCGCGTCCCAGAGCCCGAGGATGTCGCCGGCCCACGCCTCCTCGATGAGCGTCCTTTCCTGCGCGAGGAACTGCAGCGGCTTCGCGAGCTTCATCGTGCGGCCGGTGCGTGGATTCAGCACCTCCATGCCGCGCGTGAACTTTCCCGAGACGATGCGCAGGAACGCGATCCGATCCCGGTGCGCCGGGTCCATGTTCGCCTGGATCTTGAAGACGAACCCGGAGAACGTCGGCGAGAGCGGGTCCACTTCGCCCGTCGCGGTCTTGCGCGGCAGCGGGGCGGGCGCCAGGTCGAGGAAGCGTTTCAGGAACGGCTCGACGCCGAAATCGTTGATCGCGCTGCCGAAGAAGACCGGCGTGACGCCTCCCGCGAGGAACGTCTCGCGGTCGAAGCGGTTGCCGGCCGTGGCGAGGAGGTCGAGCTCGTCGCGGAGCGTCGTATGGGCCTTCGCGCCGATCGTCGAGACGAAATCCGGATCGTCGACCGACGCCACTTCGACGGGGGCGACGCGCTCGCCGCGGTGGCCGTCCCCGCGCTCGTAGCTGAGGAGCGTCTTCGCCCACCGGTCGTAGACGCCCCTGAAGTCCGGACCCGAGCCGATCGGCCATGTCACGGGATGGCACGGGATGCCGAGAACGCGCTCGATCTCGTCCATGAGGTCGAGCGGGTCACGGCCCGCGCGGTCGAGCTTGTTCATGAACGTGACGATGGGGATGCGCCGCATGCGGCAGACCTCGAAGAGCTTGATCGTCTGAGGCTCGACGCCTTTCGCGCTGTCGATGAGCATCACGGCCGCGTCGACCGCCGCGAGCGTGCGGTAAGTGTCCTCGGAGAAGTCGTTGTGGCCCGGCGTGTCGAGGAGGTTCACGTGGTGGCCCGCGTACGGGAACTGCAGCACGCTCGTCGTGATCGAGATGCCGCGCTGCCGCTCCAGCTCCATCCAGTCGCTCGTGGTATGGCGGCTCGCGTTCCGGCGCATCTTCACCGAGCCCGCGAGATGGATCGCGCCTCCGTAGAGGAGCAGCTTCTCCGTGAGCGTCGTCTTGCCCGCGTCGGGGTGCGAAATGATCGCGAAGGTACGCCGGCGGGCGACTTCGGCGGCGAGGTGGCGTGAGGCTTCGGACATCCTCAGTGCTTCGGCGTCTCCGGGGCCTTGAGGGCCGGCGCCTCCGTCTCGGAGAGCGCGAACGCGTACTCGTCCGCGCGCGAGGCGACCGCGGACTTCACGAGATCCGCGCCGCCGTGCCCCGCGTGCCTTTCGATCCTGAGGATCACGAGGCCGCCCGTCGACGCCGCCTGCAGCGCGGCCGTGAATTTGCGCGCGTGCATCGGATCCACGCGGTCGTCGCTGTCGGCCGAGAGGACGAGTACCGCGGGGTATTTCGTGCCGGCCTTCACGTGCTGGTACGGCGAGTAGGCCAGGAGCGCCTGAGACTGTGCCGCGTCGTCCACCGAGCCGTACTCGGAGATCCACGTCTTGCCCGAGCCGAAGAGGTGGTATCGCACCATGTCGAGAAGCGGCACGGCGCAGAGGGCGGCGCGGAAAAGCTCGGGGTGCTGCGTGATCATCGCACCCACCAGGAGCCCCCCGTTCGAGCCGCCCCGGACAACGAGGCGCGCGGGCGAGGTCCATTTCTCCTTCTCGAGGTACTCGGCGGCCGCCGCGAAATCGTCGAAGACGTTCTGCTTTTTGAGCAGCATCCCGGCCGCGTGCCAGGCCTCGCCGTACTCGCCTCCGCCGCGCAGGTTCGGAACGGCATAGACGCCTCCCTTCTCGAGCCACGGAATGACGCCGGGCGTGAAGGTCGGTGTCAGCGAGATCAGGAAGCCCCCGTAGCCTTCGAGCAGGCACCGGGCCGAGCCGTCGCGCTCGAGATCCTTGCGGTGCACGATGAACATCGAGACGCGCGTGCCGTCCTTCGAGGGGTAGAAGACCTGCGAGACGATGTAGGGAGAGAGATCGGCCGCCACCTTGACCTGGAAATAAAGCGACGTCGTGCCGGTCTTCACGGACGTCCGATAGATCGTCGTCGGCGTCGTGAACGACGTGAACGCGAAGTACGCCTCGTCTTCGTCGTCGCGGCCGACCGGTCCGCCGACCGTCCCGATGCCCGGGAGAGGAACCTCGCGCACGAGCTTCCCGTCCGTTTCGCGGATCTCGAGGAGGCTGGTGGCGCTCCTGAGATAGTTGAGGGCGAGCCGGCCGCCCAGGATCTCGTAGGCTTCGAGCGTCGCGTCCTTCCGCTCCGGCACGATCTCCTTCCAGAGGGCGCGGTCCGGCTTCGCCGGATCGACGGCGAAGATGCGCCCCTTCGGCGCCCCGTCGTCGGTCTTCACGAAGATCTTCCCGTCGAAGGCGTTCACGTCGAAGTGCGCCTTGATTCCGACGGCGAGCGGCGTCCAGCCGGTGGGCTTCGGATCCGCCGCGAGATCGCGGAACGACACGTCCTGGGACGTCCAACCGTGCGAGATCACGAGGAACAGGAAGCGCCCGTCGCGTGTCAGGTATGCGCTCTGGAAGACCGTCGGATCGCCCGTCTTCTCCTTCACGACGGCGTCGTTCTTCGGGTCGGCGCCGAGCCTGTGGAGGCGCACCTCCGCATAGCCCGGCCGGTCGGCCGTCGGGATCTTCGGGTCCACGGGCAGCCACGTGTAATAGAAGGCCTTGCCATCCGGTGTCCACGACGCGCCCGCATACTTCGCGCCCGCGATGACGTCCACGTCGGAATCCACCCCGGTCGCGACGTCCATCACGTAAAGCGTCGCCTCGTCGGAGTTGTTGATCTTCTTCTGGTAGGCGACACGCGTCCCGTCCCAGGCGACCTGCCACCCGCCGAGAGAGGCGCTGCCGTCGGCGCTCCAGGTGTTCGGGTCGAAAAGCACCTTCTCCGCGCCGTCGGCTCCTTCTCTCCAGTACACGACGCTCTTTTCCTTGTTCGAATGCCGTCGCGTGAAGAAGTAGCGCGAGCCCCTGTGCTGCGGGGCGGACACGCTGTCGATGTACAGGAGCTCCTTCAGCCGCGCGGCGAGGCCGTCGCGCCCCGGCAGGGATGCGAGGCGCTGGCGCGCGAGGTCGTCCTGCGCCTTCATCCAGGCCTTTACGTCGGGAGACGTCGCGTCCTCGAGCCAGCGGTACGGGTCAGTCACCGGGACGCCGTGCAGGACGTCCGTGACGTCCACCGTTCGGCTCTGTGGATAAGGCGTCCGGGGGCCCGTCTCGGCCGCGCGGGCCCGGGGCGATCGCGCGAGCAGAAAAGCGAGAAGGGGCAGCAGCAACGTGAGGCCGTCGGCGGGCTTCTTCATACAGGGAAACGTAGCATGCCGGGTGCCGCGGCGTAGACTCGGGTCCGCATGGTCGGAAATCCGGATTCCTCCTCCCGCGCTTGTTTCCTTTGCGGCTTTCCGGCGTCGTTGGGGGAGGAGCACGCCCTTTTTGCGTCCTCCGAGCGCGGGTTTTCCGTGGATTGCGAGGAATGTGGCCCTTACGCGGTCACGCCCGACGCGATCCACCGGCTCGAGGTGCGCGCGATCGCGAGGCCGGGCGTGCGGTTCGAGATCTTCCGCCTGCGCTCGAACGGGCAGACGCCCCGGCCGACAGTCGATCTGAAGATGGTCGAGCATTTCTGCACGGGCTACACGCCGATGCGCGGCTGACCCCGGCCAGTGCGCTACAGTTCCGTTCCATGAGCAAAGAACACCCCGACCACCACGATGCGGAGCTCGCGTTCCGCGCCTACGACCTTCGCCGCGAGAGCGTCATGCGCGACTCGCGCAACGCGATCAACCGGGATTTCTGGCCGAAATCGTTCGCCGAAGCCCAGGCCGTCACGAAAGCCGACCACCCGCTCAACGCGGCATGGCGCCAGACCACGACATACTGGGAGATGGTCTACGGCACGGTCAGGCACGGGATCGTGAACGCGGACTACTTCATGGAATCGAGCGGCGAGGGGATGTTCCTGTTCGCCCGCGTCGCCCCCTACCTCGAGGAGCTCCGCCGCGAGGTGTCCCCGCTCGCGTTCCAGAACGCCGAATGGGTGGCGAAGAACACCGAGGTGGGCCGGAGGCTGTTCGCCATGTACGGGGCGCGCGTCCAGAAGATGCTGGCTGCGAAATAGAGGACGGACAAATCGACCGGTCGGGCGGAACCCGCCGGACCTCCGCGGTATCCTCCCGCTCCCGGGGAGGATTCATGCGCGGATTCCGGCGGTGTCTCGGCCCTCTTCTCGCTCTTCTCGTCGCCTTCGCTCCGGCGCGCCGGGGCGCCGCCGCCCAGACGACGCCTCCGGCCCCGCTCCTCGGCTTCGACACGGAGGGCGCCGCCGCCGAGCGCGCCCTCGAGGCGACGTTCGACGCGGCCCTCGACCCTTCGGAGCAGCGCGCCTGGATGAAACGCCTCACCGCGCGCCCGCACCACGTGGGGTCGCCGTACGACAGGGAGAACGCCGGGTTCCTCGTGTCCCTTTTCGGGTCCTTCGGCTTCGAGACGCGGATCGAGGAGTTCACGGTCCTGTTCCCGGTCCCGAAAACCCGCGTCCTGGAGATGGTCGCGCCATCGCCGTTCACGGCGTCTCTCGCCGAGCCCGCGCTTTCCGAAGATGCGACGTCGGGGCAGAAGGACGAACAGCTTCCGGTCTACAACGCGTACTCCATCGACGGGGACGTGACCGCCGAGGTCGTCTACGTGAACTACGGCGTGCCGAAGGATTACGAGGAGCTCGAGAGGCGCGGCGTGGACGTGAAGGGCAAGATCGTCCTCGCGCGCTACGGGGGCTCGTGGCGCGGCATCAAGCCGAAGGTGGCCTTCGAGCACGGGGCCGTGGGTTGCCTCATCTACTCCGATCCACGAGACGACGGCTATTTCCAGGGCGATACGTATCCGACGGGCGCGTTTCGCAACGAGTCCGGGGCGCAGCGCGGCTCGGTCGCGGACATGCCGGTCTTTCCGGGCGACCCGCTCACGCCCGGCGTCGGCGCGACGAAGGACGCGAAGCGCCTCGACCGCAAGGACGCGCCGACGCTCACGAAGATTCCCGTTCTGCCGCTCTCGTGGACCGACGCGCTGCCGTTCCTGAAGGCTCTCTCGGGCCCCGTCGCGCCCGAGGCGTGGCGCGGCGCGCTGCCCGTCACGTATCACGTCGGGCCCGGTCCCGCGAAGGCTCACCTGAAGCTCGCGTTCGACTGGCGGATGGAGCCGGTGCGCGACGTCCTCGCGGTGCTGAAGGGCTCGGAGCTTCCGGACGAGTGGATCCTGCGCGGAAACCACTACGACGCGTGGGTGAACGGCGCGCAGGACCCGATCAGCGGCCTCGTGGCCGAGCTGTCCGAGGCGAAGGCGCTCGGCGCGCTCGCGCGGGCCGGGTGGAAGCCGAGGCGCACGATCGTGTACGCGGCTTGGGACGGCGAGGAGCCGGGCCTGATCGGCTCGACAGAGTGGGTCGAAACGCACGCCGAGGATCTATCGAAGAAGGCGGTCGCGTATGTCAACACCGACAGCAACGGCCGCGGATTCCTCGGTGCCGCCGGCTCGCACACGCTCGAGCGGTTCGTGGACGAGGTCGCACGCGACGTCGTCGACCCCGAGACGAACGTGAGCATCGCCGAAAGGCAGCGCGCGGGCCGGCTCGTGCGGGGCTCCACCGAGTCGAAAAAAGAGGCAAAGGAGCATCCGGGCCTGAGGCTCGAAGCTCTGGGCTCCGGGTCGGACTACTCCCCCTTCCTTCAGCATCTCGGCATCGCGTCTCTCAACCTGGGTTTCGGCGGGGAGTCGGCGGGCGGCTCGTACCATTCGGCCTACGACTCGTTCGACCACTTCTCGCGCTTCATCGATCCGGAGTTCGCGTACGGCGTGACCCTCTCGAAAACCGCGGGCCGCGTGGTGCTGCGCCTCGCAAACGCCGGTTCGCTGCCGTTCACGTTCGATCCCCTCGCCGAAACCGTGGCGCGGTACGCGAAGGAGGTGGGGACGCTCGCGGACGAGCTGCGCGAGAAGACCGACGACGACAACCGCAACATCGCCGCGAAGAGCTGGGAGCTCGCGGCGGACCCGAAGGAGACGTTCGTGGCGCCGAAGCCGAAGGCCGGCGTGCCGTTCTTGAATTTCGCGCCGCTCCAGAACGCGGTGGCGGCGCTGAAAAAAAGCGCGGCCCGATACGATAAGGCCGAAAAAGAGCGCAGGCCGCCACGCACGACCGGGGCGAGAAAAGCGCTCGACGAGGCGCTTTACACGACCGAGCGCGCGCTCACACGGAAAGAAGGCCTTCCGTTGCGGCCCTGGTACGTCCACCAGCTTTACGCGCCGGGTCTCTACACGGGCTACGGCGTCAAGACGCTCCCGGGCATCCGCGAGGCCATCGAAGAGCGCCGCTTCGACGAGGCGCAGCGGCAGATAGCCGCCGCCGCCGAGGCGATCGAGGCCTGCGCGGCGCGGATCGACGCGGCAACGGCGGCGCTCACGTCCGCGCCGGCCGGCTGAAGACGAGCGACGTGTCGCGCGCGTAGAGGACGGGCACGGCCCAGTCCATGGGCTCGGCGCCTTTCGCGTACGACACGGCGACCCGCGCCTCACGCGCGGCCACGCCCAGGCTGTGGCCCTTCGCGAGCGCCCAATAGAGATGGCGGGCGAAGGCCGTCGCGGACGCGTCGAGCACCTTGTACTGGTTCGCGAGGACGGCCGGGATGCCTCCCACCAAGAGAGCGGGCGCCACTCCACGCAAGAAATCCGTGCGTCCCCCGCGGCCCGTCTCGCACGCGTTCAGAACGACGAGCTTCAACGCGCGCCCGGTGAGGAGGCGCAGAACGCGGTCCGTGTCGACGGCGAGGGAGCGTCCGCGCGCGTCCACGAAGAAGAGGGAGCCCGTCTTCTCCTTTTCGTCGAAGGCCCCGTGCCCCACGAAGTGCAGGACGTCCACGCGGCCCGCCGAGAGGCGGCGGTGAAGACCCGCGGGCGAGGTGGACGCGAGAACCTCGAGACGCACGAGGCCGGCCTTGACGAGCGGTTGGAGAGCGGCGCGAATGGCGGCCGCCTCCTGCCGCGCGGCCACGGGTGCGGCGTCGCGCGGCTCGGCAAGGGCGACGAGAACGTGCAGCGGACCGCGGCCCGGTGAGGGCGCGGTGGAAGGCGGGGCCCCGAAGACGCCGCGCACGAGGACGGCGTCGTCCGCGAGGAAGCGCCTGCGGGAGGAATCCCAGGCGAGCTCCCACGGCTTGTCGGCGATCCAGTCGAGGCCCGGTGTGAAGACGACCTCGAGCGCGCCCTTCGCGGCGGTGCGTGCCTCGTCCCAGAGGCGCCGCACGGCTCCCGGAAAGAGCGTCTCGAAGAGGACGGTGCCGTATTCGCGGAGCTCCGCCGCGGCGGGAAGAGGCTCGCTCCCGCCGCCGTCGAGGGCCGCGAGGACGCGTTCGTGCATCGCGATGATGACGCGCATGCGCTCTCCCGCGGCGCCGCCCTTCGTCTCGAAAGGCTCGACGACGCGCGCCCCTCCGAAGCTGGCGAGAAGGTGCGCGGGCGTCCCGCCCTTTCCGCCGATCAGGACGAGCTCGAAACGGCGAGGAGAAGACGCGCTTCGCGCGTGCTTAGAAGGG
>CALAQS010000041.1 GCA_937888435.1 uncultured Acidobacteriota bacterium
CAGAATCCCTCTCGTATGCTGACCGACGAGGCCCCGCCCGCCAGGCTTCCGCGCCCGCTCGACCCGGTGGAGATCCGCGTTCACGACGCTCGACGAAGTCGAGTCCACGCTCACTAAGCTCGCGGAGGGCCTGAAGCCGCTCGTCGCCGAGCTGCCCCGCGCCGCCGGTTCGACCTGCGTCGGCCGATCTCCAGCGCCTGGTAGTCCCGGACCACCGCGCTCTGATCAATCCACCCCGGGATCTGAGCTGACTCTCTAAGCTGTTCGAGCACGACTCCGGAGGATGTACACGGTGCGGTTAGAGCGCCGCTTCTCGCCGGCCAGCGAGGCCTGGACGGCGAAGGAAAGGGGAAACCCCGCGGGGATCCTCGCGGGGTTTCCGGGCCGGAGGCGGACCGGTTATTTCTTTGGCGCTTCCACCGGCTTGAGGTCGAACTTCCCGCTCGACACCACGAAGATGATGCAGTCGCTGGCAGCGTCGCACTTCGTCACGTGCTTCACGCCGTGGGGCTGGTACTCGTAGGAGCCGGGCGGGAGCTTTCTCTCCGGCCCGCCCTCCGTCGCCGCGATCATCGTCCCCGAGATGACTGCGATGCGCATGTCCGACGAGTGCGTGTGAAGCCCGGCGTCGAAGCCAGCCTTGAATTTGTGGAAGGCGCCATGGGGCCCTTTGGCCGGATCGCCCCAGACCACCGCCATCATGACGTCGGCGTTGGCCGGGTTCGGGACCCATTTCAGCTCGTCGGGAGTCATGGTCACGAGCATGGCGGACTCGGCGGCGGGTTTCGCCTTGCCCGCTCCGGCCTTCGCCTCCTCGGCGAGGGCCGCGGGAGCGAAGAGGACGAGCACGAGGGCCACGAGAATGGTTCTGAGAATGCCTTTCATCAAGCGCCTCCTTTGAGAATACGTATCATATACGCTCGTGTCGCGCGCCCGGGTGGAGAGCGAAGTGGAAGCTTCTCATCTCGCGACAGCGCATGATGAGCGGAAGGGCGAGATTTCGGGTGGTCCTGACGATGGAGTGTTGAGCCAGCCCGGCATAGCGAGGGGAGCAGTGGGCGAAATGCGAGCAGCGCGCATACTGGAATTTGGGAAACCCGAAGGACTCCGGGTTGTGGAGATCGAAACACCTCGCCCCACGCCAGATGAGGTTCTCATTGCGGTGTGGGCGGCAGGCGTCAATCCTAGCGACGTGGGCAATCTAGCAGGACGGTTCTCGCAGACTACGCTGCCGCGTACGCCGGGCCGCGATTATGCCGGCGTGGTAGTCCAAGGGCCGGCCGAGTTGCTCGGCAAACAAATCTGGGGGACCGGAGGCGACTTGGGCTTCACTCGCGACGGGTCGCACGCCCAGTACGTGGTGGTGCCAACAGGCTCGGTGCGCGAGAAGCCTGCCGTGTTGTCGATCGAGGAGGCGGCTGGGGTCGGCGCTCCATTTGTGACCGCTTGGCTGGCTGTGGTGCGGGCGGCACACGTGACCGCGGGTGAAACCTTCCTGGTCACCGGTTCTCGTGGCGCGGTGGGAAGCGCCGCCGTGCAGATTGCTCGCTGGCGTGGGGCGCGCACAATCGGTGTGCAGCGCGGTACTGAAGGCGGCGGAGCCGACGTCTTGCTGGACTTCGAGCGGGAGGGCGTGGCGAAGCGAGTCCTGGAACTGACTTCGGGACGTGGTGCCAGCGCGTGTCTGGATACCGTGGGCGGTCCGTTGTTTGATACTGCGCTGGCTTGCCTTGGCCAGCGAGGCCGGTTCGTTGCGATCACGGCCAAGGGGGACGGGCGGGTGAGCTTCGATCTTCGAAAGTTTTACCACCGTGAACTACGGCTGGTCGGCGTGGACTCGCTCAAACTGGATGCCAGCGGGGCGGCCGAAGTGCTGGACGAATTGCGCGACGGATTCACCTCACGAGTATTACGTCCGCCGAACATTCACACCTATCCACTCGCGCAGGCGGCCGACGCCTATGCGGCTGTCGCAAATGGCAGCGCCGCGGGCAAACTGGTCTTACTTGCATCATGTTGACGATGCAAAGCACGAGGTGGTCGAGGGAGTCGACGGTTATTATAGCGGAGGTTGAGATTTGAAACCGTTTACAACTGTTGCCGTTGTCGTGTTCTCACTCGTCGCGTTGCTTCAATTGCTTCGTGTCGCTTTGGCGTGGGAAGTCACAGTGAATGGTGTCCTAATTCCTCCTTGGGCGAGTGTTATCGCCTGCTTGGTTGCGGCTACGCTCGCATTCATGCTGAGGCGCGAAATGCGCAGATGAGCGCTCGCGCTTCACGGAAGCATCGCGCCATCCTCGGAATCGACGTCGAGATGAAGTCAGCCGCGTGGCCAGCCCCGTAGAATCCGCCCCAGGAGCCGGGGAGTGTCTTTGTAAGGCCGCAGATCTACAATGGAAGGCCAGCGTGAAGTGTTCCCTTGGCCTGTTCCTCACCATTACTCTCAGCATGCTCGGCTGTTCGCGTCTACTGTCCCCCGGTCCGGAGTCACGATACAAGGAAGCGCAGCGACGCCTCGACAGCGCGAAGGGCGACGAGGCACGCTTTTATGCGCTTGATGGTGCTGCGAAGACTGCCCTCGATTTCGCGAGACCGAAGCAGGCCGATGCGTATGCACGTGAACTCTTGACGCTCGCCGACAAATTCAAGTCCGACTGGAACTACGGCAACGCTATCCATGACGGCCACGTCGTCCTTGGGAGGCTGGCTCTTCTGAACGGCGATCGTCCAGGCGCTTGTCAGCATCTTCTCGATGCGGGCGATACTCGCGGCTCACCGCAATTGAATTCATTCGGTCCGAACATGACGCTCGCTAGAGATCTGCTCAACGTCGGAGAGCGCGACTGCGTGCTTCAGTACTTCCAGAAGTGTCGGCGGTTCTGGGAGATGGGGCAGGACAAACTGAGTGAATGGGAGGACGCAGTCCGTCACCAGCGTACCCCTGGATTCGGAACGAGCCTTCTCTACTAGAGTCGCCATATCACGCGCCGCGGCCGGAGAGGACGGTGGGGATGGGGCGGAGGAGGATCTTCGCGTCGAGGTAGATCCCTTTACGGTTTCACGCCCGGAGGTGTTTCCGGACGGGTGGCGGGGGCTGGCGCGGGGGCTGGCGGCTCTTCCGGCATGAGAATGCCGACGACGAGTTGCTGCGGGTCGAGGTGGCGGCGTGCCGTGTCGCGGAGGGCGTCGTTGGTGACGAGGTTCACGAGTTCGTCGTACTTGAGGACGAGCTTCGGATCTTCCCGAAAACGCTCGGCCGAAAGAAGATGGTTCATCCAGAAGCTGTTTTCCTTCAGCCTGGCCTCATAGTCGCGGATCTCCTGCTCTTTCACTTTCCCGACGACTTCGTCGGAGAAGCCGTCCTTTTTGACGGTCGCAAGGAGGTCGAGGACTGCCTTTTTCAGCTCCGGGACGCGGTCCGGAGCGCAGCCGAAGGAGATGGTGAAGGAGGACTGACCGGCGGGGAATCGGGAGATGCCGCCGCCGGCTCCGACGCCGTAAACGCCGCCGAGATCTTCGCGGAGCACCTCGCGCAGACGGATACTGAGGGCGCTTCCGAGCGCGTCGACGAAGTGCTGCGTTTCGCGTGAATACGGAGCCTCTCCGGTGAAGACGAGCCGGACGAGGCTCTTGGGCTCGAGCCCCTTCTTCACGTCGACGGCGATCTCACCCTTCGGAAGGCGGACGCCGACGTCCTTCCAGGTTTCTTTTCTGCCGCGGGATGGGAGGCCGCCGAGCCAGCGAAGGACGAGCGGCCGGATCTCGTCGACCTTGAACGCGCCGACCAGCACGAAGGTGAACTGGCTGGCGTCGGCGAAGCGGTCCCGCCAGACGGCCTCGGCCTTCTTCAGGTCGATCTCATCGAGGAGAGCGGGGGTCGTGGGCCGCCGCCGGAAATGGCCCCGCGAGAGCGTCACTTGCATCTTGTCGCCGAAAACGGCCTCGGGTCGAGCGAGCCGATTCTCGAGAGAGGCCTTCGTGCGCGTTTTCCAGGCCGCGAATGCCTGTTCGTCGGCCCGCGGGGCCGTGAACGTCAGGTAGGCGAGCTGGAACATCGTCTCGACGTCGCGCGGCGAGGCGCTGCCACGAATGTCCTCCTCGAGTCCACCGACGCCCCCGGACACCTGGGCGATCTTCCCGCTCAGCGCCTTGCCGAGTTCGATTCGGTCGAAAGACCCAAGGCCCCCCTCGGAGAGGACCTGTCCGGCGAAGCTCGCCGAAATGTAGCCCTCGTCCGGCAGAAGAGAGCTGCCACCTCGCGCGAATCCACTGATCAGGATCTGGTCGTCCTTGAAATCGGTCGGCTTCAGAAGGACGGTGAGGCCATTGGAGAGGACCCACCTGGTGACGCCCAATTCGGAAATCAGCGTCTCGGCGGTGACGGTCGCGGGCGCGGGGGGCTCCGGGACGAGCGGAGCGTTCTTCACGTGGTCGACCCAGGGATCGACCGTTCTTTGCATGGAGGCCCGGAGCGTCTCGAGGAGCTTCGCCTCCGTGGGCAGCGACGCGGCGACCTTGGCGGGACCGTTCACGAGGACGACGCGGCTCTTCTCCGCGCTCCACTCCCGGGGCACGCGATTCACCTCATCCAGCGTGATCGTCGGAAGGAAACGACGGTCGAGTTCGAGGCTGACCTCTACTCCGGGCATCGGCTCGCCGGAGAGGAAGAATCCCGAGAGCTCCTCGGCGTAATCCGACGACTCCTCTTTCTCGCGTTCGGCGTAGGCGCTCTCGGCGTAGCGCAGCATTTCCCGCTTGGCCCGTTCGAGCTCGGTGGCCTGGAAACCGTGCTTGTCCACCCGGGCAAGCTCGACGAGCAGGGTATCGAGCCCGCGCGCGAGGCCGTTCTGGTCGACCCTGGCGCTCTGGAAGACGACATCGCGTGTCCGGACCATCGAACTCGACCCCGAGTAAGCGGAGAGGAACGGAGGATCGGGGCGCCGTCGCAGCTCGGCAAGGCGGTCGTTGAGCATGGAGTGATAGAGCGACTCGACGAGATCGCGCCGGTAGTCGCCCACGGTGGCTTGCGGGCGCTTCGGAATCTTCGTGTAGACCGCCACCCTCGTGGACGTCGCCTCGGGATCAGTCGCGACGGAGATCAGCGTCTCGTCGTGGCCGGGGACCGGCGGCGAGACGCGGGGGCGCGGGTTCTCGGGGTTCTTCAGGGACGCGAACTGCGACCGGATGGAGGCTTCCATGGCGGCCGGGTCGAGATCCCCGACCGTGATCACCGCCATCAGATCGGGGCGGTACCAGTCGCGGTAGAAGCGGTGGAGCGCCTCGTACGGGGCCGTCTCGAGGACCTCCTTCTTGCCGATCGGGAGCCTCTCGGCGTATCGGGAGCCCTTGAGGAGGACCGGAAACTGGCGGTCGCGCATCCGGGCCTCGGCGCCTCGCCCCAGCCGCCACTCCTCCACGACGACGCCGCGCTCCTTGTCGATCGTCGGGCCGTCGAAGGAGACGTTTTCGGCCCAGTCCGCGAGGATGGCGAGCGCCTTTTTCACCACCACCGCGTCGTCGGTCGGCACCTTGAGCATGTAGACCGTCTCGTCGAAGTTCGTGTAGGCGTTCACGTCGGGGCCGAACTTCATCCCGATCCGTTCCATGAAGTTGATGACCTCGAGATTCGGGAAGTTCTTCGTGCCCCGGAACGCCATGTGCTCCACGAAGTGCGCGAGGCCGCGTTGGTCCTCATCCTCGAGGACCGAACCGGCGTTCACGGTGAGCCAGAGCTCGACCCGCTTTTCGGGCCGGGCGTTCTTTCGCACGAAGTACGTCAGGCCGTTCGCCAGCCGGCCCGTCCGCACCGCAGGGTCGAGGGGGAGCCGGTTGGCGTCGCGGAGCGCTGCGGCCGGCGAGGCGGCCGGCGTCGGGGTAGGGCGCTGCTCGTCCGCAAGGACGGTGGTGGCCAGACAGGCGAGGATCGCCGTAAGGATCAATGGGCGACGGACGACACCGGGACAGGACCGGGACGGAATGTGGCTCATGGTTCCTGCAGAATAGCGACGTCGGGCCACGCCGCTACGCGTTCTTGACGGGCTTGATCTCCCCGGTCGACATGTCGTAGACCCAGCCGTGGACGTTCAGCTTCTTCTCCTTGGTGGCCCTCTTGACGAAGGGAAACTCGCGGAGGTGCTCGAGCTGGAGTCGGACGTTCTCTTCCACGATCAGCCGCATCCGCTGCTCCTTCGTCATCTCGATGTGGAGCGCCCTGATCTTCTCGTCGATCCGCTCGCGCGCCTTGAAGGCGTTCATCAGCCAGATCGGAACGTACTTGTACTCGCTCTCGTCGTCGTCGAGCGCCTCGATCCCCCCGCAGCCATAGTGACCGCAGATGACGATGTCCGGGATCTTCAGGTGGCTGATGGAGAACTCCAGGACGGCGGCCAGGTTCCAGTCGTTCGTCGCGACGACGTTTCCGACGTTTCGGTGGACGAAGACCTCCCCCGGGCGGGTCGACGTGATGCTGTTGACGGGCGCGCGGGAGTCGGAGCAGCTGATCCAGAGAACCGTCGGCTGCTGTCCCTTTGAGAGGGACAAGAAGAACTCCCGTTCCTTCTCGAAGGTCTCCGCCACGAAACGGCGATTCCCTTCCAAGAGTGCCGAAATCACTGAGTACCTCGACCCCTGATCTTATCTTTAAGCCAGTGGCTCCGCTCCCCGCACTCGTTCCTCGAACCTCGTCCTCTCGGCTCCGAGCGCCTTCGCGAGCGCCCGTACCGCCGTGCGCGCGCGTGATGCGTCGCCGCACGTAAAGAGGTCCACCGCCGCCTCGCCGCGCTCGGGCCAGGTGTGGATCGTGAGGTGCGACTCGGAGATGACGACGACGCCGCTGACGCCCTGCGGGCTAAGGCGGTGAATGTGGATGCCGAGCACCTTCGCGCCCATCGCCCTGACGGCGTCGACGAGCAGCGTCTCGACGAGGACGGGATCGTCGAGCGTGGCGAACGGCGCGCCCGCGACGTCGAGGAGGAGGTGAAGGCCGAGTCTCATCGGATTCCCAGCGCTTCGACTGTACCCCGGTTCTCGGGCCGCACCTTCCAGAGGAACGCGTCCCACACGTAATGGATGGCCTGGGGGAGAGCGAGGAGCGGCACGATCAGGACCAGAAGGAGCGCGCCGGGGTCGAGCGCGGGCCCCGGAAAGAGCACGGCATGGTCGTGCCAGACGAGGAGGTCCCAGCCCCATTCCTCGGCGAACGCGACGAGGAGAAGCGGCGCGAGGAAAAAGACGAGCTTCGGCGCCAGCCGGTCCGCGAAGGACGGAGCGTCGCCTGCGTCGCGGCGCGCCTGAGCGCGCGATTTCGACGTGAACCACACGAGGCCCATGTACGGAATGCCGTGGACGAAGACGTTCGTCACCGTGAACGCGTAATCCGAGTCGAAGACGACGATGCCTCCAAACCACGTCGCGGCAGTCGAGAGGACGATCAGGACCTTCCCCCACGACACCGGCCGGCCGGCGCGCGCCCGCGCGACTTCCTTCACGACCCACCCGGCGAAGATCCCGGCATAGAGGACGAAGGCGAGCCGGCTGACCTCCTCGGGCAGGCCGTTCACGAAATCTCCCCTCAGGAACCACTGGAACCGCCGCGGGAGGTGCGCGTGCCAGAAGAGGAGCGGCGTGAGCGTGGCGCCGTAGATGGCCGCGGCGTCGAGGAGGCGTCCGTCTTTTCTTTCTCCGTTCTTTCGACGGTAGAGAGCGACCCAGCCATACTGCTGCCGCACGAAGTGGAAGACCGCGAGATACGCGAGAACGCGCCAGAAAAGGAGAGCGGAGACGGAATACGCCACGACGCCCGCGGCCCACGCGGCGAGCGGCACCCCCAGGTAGAGCGCGAGGCGCGCGCGAGCGGCGCTTCCGTCCGCGAGAACGCGCCAGCCCGTCGCCCACACGTGCGCCACGTCCACGCCCACGACCGCGACGAGAAACAGCCAGGGTGGGGCGTCGCCGTCGAGGAGGCCGGTCGCATGGCCGATGCCGAGGAAGAGCAGCGCGAGAGCCGTCGAGCCTCCGAAGAGAAGGAGGTCCGCGCGCCGGCCGAAGAGCCACGGGGAGTTCACGGGGGCCGCCATGTTAGCCCGCAGCCTGGCTCGCGAATCGCTCGCCACGCGAGGAAAGGACCGCCTCGGCGGCTCGCACGCCGGCGTCCTGCGCCTCCTCGAAAAGCGGAAGTCCCGCTGAGTCTGCATGCGCGAAATGGACGCCGCCCACCGACGCAAGGTGCCGGACCGGGCTCGAAAGAAACCCCGGCGTCGGACGCGCCATCGCGTGGCCCCAGCGAACCACGTCGAGGCGCGCCACGAGATCCGGAAGGTCGCGGTGCGCGGTGGAAAGGTCCGCGAGAACGGCCGACGCGAGGTCGTCCCAGGACGCGGCGAGAAGCTTCGCACGCGCTAACGCAGGGGTCTCGTCCGTAAAGGGCAGGTAGTACGTGAAGACGGTCGGCCCGTACTCCTGTCCCGTCTGATGCGTCGCGACGACGTAGCCGAGCGAGCGCGAATCGTGGAGGACATTGTCCCAGGCGAGTGGAAAGCCCGTCTCCTTCGGCCGCGCGCGAAGCGTGAGGTTTGCGACGAGCCAGGGCGCCCACGAGGTCTCCTCGAGAAAGGCGGGCGGAGCCGCGCGCCACGGCGCGAGGACCCGCGCGGCCACGAACTTCGGCAGCGCGAGGATCGCGTGCGCGGCCTCGACCGCGACGACCTCGTTGTGGGCGGCGTCCAGGACACGCAGCACAACCGGCGCGCCGGGTTTCGGCGCCGGCACGACGTCGAACACGAGAGAGGAGGCCGCAAGGCGTCCCGCGGCGCTCTTCGCGAGCAGGGCGACGAGGCGGCCATTGCCTTCCGGCCACGTGAGGAAGTCCGACGGGTCCTCGTCGTCGTCCTCCCCGGGCAGGCGCGCGGCGTTGTAGTGGACACCCGCCCACGCGGAGGTGCCGGCGAGGTTCGTGCCGAAATCGTCGCGGCACCCGTACTCCGCCAGCCAGAGAAGGCGCGGCGATGTGTAGCCGCGCGCGCGCATCCACTCGGCCATCGTGATGCGGTCCAGGCCGGTGAACTCGGGGTCCTCCGACGAGAGGCGCGTCGGGATCGCGAACGCGCGGCGACCTTTCGAGTCCTTCCGGGCCGCGAGGACGTTCATCTCGCGCCGGAACCGCGCGAGCTGTGCGAGGTCGTCCGGCGCGGCGCCGTCGCGCGGATAGAGGCCCGGACGCCAGGCGTATCCGAAGAAGAGCCGTTCCTCGGGTTCGCGGCACAGCATCTCCTCGGCCCACTCGGGAGCGCCGTCCGCGTCGCGGCCGACCAGCGCGCCGGCCTCCTCGAGGACGGCCTCGAGAGCCCGGTTCGGAGAAGCGGGCACGGGCACGTAGTGCGCGCCCCACGGGAACGCGGACACGTCGTTCGCACCCGAAATGGCGGTGCCTCCCGCCGCGTCCTCGAGGTCGAAGACGCGGAAATCCGTGTCGCTCTCGCGCGCGAGGCGCCACGCGGCGGAGAGACCCGACACGCCCGCGCCCACGATCGCCGTGCCGACGCGCTCCGTGCGGACGGCGGGGCGGGACAGGAGATCCCCGGCGCGAAGGAGATGCCCCCTCGCGGCGTCGGGACCCACGATCCTCCCGCCGAAGGGAAGACCGCGGACGTCCTTCTTGCCGCACGCCGTCAGAGCGGCGGCGAGGGCCGAGAGCGCGGGAAGGCCGACGAGCGATGCGATCGCGTCGCGCCGGCTCAGTCGAAGCGCTTCCACTCTCCCTCGTAAGTCCTCACGAGGACCTGGTCATTGAGCCGGTTCACGGGGACGTCGTCGATGCGCGCCACGTCGGGGCCGAAGACGAAGAGCGAGGGGAGGAGCTCACTCGACAGCGCGCGCAGGCCCTCGGGCAGGCGCGTAGAGACGTTCACGGCCGTCCCCGACGCGAGAACGAAGCCCCAGTCGCCGAACGACGGCACGGCGATGTGATACGGGCGCGTCGAAAAGCCGGCGGCCCGGAGAGTCGCGTCCACGATCCAGAAGCTGCGGCGCGCGAAAAGAGGAGACGTGGACTGCACGGCGACGACGCCCTCGGGATCGAGCTTCTTTTTCACGAGCGAATAGAAGCGCGACGTGTAGAGCTTGCCCACGGCGTAACTGTTCGGGTCGGGAAAATCGATGACGACGACGTCGAAGAGATCGGGCTCCTTCTCGATCCAGATCATTGCGTCTTCGTTCACGACCCGCACCTTCGGCGATCTCAATGAGCTGCCGTTCAAGGCGAGAAAGAGGGGGTGCGTCGTCGCGAGGCGCGTCATCGCGGGGTCGAGGTCCACGAGCGTGACGCTCTCGACCTCGGGGTGCTTCAGGATCTCGCGGACGGCGAGGCCGTCGCCGCCCCCGAGCACGGCGACGCGCCGGGCGCGCGGCGCGGCCGCGAACG
>CALAQS010000042.1 GCA_937888435.1 uncultured Acidobacteriota bacterium
GCCTCAGACCGTCGAGCCGCCCGAGCTCGGCGGCCACGCTCGCGTCCCCTTCGGCGTGCCGCGCCTTCGCGCGCTCGAGCGCGCTCGTCGCCGAGCGAACCGCCTCCGAAAGTCGCGCGCGGATCTCGGCCTCGAGGCGGCGGCGGCTCTCGCGCACGCGCTCGATGAGGTCGTTCTGGATGCGCGCGCTGTTCGAAGAAAGGAGCCGTTCGAGATACGCGGCGGCATCCCGCCCGACCGCGCGGCGAAGCGCTCCTGGCGTCCGCAAGCGGTCCAGAACCCAGGAGAGCGGCGACGGCTGAGCCACCGCGAGCAGCTCCGTGTAGAAGAGCCGGGACTTCGCCCGGAACCCGGCCTCGTGGCCCAGCTCGGCCGGGAACGTCTCGGGCCCTAGCTCGCCGGACTTCAGGAAGCGCCGGAGAAACTCGTTGCCGAGAGCGAGGAAGCGTTCGGCGGCGCCGCGATAGAGCGCTTCGGCGGCGGGCTGCTCGGACGCGAGCCACGCGTCGAGGTGGCGCCGGGCGATCGCGGCGGCCGCCTCCCGTACCCGGGTCCGGAGCGGACGGAGGGAGGTTTCCGCAGCTCCCGCGTCGATCTGACGGATCAGCTCCCGCTCGGCGGATGCGAGCGCGGCGGAGAGAAACTTCTCGCGGTCCTCGCCGAACTTCACCGTCAAGCGGTCCACCTCGGCCATCAGGAGGTATCCCAGGTCGGCCATCGAGCGCCCGGCCTCCGCCACCGACGCGGAGAGGCTTCCGATCCGTTTCTCCGACTCCGCGACCGGCCGAACGAGCGCCTCTTGCTGCTCGTCGATCTCGGCAAGGAGCCGATCGAGAAACCGCTTGATCGCCCGCTGCTCGGCCTCCCGCACGAGGGAGGCGCCCGATTCCCGCGCGAGGCGATCGAGCGAGCTTTCCAGCTCTTCCCAGTCGCGCGTCGGACCGGATGCGAGACGCTCGATGGCGCTGACGAGAAGGAGTGGCGTCGCCTTCGAGCCCAAGCGCTCCTTCAGAACGCGCTCCGCGAAGCGGGCGGCCTCCGCGCACTCCTCGGGCGGCAGGCGATCCGCCTTGTTGAGGACGAAGAAGAGTCGCTCGACGTGGCGCGAGACCTCCTCGACGAGCGCCAGTTCCTCGCCGGAGATGGGCGGGTCGGCGCCCAGCACCACGATGGCCGCGTCCACGTGCGGAACGAATTCGCGCGTCGTCATCGTGTTTCCGGCGAAGACGGACCCGATGCCGGGCGTGTCCACGAGGCACATCCCCGACGCGAGGAGCGGACTCGGCAGGAAGACCTCCACGGCCGAAACGCCGATCTTGTTCTCCGAGTTGTTCTCCTCGGCCACGTAGGCCGCGAGGGCCTCGGGCCGGATGTCCCGCCACGAGCCTCCCGAGAAGCGCACACGGGCGGCGAGACCCTCGCCCCAGCGCAGGACCGTCGCAACCGACGTGACGGGCAGGACGCCGACCGGAAGGACCGCGCTGCCGGCGAGCGCATTCAGGAGGCTGGACTTCCCGCGCTTGAACTGCCCGACGCAGGCCACGTAGAAGCGGCCCTCCGCGATCCGCTCGGAAACGGCCGTCGCTTCCGAGGCGATCCGGGGAGCGCCCGCCTCGGACGCGAGCCGCGCCAGGTCCCGCAGGCCGGCGGCGGGGGGCGCTTCGGCCTCGAGGGGCGGTCCGCTCACATCCTGCTGCTGAAGCACGGGCAACTCCTACCTGAGGTAGGAGTCATCAGCCTTCACAAGGCGGTTCAGGCGGACTCCATCGCCTTCGTTGCGGATTCAAGTATAACGGCACGCGCGCATGCGGCTCTCTCTCCTCCTTCTCGTTTTCGTCGGCGGCGGCATCGGCTCGGTGTGCCGGTACGCGATGGCGACGGCTCTTCAAAGGACGTTTCCCGGTCCGTTTCCCGTCGGCACGTTTTTCGTAAACCTGCTCGGGTGCTTCGCCATCGGCCTCGTCGGTGCGCTCGGCCTCGAGCGCGCGGCGATCTCGCCAGAAGCGCGCACTTTCATCATGGTCGGAATCCTCGGAGGCTTCACGACCTTCTCGTCCTTCGCGTGGGAGTCGCTCGGCCTTCTCACCGTGAGGGACGTGTTTCGCGCCTCGCTCTACGTGGGCGGGTCGGTCTTCTGCGGGCTCCTCGGAGCGTTTCTCGGCCGTTCGGTGGGGAGGATCGGCGCATGAAAGACGTCACAACGGCGAAGCTGTTGCGCATCCACATCGGCGAGCTGGACCGCGCGCGACACAAGCCGCTCTTCGAGATCCTCGTCACCGAGGCACGCGTGGCCGGCCTCTCGGGCGCGACGGTCCTCCGGGGCATCGAGTCCTTCGGAGCCTCCAGCGTGGTCCACCGCTCGCGGCTCCTGGAGCTCTCCGAGGATCTGCCGATCGTCGTCGAGATCGTGGACACGGAGGAGAAAATCCGGGCCTTCCTCGAGCGCATCGAGCCCATCCTCGACGAAGCGGGCTGCGGCGTCCTCATGACGATGGAGAAGGTCGAGATCCTGCGCTGGGCGCCGAAGAAGAAGAGCTGAATCGGGGAGACCCGGCCCGGGCTACCATTCGCGGGCGTGAAACCCGATCCTGAAAGAGACGACCGGCTCCAATGGGCGAGCCTGTCGGACCGCGGCCAGGCCCGGCCGGGAAACGAGGACTTCGCGGGCGACCCCGACATGCTGGCCGCGCTCGCCGGCCCGCGAGCGAGCCTCGGCACGCGGGGGGCGCTTTTCGCCGTGGCGGACGGCATGGGCGGCCACGCCCGCGGCGAGGTTGCTTCCAAGCTCGCTGTCGAGGTGCTCTTCTCGACGTTCTACGCGGCGCCCGGCGAGAGTGCCGAGAAGTTCCGGCGCGCGATGACGACCGCGAACACGGCCGTGAGGCGCGCGGGCATCCTCGCCGCGCCCGAGAAGGCGGGGCCGGACCCAGGCGCCGCGCCTCTTCCGCCGATGGGAACGACGCTCGTGGCGGCTCTCGTCCTCGGACAATGGGTCCTTTTCGGCAACGTGGGCGACAGCCGCGCTTACCTTCTCCAGGATGGGCGCCTGGAGCAGATCAGCCGCGACCATACCTGCTTCGCCGACGAGATTCGCCGCGGCCTCCTGACCGAAGAGGCCGTGGCTCGGCTGCCCCTTCATCACCTCATCACGCGCTCGCTCGGGGCCCGGGACGAGGTCGACGTCGATCTTTTCTGGAGGCCGTGGCAGCCGGGCTCGACGCTGCTCCTCGCGACAGACGGCCTCCACGGCATCGTGGACGAGCTGGGGATCGCCACGATCCTGGCATCGCGCCAGCCCGCGGACGCCGTCCGGGCCCTCATCGACACCGCGAACGAGGCCGGCGCGCCCGACAACGTCACCGCGCTCGTGGTCCGGAGCGTTCCATCCGCGCCGCGAGCGAGGCGGGCGACCTAGAATCCCGCATGCGAGTTCTCGCGGGCACGAGCGGATTCAGCTACGACGGCTGGACCGGCACTTTTTACCCGGAGGATCTCCCCGCGAGCGGACGCTTGAGCTTCTACGCGACGAAGCTTCCCGCGGTCGAGATCAACAACACGTTCTACCGGATGCCGAAGCCCGAGCTTCTCGCGGGCTGGGCGGCACAGGTGCCGGAGACGTTTCAGTTCGCACTCAAGGCCTCGCAGCGCATCACGCACATCAAGCGGCTCAAGGACACGGCCGAGGAGGTGCGCTTCCTCATCGGGTCGGCCCGGCACCTCGGCGGCCGCCTCGGGCCGATCCTCTTCGGGCTGCCGCCGAACCTGAAGAAGGACGTGCCGCGGCTCGTCGCTTTTCTCGCGCTGCTGCCGAAGGACGTGAAGGTCGCCTTCGAATTCCGCAACCCGACGTGGCTCGACGAGGAGGTCTTCGCGCTCCTCAACTCCGCCGGCGCGGCCCTGTGCATCGCCGACGACGAGAAGGGCACGACGCCGCTCACGGCCACGGCGGGCTGGGGCTACCTGCGTCTGCGCCGCGAGGATTACACCGGGACGGACCTCGACGCGTGGGCGACGCGCGTCGGCGAGCAGGCCTGGGAAGAGGCTTACGTCTTTTTCAAGCACGAGGAAGACGGCGCGGCTCCCGAGCTCGCGCGGCGGTTTGCGGAGAGGTTCGCAGGCTGACGCGATGAAGGTCGTCACCTGGAACGTGAACGGAATCCGGGCGCGGGAGCTGCAGGTCGTGGAGTGGCTCGAGCGCGAGAGGCCCGACGTCCTCTGCCTGCAGGAGCTGAAGGCCGCGCCCGAGCAGCTTCCGCTCTCCCTCGTCGCGCCCGAGGGCTACCAGACTTACTGGCACGGACACAAGGGTTACTCGGGCGTCGGGCTGCTTCTCCGAAGGGAGACGTTCGCGGGAGACGTCGCCTTCACGCACCCGGACTTCGACCACGAGACGCGGGTCGTCGAGGCCCATCTTCCGGACTTCACGGTCGCGTCCCTTTACGTTCCGAACGGCGGAAAGGACTTCGCCGCCAAGCTCGCGTTCCTCGAGGCTCTCGAACGTCGTGCGGCCGCGGCGCGGGCGGAAGGGCGGAAGCTCCTCCTCTGCGGCGACCTCAACGTCGCGCTCACGGACCGCGACGTCCACCCGAAGGAGCGGAAGGCGGGCGCGATCGGACAGCGCTCCGACGAGCGCGCTCTCGTCGAAAAGATTCTCGCGCAGGGGCTCGTGGACACGGGCCGTGCTCTCGACCAAGAGAACGACTCCCTCTTCACGTGGTGGGCGCCGTGGCGGCAGCTCAAGGAGCGCAACATCGGCTGGCGGCTGGACTACGTCCTCGCGAGCGAAACGCTCGCGTCAAAAGCGGTGGCGGCCCGCGTGTACCGCGAGTTCGGAACCAGCGACCATGGGCCGGTTCTGGTCGAATTCGGCTGAGGGAGTTCTTCTGGTGACTCGCGGCTAGACTCCCGGGCCATGGCGCCTCCGCGCATCCGCGTCACGGCGAGCCCCGGCTGGGAAGTCCTGACTCCTACGGCCCGAATGCGTCTGCGGGCGGCGGCCGAGTCGGACCCGTTTCTCGAGCGCGTTCTCGGGGACGGGCGGCTCGCGCTCGCGGGAATCCGCTCCGCGCGTCCGCGCCGAGGCGCGCCGGCCCGCCCCGGTTTTCTCGACGCCCGGGTCGAAGCGCCCGCCTCGCCGGGGTGGGTCCTCGTGGCCCGCCATCCGTCGGGTGCGCTGACGTTTCACGCGGCGAGCGCGATCGAAGGAGGCTCTCATCGATTCGAGGTGCGCCTCGCGCCGCCGCCGTTCGGCCGCCGCGGTCCCGCCGCCGTCCTGCGCGTCTTCTTCCTGCGGGTCGCAGGCGCGGTGGCCGGCGCCCTGCTGCCGGCTCTCGCGCGCGCCTGGGAGAAGAAACG
>CALAQS010000043.1 GCA_937888435.1 uncultured Acidobacteriota bacterium
TCCGTGAAAGTAAGACGCCTTTCGAAAAGAACGAGCGGTCGACGCGTCCGGGTCGCATGACGCGATCCCGGCGCGGGCAAGGATCATAGCCCCGGCGCGGCCGGTCGTCCACGACCAGCGCGCTTGCGCACCGTGGACGCCGTCCAGGACGTGTCAAGTGCTTTCATATCAATGCGATAGAGTGCAACACGGCGCTTTGGCGAGAATCTAGCGCACCCCGTCATCGGCGGTGGAGGCTGATGCGTCTGTATTCCCGACGGCCGTCGATTTTTCTCTTGACACACCTCGATTCGTGAAACAATTCCGCCAGGTTCAGTTGGGGTACCAGACCCGCGGTCCATGCGGGCGCGGTTCCCTCGGGAGTCGTCCATGGCAACGTGGGACACGACGGATGGTATGGGGCTGACGCCGGCTCTCGCCGGTGGCGGTTCGATGTCCGAAGCGTCGGTCCTGCGCGCCGTTCTCTCCGACGAGCTTCCCGTCTCGGACGACGTCTCCTCCGAGGCCGCGGGCGTCACGCCCGGCGAGTGGGACTGGACCGCGCTGAACAGCGTGCTCCGCCCGAAGCTCATCGGCCTCGCGGTGAGGAAGTACAACTTCAGCCGCGAAGAGGCGGAAGACGCCGTTCAGACCGTCTACATGCGCGTCCTCGCGCGCGATCCGCGCGTGAAAGACCCGATCGGCTACGTCAAGATCGCGTTCCTCAACACGTGCCTGAACATCGCGATGGCTAAAGAGCGCAGCGTCCAGCAGATGCCGGAATACATGGACGTGCCCGATCCGAAGTGCGAGAAGGTCATCGCGCGCCTCGAGGCCGTGCGCATGGTCAACAAGGCCATCCGCAGCGCCGGCCCCAAGTGCAAGCGCATCGTGCGGCTCTACTTCGGGCAGGAATACAGCCTGGCCGACATGACGAAGGCCACGGGTTACTCCAAGAAGACCGTCTGGAAGCGCATCTGGGGCTGCCTCGACAAGATGCGGAAGGTGCTCGCGTGAGCGCGGAATTCCGGACCGACGCGTCTTCTTCCCACCCCGAGCAGTGGGAGCTCTTCGAGCTTCTGACCGAGGGCTCGACCGAGCTGAACGCGCACGTGAAGGCCCACGTCACCGCGGGCTGCCCGCCGTGCGAAAAGCACCTCGACGACATCCGCACCCTGTCGAGGGCGCGCGAGATGAAGGAAGAGTTCGACGCCTTCTTCGACGAGCTGCCGCAGGACGACGCCCCGGCCGGCGAGCGCGAGGAGTTCCTCCTCAAGTTCAAAACGAAGAACCGCCCCGCCGACCGCCTCGGCCGCCTCGCCCACGACGGGCGTCAGCTCGCGGCCGAGATCGTGAAGGCGGTCTCGGAAGAGGGTCTCGAAAAGGCGAAAGAGCTGCTGGGGAAGATCGAAGCAGATCCGAGCCGCGGCTACGCGTACCTGTACGCGTGCCAGCTCGCGATGCCGAAGGTGCCGACGGATTCTGCGAAGTTCCTTGAATTCGCGAAGGCTGTCGCGGAAATGACGAAATGCCTTCCGTTCCTCAGGGACAAGGGTCCTGCCCAGCCGGTTTGCCGCGAACAAGTCCTCGGAGAAGCGGCGTTACTTGAGTCGAATGCGCTGAACTTCCTCGGTCGAGCCGAGGAGGCCCAGGCATCAGCGTCGGCTGCCCGGATCCACTTCCTTGCCGCCGGCGAGGACAGCTTTGCCCTGGCGCTCGTCGACTACTTCGAAGGATCGGCGGCGACCTTTGCGGGCCAATTCGCTGTCTCATGGAAGTTCTTGAAAAGCGCGCGCTCCGAGTTCCAGGTGTACGGACAGGAAAACTGGCAGGGAAGAGCCGAAGCAGCCATGGGTGTTCTCCTCGTCGGCAGGGAAAGGTACGAGTCTGCCCTGCATTTCTATGACGGTGCGGTCAGACTGCTCCATCACGAGCTTGATGGAGCTGCGTACACCGCAACCCTGGTTGGTCGAGGCTTCTGTCTCATCAGGTTGGGTCGCCTCGAGGCGGCCAAGGCCGCTTATGCGCGCTGCATCAGCCACGCACGCCGTCTCGGAATGTCGGCTCACCTTCTGATGGTTCGAAACGGACTGGCGACGATAGAACTGATCAAGGGGAATACGACTCGGGCCCTGCGGTCCTTCGAGCGAATCTCGGCAGACGCGACAGAGCAGGGACTCGAGCAATTCGTGCTCTGCGCTCAGCTCCGAATCGCGGAGTGCCTGGCCCGGCTCGGGCGCTCAGACGAGGTGGCGAAACGAGTCTCTGCCATTCGGAACTCGGTTTTCTCGGAGGCGATCTTGTCTGATCCCGCCTACCGAGACCTATGCGAGGGCATTGGCAGTCAAGCCACCGCCCCGGGTCTGATCGCGTACATCGCGGATTATTTTGACGGCAGGAACCGGGGCGTTCGGACGCCCTACAAACCGTTCCGTCTCGTGGCGAACGGTAGCTGAACGCACTAGCGAAAACGTACACCGGTTAGGGGGCGGGTGCCATGTACTGGGTACCCCATGATAGTTCTTCATCAAGGGAGGTCAAAGGTGTGTCCCCGTCTGTCCGTGTATATAGCCCACAGCTGGAAGACCCCAGCACTAACCAATT
>CALAQS010000044.1 GCA_937888435.1 uncultured Acidobacteriota bacterium
GCGATGGGACGGCCTCGTGGACGTGACGCCGGGAACGGGGGAGTTCACGAAGGGCGTCGCGGTGGAGTTCGCGGCCGTGGAGGAGGCCGCGTAACCCCGCCCCGCAGAGTCCTCGTCGTGGAGGACGGTTCGGAATACGTGGATGCGGCGGCGGGTGCCGAAGGCTCTCGGGGCTTCAGGACGGAGCGTCACTCTCACTGGCCCTCGAGATGATGCTGACGAGCTCATGAGCAGGGGTACACCTTTTCGTGGCATACGTGATGTCAGAGGACGACCAATATCGCGGCGATCTCTTCGTCTTCCCAGTTCGAGAGTTCGCGTCATTCATCCGTGCCGCGCCCGCAACCGGCGGAAAACGACGGGTCTGCATCTCGCGTCGGCTCGGCACGTCCGACGCTTGGATACTTCGCCGGTCGGGCAAATTCGCTGAAGTATGTGACGAGACCTGCCTTGACGTTTCCAAATAGAACGCCGCTCCCAGAAGGGCGACGGAGAGCGAAAGGAGACGGTCGAGGAGAGCCGTGTTCTGAAAAGGTGAGACGGGGAGATCGCTCACTCCGGCGGTTCTTCCCTCAGATCTCTCGAAACACGAACCGCTTGAGAACCTGAATCCGCTCCGAAGCGTGAGTCGGGTCCATGAGCCAGATGGCGCCCGCGACCGAGGAGAGAAGAGAGTTGCCGTCCTGCGGCGTGAAGCAGAAGCCTACGATCTCCCGGCCTTTGTCGGCGACGGCGAGCGTGGGCGTCGAAATGACGGTTTGCGAGAGAATGCGGCCGTAATACCCGTGGTCGCGACCGAAGGAGAACACTTCGTTCGCGCTCTTCCTTTCGGTGAGCGCGACGAGCGGATTCTCCTTCAGGTGCTCGATCACCGTCTTCTTGTCGATCGGCTTGGTGAGCTCGAAGTTGAACCACACGGAGTGCATGTACTGCGTGTTGAGCTTCAAGGCCGACGAGAAGACCTTGGGCTTCAGGTCGAGCGTCTCGTAGAGATGGAAAACGTCTCGGGCATGATGCGTGCCGAATTCCTCGTCGTCGTGCTTGCCGACGGTCGGCGCGGGAATGTAGTCCTTCGTCTGCGAGATGTCGTTCGCGCGCCGCATGCAGACGAACTGCGCTCGCTTCATCACCAGATCGTTCCCCGACATGCCGAGCGTCTTGATCAGGATCGCGAGGTTGTGCGTGTTGCACGAGACGACCTGCAGGAAGCGGTCCTCGCCCGGGATGAGGGCCGAATCGTTGATCCCGCGCGCGTACATCTTGCCGAAGCCGAACTCCGAGCCCTGCGCGAGGAAGCCGCGGGGGCCCTTGAGGTGTTTGTAGTAGGCCTCCTTGTTGTCGTTCCCGGCGGGCGTGCAGTCGATGACCACGGTCGCGCGCTCGAGAGCTTCAGCCGCGCTGTAGGAGACCGTGTGGCCGAGGGCCTCGAAATCCGCGGCCTTGTCCTCCTCCGTCGCGAGGTGCGCGCCGCGCGACATGAGGTGGGCCACCTTCGCCCGCTCGGTCTTCATGGGTGTGCGCTTGTGGAACGTCACTTCGTCGATGCCGAGATGCTGCTTGAAGTCCGTGAAGAGCCCGATGAGAGGCTCTCCGATCGTCCCGGTCCCGACGATGTGAACGATGTTCTTCATGGCACGCTCCTGACGCGAGGGGACATTCTGCGGGAGATTCTCTTATAGCCGTCCGCGGTGGTGGAATTCAACGGGCGCGTCTGAAAAAAGGTCGCATGCTAAGGTCGTTTTGATGCCGGACGCGGCCCCCGTGAGGCTCTCTTCGCTCGAAATCCCGGGCCCCGCGGGCCCCCTGGAGGCTCTCCTGCGTTCACCGGCAGTTCCGGCCGGGGCGGCGCTCGTCGCGCACCCGCATCCCCGGCTCGGGGGAACGATGCGCACGAAGGTCGTGCATCGCGCCGCGCGCCTCCTGTCCGGACGATTCTCGCTTGCGGCCCTGCGCTTCCATTTCCGAGGTGTGGGCGCGTCCGCGGGGACGTACGACGGCGGCGCCGGCGAAACGGAGGACGTCGTCGCGGCCGGACGCTGGCTGAGAGCCAGGCAGCCGGATGGCCCCTTCGTCCTCTCGGGCTTCTCGTTCGGGTCGCTGTGCGCCCTGAGGGCCGCCGAACGCCTCGCGCCCCAGGTGCTGCTTCTCATCGGAGTTCCGACCGACCGGGACGAGCCCGCCGGCGTCGTCCCCAAGGAAACGCATGTCGCGTGGATTCAGGGCGGAGACGACGAGTTCAGCTCCGCCGCGCGCGCCCGCGAGATCGCGGAGGCGCGAGGCTGGACGTTTCTCGTGGTCCCCGGGGCCGACCACTACTTTTCCGACCGCCTGGACGAGTTCGAGAGCGTGACCGGCGACGCGCTCGCGCGATGGCTTTCGGCATGATGATTTCGGACGAGGGGAGAGAGATTCTTCGAAAGGTCGCCCTGAAGGCGGCGGCCCGTGCGATGGGGCTGCGAGATACAGCCTCGCCCGTCATCGATCCGGCCAGCTTACTCGCTCGCCCTGCTGCGGTCTTCGTGACCTGGAAAAAGGATGGCCGCCCGCGGGGTCGGAGCGGAACGGTCGGCGCGGAACGCGCGCTCGCCATCGAGGTCGAGGAGCACGCCGTGGCGGCGCTCCTCAAAGACCCGAGATTCCCTCCAGCGGCCGTCAAAGAGCTGCCGCGCTACGTGCCCGAAATCTCCGTCCTCCATTCCTTCGAAGAAATCCCCGGGGCCGAAAGCCTTCTCCCCGGCACTCACGGCGTCGTCGTGGAGAAGGGGAAGCGCCGCGGCGTGGTCCTGCCGCAGGATGCCGCTCTCTTCGATTGGGACGGCGCGCGCATCCTGTCCCAGGCGTGCCTCAGGGCGGGGCTTCCGGAGGAGAGCTGGAAGGCCGCGAGCCCTCCCCGCCTCCTCCGGTTCACCGCGGAGGTGTTTTGAGGGCGGGCTACTTCTCGATCGAGATCAGCTCGACCTCGAAGACCAGCGTCGCGCCGCCCTTGATCTTCGGGGGGCTTCCCGCGTCGCCGTAGGCGAGCTCCGAAGGGCACACGAGGCGGGCCTTGCCACCCGTCTTCATGAGCTGGAGACCCTGCGTCCAGCACGGGATGACGCCGGTTAGCGGGAACGTCACGGGCTCGCCGCGGTCGATGGAGCTGTCGAAGACGGTTCCGTCCGTGAGCGTGCCGCGGTAGTGGACCTTCACCTTGTCGGTCGCCTTCGGCGACGCGCCTGTTCCGGCCTTGATCTCCTTGTAGAGGAAGCCGGTCGGCTGCTTCACTGTGCCGCTCTCCGCGGCCTCCTTCGCGACGAAGGCAGCACCGGCCTTCTTCTCGCCGGCGGCCGCCGCGCCGAGGCGGCCCTTCGCGAACTCCTGCAGCTTCGGGCCGTACACCGCGAGGTCGACCTTCGGGGTGCGGCCGAGGACGCCGTCGGTGAGGCCCTCCTGCACGGAGGCCAGCTCCGCGGCCGTCAGTTTGAGCGGCCCGAGGTTTTGGCTCATCACGAGCCCGATCGCGTAGAGCGTTTTGGCACTCTCGGTCGCGGGAGGCGCGCCGGCCGACTTGGCGGAGGCGGCCTTGGCGGCGGCCGGCTTGGCGGGGGCGGCCTTCGCGGCTTCCTCGGCAAATGCCGGGACCGCGGTGGAAAGAAGGAGGGCGGAGGCGATGAGCGTTCGCCGCATGGGATGAGACCTCGCTTTTTGTGAGATGACGGCCCGGAGGGCGCGGCCGATGGGCGATTCTACCGCGCTGGCGCGGGCGGGCGCGTCAGGATGTGAAGGAGGACGCCCGCGGCGACGGCCGCGTTCAGGGAGTCGACGCGGCCGGCGAGCGGCAGCGTGACGCGATGGTCGAGCGACCCGGCGATCTCGGCCGAGATTCCGTGGCCCTCCGAGCCGATCACGAGGGCGAGCGGGCGGACGCCCCCGAGGGCCTGGGGAGCCGTGCCTCCGTGCGCCGCGGCTCCCGCGAGGGCGATCCCATACCGGTGCGCCCAGGCGACTGCTTCGGCTGCCGCGACGCGCGCGGCGACGGGTAATCGGAACGCGCTGCCCGCAGATGTGCGCAGCGCGCGCGGCGAGAACGGCCATGCACACCCGGCCGTCAGGACGGCTCCTGCGGCGCCGAAGGCCTCGCCGCTGCGGAGGATCGCCCCTACGTTCGCGGGGTCCTGAACGTCGTCGAGGAGGAGGAAAAGGAGAGAAGAGGAAGAGAGAGATTTCTTGGAAGGTAATAGTGCTGAAAGGGAAGTCAGCGTGCGGTGGGGGGGCGGTGCGATCGCGACGACGCCGCGCGTCGAAGGAAGATCCGAGAGCTTTCGAAGGACCCGTGCCGCGACCTCCGTCACCCGTGCCGAGGAGGTTGTCGCGTGCGAATCACCTTCCCCTCTCACCTTTCTAAGAAAATCTTCTTCTGCCTCTTTCTCTTGTTCCGGATTTCTGTGAAGAAACACCTCGTCTACCGGTACCCCTGCGTCCAGCGCCTCCTCGATCATTCTCCTGCCTTCGAGCAGCATCATTTCTCCGCTCGCGATGGCCTTGACGGCCGCCGCGATGCGCGGGTTCGAGGCGGAGTCGATGTGCGTGGTCATGGTGCGCAGAGAGTGTAGTGCCTTCCTCCGGGACGAGCGGAGGTGTGAATCGGTGTGCTTAAATCCCATTCGAATGAAGCTGTCGCTTCCGGTCGCGGGCAGCGTCGCCGCGAAAGCCACGCCCCTGACCGCGCTCTGGACGTTCCCGTCCGTCCTGTTTTCCGCGTTCCTCGTGGCCTGGGGAGCCGAGGCCGCACAGTTCCTCGTGTCGCAGGGCCTCGCGCTCGCGATCCTCGCGTGGCTTCAGACGCTCCCCGAATTCGCGGTGGAAGCCGTCATCGCGTGGGAGGCCGGGAAGGACCCGGCGAAGGTGCATCTCGCGATCGCGAATTTCACCGGCTCGATCCGGCTGCTCGTCGGACTCGGCTGGCCGCTGGTTTATTTCGTGGCCGCTTTCTTCGCCCGGAAGACGGGCCGGCGCGAGACGTGGATTGCGATCACGTTCGACGACGAGCACGCCATCGAGATCGTGGGCCTGCTTCCGCCGCTCCTCTGGTTCACCGTGATCTGGTGGAAAGGTACGCTCGGCCTCCTCGACGCCGCCATTCTCGCGGCCTGCTACGTCGCCTATCTCGCCGCGCTCCTGCGCGTGCCTGCGCGCGAGGGCGACGTGGAGGAGATGGAAGACCTCCCTGCCGTGTCACGCTGGGCTCTCGCGCGGGGGCCCCGCCGGCGGGGATGGGCCATCGCGGGCATCTTCCTCGTCGGGGGCGCGATCCTCGCCGTGTC
>CALAQS010000045.1 GCA_937888435.1 uncultured Acidobacteriota bacterium
GTAGAGGATCCGGACGCCGCTGTGATCCTTCGCGAGCTGCTCGACCAGCTCGCGGGCCGCCGCCGGCGATGTGGGCGTGCCTCGCTCTACGGCGGGCGGTGGGTCACGCCGCGAGGAGCACGAGCATGGCGGTGAGCCCCGCGACGTGTCTCCGCTGCCGCGGGATCAGCTCGAGCTCGACGAGCTCCCGGGCCTCCTCGTCGAGCGAGGTCAAGGCGGCCTCGTACTCGGCGAGACCGCGCCGCTCCACCTCGAGGAGCGCGCCCACGAATTCCTTGTTTTCCAGCCTGATCTGCGCACCCTCGGCTGTGAGCGCGGCGACGCCCCAGCCGTCCCACGGCTCCGCGGTGACCACAGGCGCGCCGCCCCGGGCCTGAACGGATCCCTGAAGAGCCGTGACCGTTCGCTGGTGTTCGGAGGCGAACCGCAGCATGTGGTCGCTGTCGCCGACGGCCTTCTTCTTCAGCGCGCGGAGGGCCTTCTGATATCCGGCCACGGCGGCGAGCTCGACACGCAGGAGGTCGTTGAGTCGTTCGATCACGTCGTGGGGGAGAAGCACACAGCATGCCAGTCCCGGTCGCCAATGCCTCTGCGCGTCGCTGCTTTCCTGTCGCCTTCTCTCAGTTCACAGTTGGCACATTTGCCGATGCAGTCGGTAAGGCGTGCCGAGGCGTCCTTGGCGATCGTCGAAGTGGACTCGCTCGGCGCGGCACCGATCGCGGGCAGAGGGCGGCCGTCACGAACGCGCCCGTGGCGGCCTGAAGTATCGGCTGGCACGACCCCTGCTCTTCACCCGCTGGAGGCATCAACGTCATGCAACACCGCAGGTATTCCTTTTTTCCGAGCGCCCTGGCAGCCGTCCTGCTCGTGGCGCCCGCCGCCTGCTCGAAAGAGCCGGGCACGGTCGAACGTAAGTCTGAGTCGACGACCCAAACCGCCCAGGGCGAGGTGAAGACGACCACGGAGTCGAAGCAAGTCGGCAACACGCTGGAGGCGAAGACGGAGACGAAGACCGACACGGGCAGCGGCACCGTCAAGGGCGAGGTCGAAACGTACGTGGGCACCGTCACGATTTACGAGCCCGGTAAGAAGATCGAAGTCATGACCGGCGACAAGAAGACCCACACGGTCGCCCTCGACGCAAAGGACACGGCCCTCGCGATCGACGCCAGCGTCGCCGTCGGGTCTCGCGTCCGCCTCACCGAGCAGACCGGCGACGACAAGACCCGTCGGGTGACGGTCAAGATCGAAGGCTGAGAGTCTCCTCTCGGCTCCGCCGGGCGATTCTCCGCGTCGCCGGTATCGCGGCGCTCGGCTTCCTCTGTCTGGTTGGGGCGACGAACCTCGTTCTGCGGTCGGATTGGCTCCCCCGGCAGATCAACTCGGACCCCGCGACGCTCTTCGTCACGTATACCGGCGCGCGATCGCTCGTGCCAGGGCGCCTTCGATTCGACACGCTCATCCTTCGAAGCCGGGACTCGAACATCGAATGGGAGGCCCGACTCGAGGGAGTGTCGGTTCGCGTGCGCCTGTTCGATCTTCTGAGGCGCCGTTTCCGGGCGGGTTCCGTTCGAGCGGACGCCCTCTCGTTCCGCCTCCGGGAGCGTCTCGAGCGGCCCGAGGCGACACCCGCCCGGCTCGCGCGATTTCCCCGCATCGCGGGATTCGGCGAACCGCCCCTCCGCGATCCTCCGGCTCCTCCCGCCCCGCCGGGCGACCCCTGGATCGTCGTCGTCGACGACCTGAGCGTCGGGCTGGTGCGCGAGATCTGGATCGACTCCTGGCGATGGACGGGAGCGGCCCGCGTGACGGGGGGACTCTTCCTCCGTCCCGGCCTCGAGGCCGAGGTGCTTCCGAGCGAGCTCGCCGTCGGGCGCGGCACCTTGCACTGGGGAGAGGAAACCGTCTCGCGGGAGACGACCGGGAGCGTGCGCGCGGCGCTTCCGCGGTTCGACACGCAGGCGTACCCGGGCAACGAAGTCTGGAAGATCATGTCGGGGGCGACGTCCCTCCGCGGAACGCTCGACGGGCTCGCGTTCCTCGCGCCGGAGGGCGGCGGGCCGCGTCTCGCGCCGGGCGGGGCGGGGACCATTCGCGCGCGCGTCGCCCTGCAAGGCGGGCGAGGAAGCGCGCGGCTCGACATGGAAGCTGGGGCCGTCGTCGTGAGACTCGGGGAACGGACGGTGCGGGGCGCGGCCCGCGCAAACGTCTTCGCACGCCGGATCGACTTCCCCGGCGGGAGCGTTGCGTTCGACGGCACGCGCGTCAGGCTGCGGGACATCTCGCTGGAGGGCGCCGCCGGCGCGCCGTGGAGCGGCGCACTCGAGGCACGACAGGCCCGACTCGGGCTCAAGGACGGGTCTCTCGACGTGCATCTCTCGGCGCGACTTGGAGACGGCCGGCCGCTCGTGGCCCTGGTGCCCTCCGGCCCGCCGAGGTGGATCGCGGGCCTTCTCGACCTCCGCGACTTCGAGGCGTCGGGCCGGCTGCGCGCGTCACGGGGTTTCCTCGCGCTCTCGCCAGCCCGTGCGGAAGCCGGGACGTTCTCGATCGACGCGGACTGGCGCGAGGCGCGCGGCCGCCGCTGGGGAGCCCTTCTCGTCCGCAAGGGCGTCCTCTCCCTCGGGCTCGGCCTCGGAGAGAACGGGACCTCGGTACACCTCGTCGGCGCTGCGGGCTGGTTCGCCGAGGAAGGCCGGCCCGGGGGACTCCGGACGGATCAGCCTCGAGGCTCTGATGGGCCCGTGCGGCCCAGCAGGTAGGCCGTCGCGTGAAACTCCTTCCGGAAGAGTCCGGCGAACGGCCTCGAAGCAAGATCGCCGCCGGCGCGGGGCGGGGACCCGATGGCACGTGCGTTGCTCTCTCGGGGATCGGAGGACCTATGGACAACCTTTACAGTTCCGCGACTGCCGACCAGGCCCGCAAGACCGCCAAGGAGGCGCAGAAGCTCGGATCGGACGTGAAGAAGGACTTCGACGACGCGGTCTCGCGCGGCAAGGACGCCGCGAGCGGCCTCACGGAAGACGCGGGGGATTCAACCCGCGACCTGTCGGACCGCGCGCGCAAATTCTCCGAAGCGGCGCGCCGGAACCTCGGCAAGGCGGCCGGGAAGATGAGCGACTACGCGGACGCAAACACCGCGCTCGTGGCCGTCGCCGCGTTCGGGATCGGCCTGCTCGTGGGCCATCTCGTCACGCGCGAGTCGTGAGTCCGTCATGAGCCGCAAGACCAGGTCCGCCGAAGCCTCGAAGCGCGCCGAAGCGCCGAGCACCTTCCTGAGCGACGTCACGGAGCTGCGGCGGCGAGCCCGCCGAGAGATCGAAGAGGGCGCGGTGACCCCCGGTTACCGCGGCGACCGGGACGCCATCGTGAAGCTCCTCAACGTCGCGCTTGCGACGGAGATCGTGTGCGTGCTGCGGTACAAGCGGCACTACTACATGGCGGACGGTATCCACGCCGATCCCGTCAAGGCCGAGTTCCTCGAGCACGCGACCGAGGAGCAGGCGCACGCGGACCGGCTCTGCGAGCGCATCCGGCAGCTCGGAGGAGAGCCCGACCTCAATCCGTCCGGACTCCTCTCGAAGAGTCATACGGAATACCAGGAAGGAGAGACGCTCGTCGACATGATCCGCGAGGATCTCGTTGCCGAACGGATCGCGATCGAGTCGTACAAGGAAATGATCGACTTCGTGGGGAAGGACGACCCCACGACCCGCCGCCTCTTCGAATGGATACTGGGCCAGGAGGAGGAGCACGCGGACGACATGGCCGATCTCCTGAAGTCCTTCAACGGGGAGAAGAAGGCCTGAGCCATCCTG
Organism: uncultured Acidobacteriota bacterium; assembly: GCA_937888435.1. GTDB lineage: Bacteria > Acidobacteriota > Thermoanaerobaculia > UBA5066 > UBA5066 > Fen-183. The sequence continues at coordinate 3,819 of CALAQS010000045.1, forward strand.
GCGTTCCGGTGCGTTCGTAGTCGAGTGGGGGGTACGGCGCGTGCCGCGGTCGATACACCCTGGCACGTGCCTCGCGGACCGAGGTTCGCGATGGCCGCCGCTGAAAGCGTACTCTTGAGATCGTGAAAGCCTCCGGTCCGCGGCGCCCGAAGCGGCGGCACGTCCTCGCGATCATCCTCGTTTCGGTCGCAGCGGGCTACGCCTTCGCAATCACCATTGCGAAGGCGGGCGCTCCGAAGCAAACCGTCTACGACCTGCCTCACGACTTCACGTTGAATGCGCCGACGTTCCTGCCGTCGGCGCTGCCCGGCGCGGTGCTGACGTCCGGCAACAGGCTCGAGCTTCTCGAGAACGGCGACGCGATCTTTCCCGCCATGCTCGCCGCCATCTCCTCCGCTCGGAAGACCGTGAACTTCGAGGCCTACATCTTCTGGTCGGACGAGGTCGGCACGCGATTCCGCGACGCCCTCGCGGAACGGGCCCAGCAAGGCGTCGCGGTCCGCGTCCTCCTCGACGCGATCGGTTCCCCGGGCAAGCGCACGAAGGCGAGCGACGTCGACGTCCTGCGCCACGCCGGTTGCCGTGTGGAGTTCTTTCACTCGATCAAGCCCTGGATGCTCTGGGTGTTCAACCATCGTAACCATCGGCGCGTTCTCGTGGTGGACGGCACGCTTGGCTTCACCGGCAGCGTGGGATTCGCAGATTCGTGGCAAGGCAACGCCGATTCGAAGGAGCACTGGCGCGACACGCAACTGCGGGTGGAAGGGCCCGCCGTCCGCGGCCTCCAGCGCGCGTTCCAGGAGAACTGGTCGGAGGTGACGGGCGAGCCTCTCGTCGGCGACGAGTTCTTTCCCGCGCTTTTGCAGCCCGGCACGAGCGCCGTGGCCGTCGTGCCGTCGTCGCCGCTCGCGGCGATGTCGGGAGCGGGCCGCGTCTACTCGATCTCGCTCGCAGCCGCCTCGAAGGAGATCTGGATCGCGAACTCGTATTTCCTTCCGGACGAGGCGACTTCCGGTCTCCTGGTCGCTGCCGTTAAGAGGGGCGTGGACGTGCGGGTGATCGTTCCGTCGGACGCGCAGAACGACGTGCCCGCGACGAAAGCGGGGGGACGCTCTTCCTTCGGACCGCTCCTCGCCGGGGGCGTGAAGATTTTCGAATACCAGCCGACGATGTTTCATCTGAAGACGATGGTCGTGGACGGAGTCTTCTCCACGGTGGGATCGGCGAACTTCGACGAACGGTCCTTCCATCTGAACGAGGAGATCAACCTGTTCGTCTACGACGGCGCGTTCGCCGGGCAGATGGAGGAGACCTACCGGCGGGATCTATCGCGATGCCGTCCCTACACGTACGCGATGTGGCGGGACCGCTCCCTGAAGAAAAGGGTGACGGAGTGGCTCGTGACCCCCTTCCGGTCGGAGCTCTAGGTACGGCGTGTCTTGGCACACGTGGAGACAGGCTGGACGGCCGGGTGACACACGACGGTGCCTTGGAGCCGGGTGGCGCCGTTGCTGGGCGCGGGTTTTGCCGTCTGCCTGAGTGGAATCGGAATTGCGTGTGACTCCGGTCTGGAGGAAAAGATTGCATGGACGCCGTCTCGACAATCGCCACGACCGCGTCGTTTCTGGTTTCCGTTCCAGCGGCCGCCGCCGGCGTCCGCGCCTATCGTGCATTCGGCGGTCTCCGTGAGATCTCGTGTCCCGAGACCATGGAGGCGGTCGTTGTCAGGATTCACGTCACACGCGCGATCGCCAGCCGACTTTCGGGTGGTAACGAGCTGCGCTTGAAGGCGTGCTCGCGCTGGCCCGGCCGGCAGGGCTGCGACCAAGCATGCGTCTCTCAGATCGCGGCCTCGCCCGGCGGGTGCCGGGGTCACGCGCTGCCGACGAGGCTTCCCGCCGAACGGCGGGAACTGTCGGTCTGATTCCGCCGTCGCGCTCGCAGCTCCGGGATCACCTGCGCGCCGGCGACTCCGTCGCAGCTAGAATCTGTCCAACACGTGACGATCTCCTCGGGCACCCGCCTCGGGCCTTACGAGATCCTCGCGCCCTTGGGGGCGGGGGGGATGGGCGAGGTGTACCGGGCGAAAGACACGAAGCTCGGACGCGACGTGGCGATCAAGGTCCTGCCGGAAGAGTTCCTGGAAGGTGAAGATCGCAAGGCGCGCTTCGAGCAAGAGGCGCGACTTCTTGCCGCGCTGAACCACCCCGGAATTGCAGCCATTTTCTCCTTCGAAGAGATCCCTGGCTCTTCTCCCTCCTCTTCGCGCCATCTTCTCGTCACGGAGCTTCTCGAAGGCGAGACGCTGCGCCAGAGGCTCGGGGCGGGGCCCATGTCCCTGCGAAAGGCCGTCGAGTACGGCGCCCAGATGGCAAGGGCGCTTGCCTCCGCGCACGAGAAGGGAATCGTGCACCGCGATCTGAAGCCCGAGAACCTCTTCGTCACGACGGACGGGCGAATGAAGATCCTCGACTTCGGGCTCGCCAAGCAAGGGGCCATCGCGGCGGGCGAGGACACGAAGTCGCCGACGCTCGCGAGGGCCACGGACCCCGGGACTCTCCTCGGGACCGTCGGGTACATGGCGCCCGAGCAGGTGAGAGGGCAGCCCGCCGACGCACGGTCGGACATCTTCGCGTTCGGGTGCGTTCTCTTCGAGATGCTGACGGGGGTGCAGGCGTTCAAGGGCGATTCGGCGATCGAGACGATGAACGCGATCCTGAAGGAGGAGGCGCCGGAGCCGGATCTCTCTGGCGCGAAGATCCCTCCCGACCTCGACCGGCTCGTGCGGCACTGCCTGGAGAAGAACCCGGCGGAGCGCTTCCAGTCGGCTCGCGACCTCGCGTTCGACCTCGACGCGCTCGCGGGGAGCTCCGCGACCGGCCACCCCGCTTTACCGGCGTCGCGCGGAGCCCGCCGTTGGGCGTCAGCGGCCGCCCTTGTTCTCACCCTCCTGGTTGTCGCTGGGTCCTATGCCGTCGGGCACTGGAGGGGAAAGCGCTCGATCGTCGCCGTCCCGTCTTTCGCGCAGCTCACGTTTCGGCAGGAGCCGATCTTCAACGCCCGGCTCGCCCCGGACGGAAAAACGGTCGTCTATAGCGCGGCTCCTTCCGGGAACACGCCGGAGATCTTCGCGCTTCGCTCGGACTATCCGGGGGCGAGCCCGCGTGGGCTGCTGCGCGCCGGCCACCTGCTCTCCATCTCTTCCCGGGGGGAGCTGGCCGTTCTGATCCGCGCGCGATACAAGGCCCACAGCTTCTTCGAGGGCATGCTCGCGCGGATGCCGCTGGAAGGCGGCGCGCCGCGCGAGATCCTGGATGGGGTGCGCGAGGCCGACTGGTCTCCGGACGGATCGGACCTTGCGGTGATCCGCGACATCGGCGGGAAAGACCGGCTGGAGTTTCCGGCCGGAAAGGTTCTATGCGAGACGGGCGGTTACTTCAGCGGACCGCGTTTCTCTCCGAGCGGGGACCGGATTGCGTTCTTCGAGCACCCCTTCAAGTACGACGACCGCGGCGAGGTCGCCGTCGTGGACCTCGCGGGGAAGAAGACCGTCCTTTCCGAGGGCTACTGGGGCGAGGAAGGGCTGGCCTGGTCGCCGGCAGGCGACGAAATCATGTTTTCCGCGGGGACCGCTTACAACAACTTCCGGGTCTATGCGGTCAGCCTCTCGGGCAAGCGCCGGACCGCGCTCGAAAGCGCCGGCGGACTGACGATCCACGACATCCGCGCCGACGGGCGCTGGCTGACGACGCGGGACGATTTCTTCCGGGAGATGACCGTCCTGGCGCCCGGTCAGGCGCGCGAACGGGACCTCTCGTGGCTCGACCTGTCCGATCCCGCCGCGCTGAGCCCGGACGGCAAGACGCTCCTCTTCATGGAAGAGAGCGGGAGCGTCGGCGTGAACTATGCGGTGTGCCTCCGCCAGACGGACGGGTCGCCCGTCGTCCGTCTCGGCGAGGGGGCCGCCCAGGACCTTTCCCGGGACGGGAAGTGGGCGCTCGCGGCCGTGCCGACGACGCCTCCGCAGCTCGTGCTGTACCCCACGGGCGCCGGCGAGCCCCGGCGGCTCGAGCGCGGCGGCCTCGTCAGCTACGAATCGGCGCAATTCTTTCCGGACGGCAAGAGGATCGTCGTCTGCGGCCATGAGGAAGGCACGGGCGTCCGGTGCTACGTGCAGGACATCGCGGCCGGTAAGCCTCGCCCCGTGACTCCGGAAGGCACGAGCCAGGCTCTCGTGTCGCCCGACGGCCGGCAGATCCTCGTCAAGGCGAGCGGCGGCGCACTCGCGCTCTATCCGGCCGACGGGGGCGAGCCGCGACCCGTGGTCGGCGCGGCTCCCGACGACTCCGTCATCCGGTGGAGCCCAGACGGCCGTTCCCTGCTCATCTTCCACAGCGATGACGTCCCCGCGCGCATCGTGCGGCTGGAGATCGCGACGGGGAAGCGCGAACCGATGCGGACGATAGGCCCCGCGGACATGACCGGGGTCCTGAGCGTCGGGCCGTTCGTGTTCACAGACGACGGCAAGAGTTACGCGTACGCCTGCCGCCGCATGGTCTCGCATCTTTTTCTCGTGGAGGGGGCGCGATGACGCTCACGACTGGCACGCGCCTGGGTCCGTACGAGATCCTCTCGCCGCTCGGCGCGGGGGGGATGGGAGAGGTCTACAAGGCCCGGGACACGCGGCTCGACCGCACCGTGGCGATCAAGATCCTGCCGCCCCGTTTCTCCGAGGACGCCGACATGAAGCAGCGCTTCGAGAGGGAAGCGAAGGCCATCTCGGCTCTGGCGCACGTGAACATCTGCGCGCTCTACGACGTGGGGACGCACGAGGGCACCGGGTACCTCGTCATGGAACACCTCGAGGGACAGACGCTCGCGGAGCGCCTCGGCAGCGGCCCGCTCCCGCCCGAGCAGCTCCTGAAGGTGTCGATCGAGATCGCCGCGGCCCTCGGCTCGGCGCACGCCGCCGGCATCATTCACCGCGACCTGAAGCCCGGGAACGTCATGTTGACGAAGTCCGGCGTGAAGCTCCTCGACTTCGGCCTCGCCAAGACGGCGTTGCCGGCCGTGAAGTCTTCCTCGGCGACGTCGCTCCCCACCGAAATGCCGAGAGCGATCACGCAGCAGGGGACGATCCTCGGGACGTTCCAGTACATGGCGCCCGAGCAGCTCGAGGGCAAGGAAGCCGACGCGCGGAGCGACATCTTCTCGTTCGGGACCGTGCTCTACGAGATGGCGACCGGCCGGAAGGCGTTCGAGGGAAAGAGCCATGCCGCCCTGATCTCGGCGATCCTCAAGGACGAGCCCGCTCCGGTCTCGGCGGTCGCTCCGATGACGCCTCCGGCGCTGGACCGAGTCGTAAAGACGTGTCTCGCGAAGGACCCCGAGGACCGGTTCCAGACGGCTCACGACATCAAGCTTCAGCTCCAGTGGATCGCGGAAGGCGGCTCACAGGTCGGGCTGCCCGCACCGGTCGCCCACCGACGGAAGAGCCGCGAGCGCCTCGCATGGGGCCTCGCGGCGGCGGCGGCCGTGGCGGTGGCCGCTCTCGCGGTCGGATTCGTCAGGCGCGCGCCCGCGCGTCCGAAGCTCGTGCGGTTCCAGATCGCGACTCCTGCGGAGATCACCTCGATCGACGCGCCACGCATCTCCCCGGACGGGCGATATCTTGCGTTCAACGCGACGGACTCGTCGGGGAAGAGCCGCATCTGGTTGCGGCCGCTCAACGCGCTCGCCGCGCAGCCCCTCGCCGGAACCGAGGGCACGACGCGTCCCTTCTGGTCGCCCGACAGCCGCTTTCTCGCGTTCTTCGCCGAGGGCAAGCTGGAGAAGATCGACGTCTCGGGCGGGCCGCCGCAGAAGATCTGCGACGCCCCGGGCGGCGCCGACGGATCGTGGAGCCCCGAAGGGGTCATCCTCTTCGATGGGACGGGCACCGACCCGATCTACCGCGTCCCTGCCGCGGGAGGAACTCCCGTCCCCGCGGTCAAGGTCGAGGCGTCGCGCAAGGAGACTCAGGTGGGCTGGCCCGAATTCCTTCCGGACGGCCGCCACTTTCTCTACATGGCGACGGGCGAGAAGGCCGACGACAACCTGTACCGGGTCGGGGCGCTCGACTCGACGGAGTCGCAGTTTCTCGCGTCGGCGCAGACGCTCGTCACGTACGCGCCGCCCGGGTACCTCCTCTTCGTGCGCGACAAGACGCTCGTAGCCCAGCCGTTCGACGCGAAGGCCCTGAAAACCACGGGCGAACCGATTCCGCTCGCCGAGAACATCGGCACGGACAACGTCGGGCTCGCACGCTTTTCGGTGTCGCGGGAGGGGACCGTCGCGTACCGCACGGGCGAATCGGGGAACCGTTTCCTCTGGATGGATCGCTCCGGCAAGGAGGGGGAGACCGCCGGCGATCCGGGAGACAGCCGCAACCCGGCGTTTTCTCCGGACGGCGAGCGGCTCGCGTACGACCGCGTCGATCCGCGGCGCGGGAAGAGGGACGTCTGGGTCCGGGACCTGAAGCGCGGCGTGAGCTCCCGGTTCACGTTCGCCGCGGACAATACGTTCGCCCCGCTATGGTCCCCGGACGGCCGGCGCATCGTCTACACGGTGGGCAACGACTTCTTCGAGAAGGCCACGGAGGGCCTGAGCGAAGAGAAGCCGCTCCTCAAGTCCGACGAGCCGAAGTTCGCGTGCGACTGGTCCCGCGACGGGCGGTACATCGCGTTTTCGAGCCAGGGCAAGGAGACGGGCTGGGACATCTGGGTACTGCCCACCTTCGGCGACAAGAAACCAATTCCGTTCCTGAAGACGTCCTTCTCGGAGCTCAAGCCAGTCTTCTCGCCCGATGGACGCTTCCTCGCGTACCAGTCGAACGAGTCCGGGCGCAACGAAGTCTACGTCCAGAGCTTCCCGGGGCCTGGCGGCAAGTGGCAGATCTCGACCTCGGGCGGCATCGAGCCCATGTGGCGCGGCGACGGCAAGGAGCTGTACTACCGCGCGCTCGACCTGAAGTTGATGGCCGTCGAGATCCAGATTGGGACCACCGTGACGGCCGGAACGCCGCAGCCGCTCTTTCAGGGACGCTTTGACTCCACCCCCGCCCGGGACCACTTCATTCCGACTCGCGACGGACGGCGTTTCCTCATGGTCGCCCCGCTCGGACGGGAGGCGATGACGCCGACGACGGTCGTCCTGAACTGGAACGCGGAACTGGGACGCTGACTTGACTCTCGCGCCCGGCATCCGTCGCCGCTGGCTGACCGTCGCAGCGGTCGTGTGGACGGGCCTCGCCGTCCTGCCCTGGATCTCCTCGTTCGGTCCGCTCAACGGCGATCGCGAGGGAGTGTTCGCGGCCTTCCTCGTGACCGCGGTGCCCGGGCTCCTGATTCTCGCCGCCTCGCGCCGCCGGGAGCTGCTCGGCCGGCTTCGCCAGGCGCTCGCGCTCCTGGCGTTCTCGATGCTGCTGACGGCGGGCGGAAACTCTCTCCGCCTGCTCTCCGCCCTCGGCGTGGCCCTGCCGGCCGTTCCCGGCCTGGATTTCACGACGACGCTCGTGATCTGGGCTCTCGGGCTCGCGGCGCTGATCCGTCTCC
>CALAQS010000046.1 GCA_937888435.1 uncultured Acidobacteriota bacterium
AAAACGAAGGCCGAGGCGAGAAACGCGAGCGCGCGCTTCGTGCGGCCGAGACCGAACAGGCGCGGCCGCGCCGCGAGAGCGAGAAGGAGCGGGATCAGGTAGAGGCCGACGGCATAGCCTTTCGCGAGGAAGCCGAGGCCGAAAAAGACACCCGAGACGGCACCCTCGAAGGGGATGTCCTCCTCGAATGCCCTGAGGCCGAAGATGATGCCGGCGAGCCCGAGCGTCACGAGCGTCGGCTCGACGGTCGCGGCCCGCGACGCCGCCACGAGCGGGGGAAACAGCGCCGCGAAGGCGCCGGCGAGATGGCCGGCGGGTTGGCCCCAACCGCGCCGGATCACGCGCTCGAGCACGAGCGCGCCGATGAGTCCGAGGATCGCCGAGGGCAGCCGGACCGCCCATTCCTCCGGCCCGAAAACGCGCACCATCACGGAGAGGACCCACGGGAAGAGGATCGGCGTGCCCCCCGAAGGCCCCAGCGGAGTCGCCGAGAGACCGAGCAGCTGGCTCGTCCCGCCTGCGACGAGGTTCTGCGCGCCGATCGCCCAGCGCCCCTCGTCGGCGCCGAAAAGGTCCGGCTGCCCGAGCAGCACGAGCCTCAGGAGGGCGCCGGCCGCGAGCGCGGCCGCAAAGAGGATCCGCCCGGACGCTTCGGGATCGTCTGAAGGTGGCCCGGACGTCACGGCCGGGGAGTATACGGAGGCGCCGCCCCGGAGGCCCCGGGCTCATACTGAGGAGACGATGACGGCCCCGGAAGAGCCCCGCCTCAGCGTCACGCTCATCGCCCGCGACGAGGAGGACCGCCTGCCCGGCGCGCTCGCCTCCGTGGCCTTCGCGGACGAGCGCATCGTCGTCGTGGATGCCGCGTCGACCGACCATACCGAGGAGGTCGCGCGGCGGGCGGGCGCCCGCGTCCTCGTGCGGCCCTTCGACGGCTTCGGCCGGCAGAAGAACGCGGCGGCCACCCTCGCGACGAACCGCTGGATCCTCTCGATCGACGCCGACGAGATCGTCTCGCCGAAGCTCGCCCTCGAGATTCGCGCCTGCCTCGCCTCGGCGGCGTCGGAAGCGTCCCCGCCCGCTGCCTTCCGCGTTCCCATCCGCCTCGAGTTCCTCGGACGCGAGCTTCTCTTCGGGCGCGACACGGTCGTGAGGCCCGCCCGCCTGTACGACCGATTGCGCGCGCGATTCTCGGACGATCCCGTTCACGAAAAGATCCTCTCCACGGGCCCGGTCGAATCGCTCGAAGAATCCGTTCTCCACCGCTCCTACCGCGACCTCGCGCACTACCTCGAGAAGCTCGACCGTTACACGACGCTCGCCGCCGAGGCGAAGTGGGCCGCCGGGAAAGGGGGCCGCGGCTTTCTGCCCGCGCGCGTCCTCTGGGAGCTCTTCGACCGCGCGGTCCTGCGCCTCGGCTTCCTCGACGGCTCGGCCGGGCTCACGTTCGCGGCCCTCTCGTCCTCGAACACGCTTCTGAAGTATCTCAAGCTGCGCGAGCTGGAGGAGGCGATCGCCCGTGGTGAGCGCACGCCCCCCGAGGGCATGAGGATCGAAGACACCGCGACGCTCCGGAACCGCGCGCTCCTCGGGGCACGCTGACGGCGACGACGGCGTGAGCGGCGCTCTTCTCGCGGCGGGCCTCGGCGGCGCGGCCGGTCTCGGCCTCTCGCTGCGTTTCAACTGGTGGCGAAAGAGGCGCTCCGGCACGCCGATCCTGATGTACCACCAGGTGGGAGCACCCCGCTCCGGCTCGGAGCTGAACAAGTGGCGCGTGAAGGATGAGGACTTTCACTGGCAGCTCGACTCTCTCTTACGCCGCGGCTATCGGGGTGCCGCGCTGCGCGAGCTCTTCGAGGCGCCCCCGGCCGAGAGACGTCGAGCCGTCCTCACGTTCGATGACGGCTACCGCGGCGTCTTTACGCGCGCGCTGCCGGCTCTCCTCGCCCGCGGGTTCTCGGCGACCGTTTTCGCCGTCGCAGACAGGCTCGGCGGTGTCAACGACTGGGACGGCGAGACGCCGGGAGAAGCGCTCCTCTCGGCGGACGAGATCCGCGCCCTTCACGCCAAAGGCATCGAGATCGGCTCGCACGGCGCCACGCATCGCGCGCTCACCCGGCTCTCCGACGGCGAGCTTTCGCGGGAGCTCGCGGGCAGCAGGGACACGCTCGAGCGCCTCGTCGGCGCCCCGGTCACGTCCTTCTGCTATCCCTTCGGCGACTTCGACGACCGCGTCGTCGAGGCGGTGCGTCGGGCGGGGTACCGCGCGGCCACGGTCATCCGCGGCGGCATCTCGAAAGACCTCTCCGA
>CALAQS010000047.1 GCA_937888435.1 uncultured Acidobacteriota bacterium
GACCCCGGGAAAGTTCGCCCCGAACGCGGAGGTGTACCGGCCCGATTACTACGAGAGGATGTACCGGCCGCACTGGTTCCTGAGAAGCCGACGCAAGTACGAAGAGCGCGACGCGGCACTCCTCAGGATCGTGCGGCCGTCTCCGTTCACGCGAGTCCTCGAGGTCGGTTCCGCGCGCGGCGACACGGCGTTCTTCTTCGCGCCACGCGTGAAGGAGGTCGTGGGCATCGACGCGGCGCCGGTCGCCATCGCGGCGGCGCGCGCACGCCTCGCGGCTCTCGCGCTGCCGAACGTCCGGTTCGAGCAGGCGGACGCCCACGACCTGTCGACCGTCTCGGGCGGCCCCTTCGACGTCGTCCTTTTCGCGGACGTCGTCGAGCACGTCCTCGACGACGTGCTCCTCCCGTGCCTTCGAAGCGCCCGGCTGGTGCTCCGTGAGGGCGGCACCCTGGCGATCTACACCCCGAACGCGACGCACTGGGCCGAGCGCCTCAAGGCGGCCGTGCCCGGCCTCCAGCAGGAGGACCACATCGCCGTGCGTAGGGCGGAGCGCGTCGTCGCCCTCGTTACGGCGGCGGGGTTTCGCGTCGAAGACCTCTTCTTCTGCGCGAGCCCGTATCCCCTCCTCGGCGCTTTCGACCGTGCGTTGCCGATGGTCGGTCTCTGCCGGTTCCGGACGTGCCTCCGGGCGGTAACGTCCCCTGCATGAAGGTCTCCTTCGTCACCTGCGACGTCTTCACGGACCGACCCTTCACCGGCAACCCGCTGCTCGTCGTGCCGGACGCGCGCGGGCTGACGTCGGCGCACATGCAGGCCGTGGCGCGCGAAATCAATTACTCCGAGTCCACGTTCGTCCTGCCGGCCGCCGACCCGAAGCACGCGTATCTCCAGCGCACGTTCGTGCCGGTCAAGGAGATCCCGTATGCCGGCCACCCGACGGTCGGAACGGCGGTCGTGATGGCGGCGCTCGGGAAGGTCGCCGCGGGGGCGCCCGACGGCGTCCATCCCGTCACGATCGAGGTCGGCTTCGGCCCGCTCGCCCTCGAGCTTCTCAAGAAAGACGGGCGCGTCGCGCGCGTCAGGATGCAGCAGCGGCGGCCGGAGTGGAGGGAGCCCGAGGTGCGCGACGACGTGAAGGGGCAGATCGCGGCGGCGATCGGTGTCCCGTTCGATGCCCTGCACCCGTCGCTCCCGCCACAGGCCGTCGGGACCGGAAACATGTTCCTCATGGTCCCTCTCGGGTCCGTCGAGGCCGTGGCCTCCGCTCTCGCCGACACGCGGATGCTCAATCACATCGAAAAGGAGCTCTCGGTCCTCGGCCTCTTTTTCTTTGCGTTCGATGAGGCCGGCGGCAGACCTCGCCTCCGGGCGCGCATGTTCGCGCCCGGCGCGGGAGTGCCCGAGGACCCCGCCACCGGCTCGGCTGCGGGGCCGGTCGGCGTCTACCTCGCACTCCACGGCGCGCTGCCCGGCGGTGTCGCGGACGGGCGTGGCCGCTTCACGATCGACCAGGGGATCGAGATGGGCCGGCCGTCGGAGCTCGACGTGACGGTCCTCCTCGAGGCCGGACGCCCGTCGGGCGTCCGCGTCGAAGGGAGCGCCGTCCTCATGATGCGGGGCGAGATCGACGTCTAGGAGACCTCGGCGGGCCGCCCGCGGGCTCAGCGGCCGCCTTCGCCCGCGACGCGCGCTTCTTCGCGCCTTTCGCGGGCGCGGGTGTGCGCGCCTCGGCTATGGCCGCCTCGAGCGCGCCCTCGGGAATGCGCGTCGCCGGCTCGTAGAGCTCGAGATCGGCGGCCGGAACGTCGAAGCCGCAACCCTCCGTCTCGCAAACGTAGAACGGGCCCGCCTTGCGGTCGCGCACGAGGAGGTACGGCGCCTTGCAGTTCGGGCAGACCTTCGGCACCGGGCGCGCGCGGAAGTTCCGGTCGCACGCGGGGTAGTTCGAGCAGCCGTAGAAGGGCCCGAAGCGCCCGCGCCGGACGAGGACGTCGCCCGTCTTGCACTTCGGGCATTTCACGCCCGTGAGCGTCACGGGCTTCGGCGGCTTGAAGCGGCATGCGGGGTAGTTCGAGCAGGAGACGTAGTCGCCGAAGCGGCCGTGGCGCGTCACGAGCGCGTGGCCGCAGCTCGGGCACTTGTCGCCGGTCGGGACGTCGGGCTTCGCCTCGGCCTTCCCGCCCGCGACTTTCACGGGGACGGTGTTGCGGCAGACGGGATAGGCCGTGCAGCCGAGGAACGCGGACCCGCTCTTCCCGGTGCGGAGCTTCATCGGGCTGCCGCATTCCTCGCACGTCTGACCTTCGAGGTCGGACGCGTCGATCGGGTCTTCCTCCACCTCGGGGATGTCCTGCGTGAAGTCGCATTCGGGATACCCGCCGCACGCGATGAAGAGGCCCGCCTTTCCCATCCGCAACTTCAGGGGATGGCCGCTTTTCGGGCACGTGTCGCCGGGGTCGTTCGTGAGACGGAAGTCGATGAAGCGCTTCCTCACGTCCGCGAGGGGAAGGCCCGCTTTGAGCGAGACCATCTTTTTCTTGGCCTTTTCTCGATCCTTGACGAACTTGCCGTCGAACTCCGCGAGCGCCTTTCGCCAGTCGAGCTTTCCCTCCTCGACCTCGTCCAGCTCCTCCTCCATCTTCGCCGTGTACTCGGTCTGGAAGAAGTCGTCGAAGCCCTCGCGCATGAGGTCGACGATGACGCGCCCGAGAGGCGTCGGCGTGAAGCGCCGGTCTTTCTTCCTCACGTACTCGCGGTCCTCGATCTTGCGCATGATCTCGACGTACGTCGAGGGGCGGCCGATGCCGTTCTCCTCGAGGAACTTCACGAGCGAAGCCTCGTTGAACCGCGGCGGCGGTTGCGTCTCGTGCCCCTCGGCGGCGACCGCGACAAGAGTCAGCGGGTCGCCCTCGACGAGGGCGGGCAGGCGCACCTTGTCGTCCTCGTCACCCACTTCGTCGTTGTTTTCCGTCTTTTCCTTTTCCTCCGCGTAAGGCTCGGCTTCCTTCTCGTAGACGCGCAGCCACCCCGGGTCCTTGAGCACCGTGCCCGAAGCGCGAAGGCCGGCCGTCTCCCCGCCACCGGCGGCCTCGATCTCGACCGACGTCACCTCCGAGATGGAGGGGCCCATCTGGGACGCGACGAAGCGGTTCCAGATGAGCCGGTAGAGCTTCAGCTCGTCCGGAGCCAGGTACCGGGCGATGGCCTCGGGCGGAAAGTCGAGCGACGTCGGCCGGATCGCCTCGTGCGCGTCCTGGGCGTCCTTCTTCTGACGGAAGCGCCGCGCCTCCTCGGGGAGGGCGCCGGCTCCGTACGTCCGAGAGATGAACTCGCGGACCGCGACGAGGGCCTCCTCCGCCGTGCGCGTCGAGTCCGTGCGCATGTACGTGATGAGGCCGATCGTGCCGCTCTCGCCGATCGTCTTGCCCTCGTAAAGGCGCTGGGCGATCTGCATCGTCCGCCGCACGCTGAAGCCGACGCGCGCGGCGCCCTGCTGGAGCTTGGACGTCGTGAAGGGCGGCGGAGAGCTCCCCTTCCGCTCCTTCGCGTCGACCTTCACGACCGCGAGGGCCGCGCCCTCCACGTGCGCGCGGGCGGCTTCCGCCTGCTCTCGTGTCGCGAGGCGCGGGTCCGTCCCGTCGAACTTCAGCTTCTCGCCCTTCCACACGGCGAGGCGCGCCGGGAACGCCGCCTCGCCTTTTCTCAGCGTGACGGGGACCGAGAAGTACGGGACAGGGACGAAGCGCTCGCGTTCGCTCTCGCGCTCCACGATGATGCGCAACGTGACCGTCTGGACGCGCCCCGCCGAGAGCCCGCGCCAGACCTTCGACCAGAGGAGGTCCGACACCTCGTAGCCGACGAGGCGGTCGATGATCCGGCGGGCCTGCTGCGCGTTGACGCGGTTCTGGTCGATCGTCCCCGGTTGAGAGATGGCGCGCGTCACGGCCGCCTTCGTGATCTCGTGGAACTGGGCCCGGTGAAACGTCGTTTTGGGAAGGCCCGGCTTCAGGATCTCCTGCAGATGCCAGCAGATCGCCTCGCCCTCGCGATCCGGGTCGGCGGCGAGATAGATCGTGTCGGCGCCCTTCGCCGCCTTTCTCAGGTCCTGGACGGTGCGCTCCTTGCCGGGCAGGATCTCGTACGACGGGGCGTAGCCGTGCGCCCGGTCCACCGCGATGCCCTTCTTCTGGAGGTCGCGGACGTGGCCGTAGCACGCTATGACGGAGAAGTCCCTGCCGAGGAACTTTCCGAGCGTTGCGGCTTTCGCGGGTGACTCGACGATGACGAGAGATTTCGCCATGAACCGCCGTCACGATGCCACGTCTGTCAACTCCTTGCCCGCGGCCGCACGAACAGGGCCCCCGGAAGAACCGTCACGAGGCCCTCCAGCTCGAGGTGGACGAGGGCCGCCGAGAGGCGCGCCGCGTCCAACCCGGTTGCGGAGAGGAGCGCGTCCGCGTCCTTCGGCTCGTCGACGTCGAGCGCCGCGTGAAGCGCCGCGGCGTCCGGGGAGAGATGGGCCGGCATCGCGGCGTCCTCCCGCGCCGCAACGCGCCGCGAAAGAAGCCTTCGCTCCTCCTCGGGCAGCTCGGCAAGAAGGTCGTCCGCGTTCCTCACGAAAATCGCGCCGTCCTTGAGGAGGGCGTTCGACCCGGCGGCACCCGGCGAAAGAATCGAGCCCGGAACGGCCGCCACGTCGCGGCCATAGCCCGTCGCGTAGCGGGCCGTGATCAAGGACCCGCTCTTCTCGGCCGCTTCGACGACGCACACGATGCGCGCGAGGCCGGCGAGAATGCGGTTGCGGACCGGGAAGTTCCAGGGCTCGGGATCCGTCCCCATCGGAAATTCCGAGAGCGCGGAACCGGACGCGAGAAGCGCCTCGAGAAGGTCTTTCTGTTCGGGCGGATAGCAGACGTCCACGCCGCACCCGAGGACGGCGATCGTCTTCCCGCCTGCCCCGAGCGCCGCGCGATGGGCGGCCGCGTCCACGCCCCGGGCGAAGCCGGAGACGACCGTCACGCCGGCCTCTGCGAGCTGCGCTCCGAGGGCCCGCGCCGCGTCGAGTCCCGCACGCGAGGCGCGCCGCGCCCCGACGACGGCGATTGCCGGCCCGTCGGGATACGGGGCGCCGCGCGCGAAGAGGACGGCCGGCGGATCGTGGATCTCGCGCAGGAGAGCGGGGTAGCCGGGGTCCGTCAGGAAAAGGACGCGCGCTCCGGATTCCGCGAGCCGCCGAGCGTCTTCCTGGATTTCCCTTCCCTCGTCCGCCGCCAGGAGCGGCGCCACGGCCGAGACTTCTTCGCCCGCGATCCGGGCGGCCACTTCCGGGGACAGAGCGCGCACGGCAGCGGGCGACCCGGCCGAAAGAAGGAGCGTCCTGAGGGCGCGGGCCGCCCTTCCGCGCCCCTTCCGGGCCCAGATGAGTCCTGTCCGGGCATCGCTCGCCGCGCCGTCCATGCGGCACCTCTCTTGCTCTGAGAAGAAGTTTCGACGATGTCTATAATGCCCGACCTCGCCGTGACGCGTCGCCTCCGATCCGCCGCAGCGCTTCTCGTGGCCGTCGCCGCCGGGGCGCCCGCGTGCTCGTCGTCGAGGGACGGCGGTGCCTGGAAGGAGCAGAACTCCTACGGCAGCCAGATGGCCCGCAAGGGCTTCTGGCGCGAAGCCCTGTTCCGCTACGAGAAGGCGGCCGCCCAGCACCCCGAGAGCGCCGAGATCCAGAACAACCTCGGCGTGGCGTACGAAAGCGTCGGCGAGACGTCACGCGCCCTGGCGGCATACAAGAGGGCCCTCGAGCTCGCGCCGCAGGACGCGAAGATCAAGCGCAACTACGCGCGTTTCGCCGAGTACTACACCTCCGTGCAGCGCGCCTCTTCGCTGCCCGCGCCGTCCAGCTCCAGCCCCGCCGTCCGGCCTTCTCCCCCGCCCGCGCCCGAAACGGGCGCGAAACCCGGCTCGGCCGAGCCTCCGCTCGTCCCGCCGTCCGTCGGCACCGTGCCCTCCGGCGCGTCGCCCGGCACTCCGGTTCCGCCGCCCGCGCAGAATCCACCGGCCCCGCCTCCCGCGCCAACGCCGGTTCTTCCCGGGCCACCTTCGGGTCCGCGATGAGACGCGCCGCCGCCGGCCGAAGGGCCGCTGCTCTCGTCGCAGCCGCCGTGCTCGCCTCGGCTTGCTCGAGCGGGACGAAGGAGGTCAAGCTCAAACTCCCTCTGCGCCCGAAGCTCGCCGTGACGGGGCGCGAGCGGATCTCGCTCGCACCCTTTCTAGTCGCCTCGAAGCTCTCCGACAAGAAGGACGCGCCGCGCTACAAGGACCTCGACCTCGACGCCGAGTTCCGGCGTTACCTCGGCAAGCAGCTCGGCAAACGCACGAAGATGACGATCGTGACGATGCCTCAGGACGTGCGGCTTCCGACGCAGAACCTCAAGGAGCTCGGCGAGGCCGGAGACTTCTGGCGCGGCGTGGGCGGCCGTACCGGGGCGGACCTCCTGCTGACAGGGGTCGTGGATTTCCGCGTCGAGAACAAGTCGGGCTACCGCAACGAGGAGTACCGGAGCGCCATCGACGGCCGGACGTATTACCGCCAGGTGCTCGTCGAGTCCACGGGTTTCACGTTCGACGTGACGGTCGTCGCGATCGACGGGCACACGGGCGTGAAGCTTTTCCAGGAGAACTTCCGGGACACGAAGGAGAAGAGCAAGGCGCGTGTGGACGAGCTCGTGGGCCTTTTCGAGAATCTCTTCTCCCTCGAGAACCAGCTCCTCGGGCTCTTCGTCGTGCGTGAGCGGGAAGCGAACCGTTATGTCTTCGACTAGGCAGCGCTCCCGTTTTCCCCTGGCCCTCTCTGTCGGGCTGCTTGGCGCCTGCTCCCTGCTTCTGGCGCGCGGTGCTCGGTCGGCCGGGCAGAACAAGATCGTCTACGACCAGTTCGACTGGTCAATCTACCAGTCCACCCACTTCGACGTCTTCCACTACTCGCGCGAGCGCCAGACGCTCCAGAAGATCGTCTCGATGGCGGAATCCGCATACGACGAGCTGTCGCGCCGGCTGAACTACCAGATTCCGAAGCGCATTCCGATCATCTACTACGCGACGCACGCCGAGTTCGAGCAGAACAACATCGAGCTCAACTTCATCCCAGAAGGTGTCGGCGCCTTCGCCGAGCCGGCGCGAAACCGCATGGTTCTTCCCATCGACGTGCCCGACGAGAAGCTTCAGGCGCTCATCCAGCACGAGCTGACGCACGTCTTCCAATACGAGATCCTGTTCGGCGGGCGACTCGGCCGCGCGCTCACGGCGAACGTTCCGACCTGGGTCGTGGAAGGCATGGCGTCGTACTACGGCAACGACGAGGACGACAAGGACCGGATGTTCCTGAGGGATGCGGTCAACCAGGACCTCATCCCGCCGATCACGAAGGTCTCGATCGAAGGCTACGCGGCTTACCGGTACGGGCACGCCGTCTACGACTTCATGGAAGCCGAGTGGGGCAAGGACGCGGTCCGCGACTTTCTCTTCGAGTACCGCTCGTTCCTCGGCCGCGACGTCACCGTCGCCCTCCGGCGCGCCTTCGAGATCCAACCCGACGACTTCGACCTGAAGTTCCGCCGGTATCTGAGGCGGAAGTACCTCCCGCTCCTCGCCACCAAGGGTGAGGCTTCGGAGTATGGCGAGCGCTTCCGCGTCGGTCCCTACGGGCGCGAGTCCTTCGAGATCGGTGCGGCGCCGTCCCCGTCCGGGGATTTCGTCGCGACGCTCACGACCTACAAGGACGACGTGGACATCGCGCTCCTGTCCGTCCGCGACCGCAAGCTCTACAAGAACCTCTCGGCCGGCCGCACGACGAAGTACGAATACATCGTCGGCCAGTACCTCACGACGGGTCCCGAGAGCGGGCGGGACCTCTCCTTCGCGCCCGACGGCGACCGCATCGCCGTCTTCGGCCGGCAGGAGCGCGGCCGCAAGCTCCTCATTTTCTCGGCGCGCGGCGGCGGCCTTCTCGAGCGCATCTCGGTGGCGCCCGACGTGCCGCTCGCGCCGTCCTGGTCGCCGGACGGAAACTCCATCGTGTTCTCGGGCATCGAGGGCAACAGCCGCGACATCTTTCTCCTCGACCTGAAGTCAAAGGCGGTGCGGAACCTCACGAACGATCCCGAATACGACGAGGCACCCGTTTTCTCGCCCGACGGCAAGTTCATCTATCACAGCAAGATCGTCGCCGGGTTCTCGAAGATCGTCCGTTTCCCGCTCGACGACCCGTCGAAGGCCGAGCAGGTGACGTGGGGCGATGGCAACGACGAGGACCCCTCGTTCTCGCCCGACGGCAAACGGATCTACTACACGTCCTCGCGCGGCGGCATCTACAACATCTATGGGCAGGATCTCGCGTCGGGCGAGATCTTCCAGTACACGGACGTGATCGGCGCCGCCCTCGGCCCCGCGGCCTTCATCGGCCCGGACGGCCAGGAGAAGATCGTCTTTTCGGGCTTCCAGGGTCTGCGCTTCCAGCTCTACGCCGCCGACGCGAAGAAGCCGTTCCGGAAGCTCGACGAGCGCGCGCTGCCGCCCGCGCCGGTCAAAACGGGCGGGACGGCCAGCTTCGTGCCGGCTGTGGAGGTCGAGGTCGATCCCGAGAAGCTCTCGCGCCCGAAATTCAAGATGTTCCTCGACAACGCGGAGGTTCTCGCTGGAATCAACTCCGACCAGACCTTCGTGTCGCAGATCCTCCTGTCCTTCTCGGATTACCTCGGAGACCGGCGCGCGTTCTTCCTATTCGACTCCGTCTCCACGTTCTCGAACTTCCGCGTCGGCTACTTCAACATCGCCAAGCGCTTCCAGTGGGGAGTCCAGCTCTACGACGACCGCGAATACTTCTATGAATACAACTACGAGACGGCCAATTACGACCGATCCCAGCGCGTCTCCCGTGACACCGGCATCTCGGTGAACGGCTATTACCCGATCTCGCGTTACACGCGCCTGGAGGGAAACGTCGGCTTCCTGAGCCGTGCTCTCGACGTCCCGCTGGTCTTCTCCAACGCCGACGGGACACAGCAGTTCACCTACAACCCGCGCACGGACAACGTACCGACCGCGGGCGTCGGGTTCTCGTACGACACGACGCGTTACGCCAGCTTCGGGCCGCAGGGCGGCAAGCGGCTCGACGTCAACCTGCAGTACACGCCCTCCTTTCAGCCGGGCGAGACGACCCTCTCGTTCGACGCCTTCACCGAGGGCCGCCTCTATCTGCCGCTGTCGCGGCGCGTGCTCTTCGCGATCCGCGCCTTTGGCGGCATTTCGCGCGGCGCGGCGCCCACGGTCTTCTATTTCGGCGGCCTCGACACGCTGCGCGGCTACGACTACCGGAGCATCATCGGGAACAACGTGTTCTACGTGAACACGGAGTTCCGCTTCCCCCTCGTGGACGTCCTCGCGACGCCGGTCCTGCAGTTCGGAGGCATCCGCGGGCGCATTTTCGTGGACGTCGGCGGCGCGTGGCTCAACGACCAGTCTTTCCAGTTCTGGCAGGACGAGCGGCTGAAGGACGGGCACGCATCCTACGGCGCCGGCTTCAGCATCTATTTCCTCGGCCTCCCGTGGAACGTGGACTTCTCGAGGCAGTGGGACTTCCGCTCGGCCCTATCGGGCACGCAGGCCACGTTCTACGTCGGGACGACCTTTTGACGGGAGAAGCCGCCGGAGCCCCCCGTCTGGCACCGAAGCGTGAGAGGGCTCACGCCGACGCTCCTGCGGGCCGCGATCGGTGGCGACCGGCTGCATAATCCGCGGCCGTGCGCGTTCGTGTCCTCGGAGCCCACGGCGGCTCTTCGCCTTTCCACCGCCAGACGTCGTTTCTCGTGAACGGCAATGTCTGCGTGGATGCGGGTTCCGTCACCGACGCGCTCACGCTCGACGAGCAGGCGCGCGTCCGCGCCGTCCTCGTGACGCACGCCCACCTGGACCACGTCGCGTCTCTTCCCTTCCTCGTCGAGAACGTCTTCGGGCGGAACGGGTCCCCCCTCGAAATCGTCGCTCCCGAGGAGGTCCTCGCCGCCCTGAGGGAGCATCTCTTCAACGACGCCCTTTGGCCGGACTTCTCGCGCCTGCCGAACGACGCCGTTCCCGCGGTCACGTTTCGCGCGATCCCGACCGGGACCCCCTGCAAGGTCGCGGGTCTCGTGGCGACGGCCATCCCCGTGTCACACGTCGTACCGACCTGCGGCTACATCCTCGAAGACGCCGGCACGTGCATCGTCTTCTCGGGCGACACCGGCCCCACCGAAGCGCTGTGGAAGGCGGCGCGGGCGCGCCCTTCCGTGAAGGGGTTTTTCGTGGAGTGCTCGTTCCCGAACGCCCTGCAGCATCTGGCGGACGTGTCGAAGCACCTCACGCCCGCGACGCTGCGCGCGGAAATGGAGAAGCTCCCCCCTGATGCGCCCATCTACCTCTACCACATGAAGCCGCCGACGCTCGAGCGCCTGCGCGCCGAAGTCGCGGCGCTCGGCAACGGGCGCGTCTCTCTTCTCGCCGACGGGGACGAGCTGACTTTTTAGCCGCGAGAGAGCTCGAAGAGCTCCGACACGAGGTGAAAGACGAGCGTCTTGCGGACGGTCTCCGTGAGCCCTTGGGGAGGAAGAGAGGGCGCGAGCGCCGCCTCGATCGTGATCCTCGAGCCCGCCCCAGACTCTTCCACCCAGGTCTCGCGGCCGACGACGAGCGAAAGGGCCGGAGCGTCGCGGGCGACCCGGCGGCGGGCTTCGTCCGCGGAAACCGGGCTCTCGTGAAAGACGCGGAGCGTGGCTGGGGCCGGGGGCGTCTCGTGCGTTTCCTCGGGTAAGGCGACACCCTCGAGCTCGAGCGCGAAGAGCTTCTCGAGAGCGGCGCGCTCCGACGCAGGGAGCGGGTACTCGAGCCGGCTCCACGCGTCGAGGATCGTCATACGTCCTGCGCTCCAGAAGAGGACGCGGTCGTCGAGGAGGCGAAGAGCGAAGACTTCGTCGTTTTCGTGTCGTGTGCTCGCGCCGGGTGGCGTTCTGGAACCTTCTTCGGGTAAAAGAGAGTTCGCGGTCAGCGCCCGGAAGAGGCGGAGCAGCTCGGCGACCTCGCCGCGGCCGTCGCACGTCACGCGCACGGAGCCGTCTGGTGCGACCGTCGCGGACAGACTTCCCATTCCCGTCGGGATCTCCTGCGCTGGAGGATCCAACGGCAGAAGGACGGGGAGCGGGAGCGCCGCGTCGGCGAGGATGCGCCGGCCTTCGACTGTCGCGACGACGAGCCGGTGCGCCTCGACCCCCTTCACCTTCGAAGAAACTCCACCGTCGCCCGCGCGTCGCCGCACCTCGTGACGCTCCGGTGCTGCCCAGGGACGCACACACGTCCCGTCCGCGAGCGAGGCGTTGAATCCACAGTTCACCGCGAGCCACTCGAACGCCCGAGCCCGTTCTTCGCCGGCGAGGCCCCTCTCCTCCTCGACCCATTCCGCGAAGAAGCGCCCGGCGTCGAAGGCCTGAGGATCTCCCTGGTGGCGCGTGAGCGTCTCGCACGCGAACCGGCGCTGGAAGCGCAGGAAGAGATCCTCGAACGCGCGGGCGTCCTTCGCCCGCCTCTCGAAAGAGAGCGCCTCGAGAACCGCGTCGAGGCCCGCCGCGTCCCTGGAGTCAGTCATCGAGGGGCCCGCGGTCAGGAACCGCGATGAAGTACGGAGGCGAGGCCGCGCTGGCCGATCTCGGAGAACCACGAGTCGACGAAGGCCTTTCGCCCCTCGGGGAGCACGTTCCGCGCCTTCTCGTACGCCGCGCCCCTGAGGTCGCGCTTGATGGCAGAGTAGACCTCGCTCGACGCGCCGCCGAGCTGCTCGGCGAAGTTCACCGCCTCCTCGAGGAGCTGGTCCGGGGGAACGATCCTGTCGATTGCGCCAAACTCGTGCGCCTCGCGGAACGGCATCGTCTCTCCGAGGAGCGCCCAGCGCGTGAGCGTCTGCTCCCCGACCGTGCTGCGGATCGCCTCCATGCAGTGGCGCGGCAGGTGGATCCCGAGCCGCACCCCCGGCAAGCCGATCGTACCGGGGCCTTCGGCCGCGAAACGGAAGTCCGCGGTGGCCGCCAGGAGGGCGCCGCCCGCGACGGCGTGCCCCGTCAGCGCCGCGACGAGCGGCTTGCCGAGCAGGAACAGGTCGAAAAAAAGCGAGTCGAACACGCGGGCGAACCGGGCGAAATCCTCCGCGCCGGCCCGCGCCAGTCTCAGGTCGAACCCGCCGCAGAAAATCTTTGGCGAGCGGGACGTCAGGACGACGCCGCGGACGGCCGGATCCTCCTGTGCCTTAAGCGCGGCCTCCTGCAGGGCGACGGCGAACTCCGTCGAAATGGCGTTCGCCTTGCCCCGGCCCATCGCGAGGATCCTCACGCCGCCCCGATCCTCCACGAGGAGGTCGGTTGAAGAGTCGATCGTGGCGGCGTGCGCGCTCAAGGAGGCAATTTTCTCATGCGCAAGGCCGCCCGGAGAGGAAGAGGTCGAGGACGCGGCGGTCGTCCGTCAGCTCCGGATGGAACGTGGCGGCCGTGACGTTGCCCTTGCGCACGAGCACGGGATCTCCGTCGCGCCGGGCGAGCACTTCGACGGACGGATCGACCGCGGAGATCCTCGGAGCGCGGATGAAGACCGCCTCGAGCGGCTCTTCGCCGAGGGCTCCCGGCGCGACGTCCGTGAGTCGCACGATGGACGAGTCGAGCTGCCGTCCGTACGCGTTGCGCACGACCGTCATCGGCAGGAGGCCGAGCCCCTGTGAGGGCGGCCCTTCCACGTCGCGCGCGAGGAGGATGGCTCCCGCACAGGTGCCGAGAACGGGGTCGCCGCGGCGCGCGACGGTCAAGATCGCGTCCTCGATTCCCGTCCCGTCCATCAGCTTTCGGAACGTCGTCGACTCGCCGCCGGGGAGGACGAGGCCCCGCGAATCCAGGATCTCGTCCGCCCCGCGGACCTCCCGCGCTGCGACACCCGCCCGCCGGAGTGCGTCGACGTGCGCCTCGAAATCGCCCTGGAGAGCGAGGACCCCGATCACCGCCTACCAGCCGCGGGTCTGGAGCTGCTCGGCTTCGGTGAGTTTCGCGGCCTCGATGCCCTTCATGCCCTCGCCGAGGTCCTCGGACGCCTTCACGATTCGCGCCGGGTCCTGGAAATGCGTCGTCGCCTCGACGATGGCGCGCGCGCGCTTCGCCGGATCGGACGACTTGAAGATGCCCGAGCCCACGAACACCGCTTCGGCACCCAACATGCGGCAGAGCGCCGCGTCCGCGGGCGTGGCGATGCCGCCGGCGGCGAAATTCGGAACGGGAAGGCGCCCGTAGGTGGCGACCCACGCGACGAGCTCGAACGGAGCCCCGAGATTCTTCGCCGCGGCCATCCATTCGTCCTTCGTGAGGAGCGTGAGCGCCTTGATCTGTCGCGTGACTTCGCGGAGGTGCTTCACCGCGTGGACGATGTCGCCCGTACCGGCCTCGCCCTTCGTCCGGATCATCGCCGCGCCCTCGCCGATGCGCCGGAGCGCCTCGCCGAGATTCCGGCAGCCGCATACGAAAGGCACCTTGTAGTCGTGCTTGTAGACGTGGTTCTCGCCATCGGCTGGCGTCAACACCTCGGACTCGTCGATAAAATCCACCTCGAGGGATTCGAGGATCCTCGCTTCGGCCAGATGGCCGATCCGGCATTTCGCCATCACGGGAATCGACACGGCCGACTCGATCTCGCGGATCTTTGCGACGGGAGACATCCGCGCCACGCCGCCATCGCGGCGGATGTCGGCCGGCACGCGCTCGAGCGCCATGACCGCGGCGGCGCCGGCGTCCTCGGCGAGCTTCGCCTGGTCGGCATCGACGACGTCCATGATGACGCCGCCCTTGAGCATCTCGGCGAGGCCGACTTTCACGCGGAATTCGTCGGACGCAAAGGGTGAGGTGAGCTGGAATCCGCTGATGGGCGTCATGTTGAGAACCCTTTCGAGGATTTGACCTGCGTTCTTCCTCAAATCTGGATGAGAGCTGCTTCGGCGGCCTGCGCCGCTTCGCGGACTTCGCGCGCGGGACTCTTTTGCCGGCGTGCGGCCTGCCGGGCGAGGTCGCGCGCCGCCGCGCCCGCGATTTCGAGGGCCTTCTCGAGGTCTGAAGCGGACCCGCGCGCGACGGAGATCCGGATCGCGGGCACGTCGGACTGGTCGGCCAAAAACTCCGCGCCCGCCGAGAGAAGGACGCCCTTCTCACGTGCCGCTGCGGCGAGAGCGCGGCCCGACACGCCGGGAGGAAGCTCGGCCCAGAGCACGTAGCCTCCGGAGGGCCGCTCGACCCGCGTCCCGATCGGAAACCGGTTCACGAGCGTGCGGTGGGCGAGCGCGAGGCGGTGTTTCAGGCGGCCCCTCATCTTCGCAAGATGCCGGTCGTAGTCGCCCCTGACGAGAAAGAGGTTCAGGGCCGCCTGCAGGACCGGCGGGGACGTCAGCTCTCCGACGCGCTTGAGCGCCGCGAGCCGATGGACGAATTCCTTCGGCCCTGAGATCCACCCGACCCGCACGCCCGGGAAGAGCGCCTTGGAGATCGTACCGAGGTGGACCACGTGCGCGGGCGCGAGCGCCGCGAGCGGCTGCGGCAGTGCGCCCTCGACGAGAAGGTCGGCGTCGAACGCGTCCTCGACGAGGAGGACGCCCGCCGCGGCCGCGCGCTCGACGATCTCCGCGCGGCGGGCAGGAGAAAAAAGGAGACCTGTGGGGTTCTGAAAATCCGGAATCGTGTAGGCGAACTTCGGTTTTTCGAGGAGCGCGCGCTCGAACGCGGCCAGCGCGAGACCTGCGCCGTCCAGCGGCACGCCCACGAGCCGTGCCCGGTGCGCCCGAAAGAGCGAAAGCGCCCCCGCGTACGACGGCGTCTCGACGACGACCGGGTCGCCCGGATCCACGAGCGCGCGCGTGATGAGGTCGAGCCCCTGCTGCGCCCCGTTCACGATGAGGAGCGCGTCCGGGTCGGCCGGTATTCCGCGCTTGACGAGGCGCTCGGCGAGCGTCTCGCGGAGCGGGCGGTAGCCGAACGGAGAGCCATACGCGAGGAGCGAGCCGTCGCGCGCTACGTCGGCGAGAAGCGCCGCGAAGGCAGCAGCCGGAAAGTCCCGCTCGTCCGGCGCGAGGCGCGAAAGGTCGTACGGCACCGAGACCGGCTCCGTGACCGGAGGCTCGGAAAGAATGCGGGTGAGAAGCGACGATGCGATGCGGTCCCACGCGGGTGCGGGGCCGAGCACGGGAAAAGCGCTGGAGCGGCGTGCGACCCGGGTTCCCCCGCCTTTGTTCGTCTCGATCCAGCCCTCGCCCTTGAGGAGCTGCAGGGCCTGATGCACGGTCGCCCGGTTTACCTCGAGCGCCCGCGCGAGGTCGCGCGACGCCGGCAGACGCTCTCCCTCGAGGTGCCGGCCGCGGCGGATGTCGCGGATGATGGCGTCCGCAATCGTCCGGTAGAGCGGCACGCGTATGGGCGCGGCAGCATCGAGCGCGTTCCTCGCCATGCCGCGATGTTGTCCTTGGCCTAGACCAAGGTCAAATCGGTCCCATACCGAGGCCAACCAAGAGCAAATGGATTCCGACCGCGCTCATTCGCCGCGGGAGAGCAGCGCGGCATAGGCGCGCTCCATTTCCTCGGCGAAAAGCAGATCCCACTCGCGCGAGCCCTCGACGACGCGCCGCCCCCTCGCCAGAAGCTTCTTCTCCGTCTCGCTCGAGAGGCGCTCGTTCTCCTTGTCCCACGAAAGGAGCGCCTGGAGGAGATGGTTCCGCACGTACTCGCGCTCGCCCGCGAGCGCGAGGCCGGGCGTTTTCGCGAGGCGTTCGATCATGCGGTGCGAGAGGTCCACGGCGCGCTCACGGGAGATCAATGGATCCGCCTCGGGCCGTCGGATTGCGGGCTTCTCAGAGACGCGACGCCGCGCGCCGTCAACGGATGCTCGAAGAGCCTGTCTAACACTGCGAACGGGAGCGTAGCGACATCCGCTCCCAGGGCCGCCGCGTCGAGGACGTGTATCGGGTTCTGGATGCCCTGCACGCAGATCTGTGTTTCGAGACCGTAGTTGTCGAAAACGCGGACGATGGACTCGACGACGTCCATTCCGATCTGGCCGGCGTCGTCCAGTTCGCCGACGGAGGGCGAGACGTACGCACCGCCCGCTCGCGCGGCGAGAAGGGCCTGCATGGCCGTGAAGACGAGGCCCACGTCGGTGGCGATCTGCTCGTCGCCGAGGAGCCGGACGACGCGGAGGCCTTCGCGCGTCATCGGCACGCGCAGGACGACGTTTTTCCCGTGCTTGTGGAGCTCGCGGGCCTCTTTGTACATCGCCTTCGGGTCGCCGGCGGCGAGGGTCGCGATCACCGGCCCGTCCCCCACCTGCGCGAGGTCGGCGAGGACGCGCCGCGCGTCGCGTCCGCTCATCTCGGCGGACTCGGGCCTGAGGAGAATCCCGTCCAAAAAGCCCCAGTCGCGCACGCGGCGGGCCTCTTCGGGGTCGGCGGTGTCGAGGAAGAAACGCATGGAAGCCAGGGAGTGTACTCGTCCGAGGTTCGTCAGGCGGCGGGTGCGGGCGCCGTCGGGCCGGCCGTGCCGTTCTCGGACTCCTCGTCGCGCTCGGCCAGTTTCGCCACGGCGACGACTCGGTCTCCCTCGGCGAGGTCGATGAGCTTCACGCCCATCGCCGCGCGGCCCGTCTCCCTCACGTCGGCGACCGCGAGGCGGATGAGGATGCCCTGCTCCGTGATGACGAGGAGATGGTCCCCTTCCGTCACGGACGAGATCCCGACGACCGGGCCGTTCTTCTCGGTGACCCTCACGTTGATGACGCCCGAGCCGCCGCGTGCCTGGTGGCGGTACTCGGCGACGTCCGTCCGCTTGCCGAAGCCCTTCTCGGTGACCGCGAGGAGCGTGCCCGTCTCCTCGACGAGGTCCATCTCGACGACGACGTCGTCCCCCTTCAGCTCGATCCCCTTGACGCCCGTCGTGTCTCGCCCCATGGGCCGCGCGTCGGTCTCGGAAAACTTGATCCCCATCCCGCGACGCGTGCCGAGGAAAACCTGTCGCGTGCCGTCCGTGATCTGTGCCGAGAGCAGCTCGTCATCGTCGTCCAGCTTGATCGCGATGATGCCCTTCTCGCGCGGGTTTCCGTAGGCCGAGAGCACGGTCTTCTTGACGAGGCCGCGCTTCGTCGCGAACAGGAGATACAGGTCGTCGGGAAACGTACGCGTCGTCGCCATCGCGGCCATGCGCTCCCCCTCTCCGAGCGCGAGAAGATTCACGAGCGCCTTCCCTCGCGTCGCGGGCCCGCCGGAAGGCACGTCGTAGAGCTTCACCCAGTGGACCCGCCCCTTGTTCGTGAACGCGAGGAGGTAGTCGTGCGTGGAGCCGACGAACAGGTGCTCGACGACGTCCTCTTCCTTCGTCTGCGCCCCCATCCGGCCCTTGCCGCCGCGTTTCTGCGCGCGGTAGATCGAGAGAGGCGTCCTCTTCGCGTAACCGCCGCGGCTGATCGTGAGGACGACCTCCTCCTCGGCGATGAGGTCCTCGGCGGCGAAGTCGCCCGCCTCGGCAACGATTTCGGTGCGCCGCGGGCGGCCGTAAACTTCGCGGATTCCCGAAAGCTCGGCGCGAATGATCGCCGAGACGCGCTCGCTTTTCGCGAGAATGTCCTTCAGGTCCGCGATCGTCGCGAGAACCTCCCGGAGCTCGGCGATGATCTTCTCGCGCTCGAGACCCGTGAGGCGCTGGAGGCGCATGTCGAGAATCGCCTGCGCCTGCGTCGCGTCGAGGCGTAACAGGCCGTCGTCGCTTCGCACGGCGGCGAAGGCGTCGAGGCTCAGGGCGCCGAGGAAATTCTCCAGCGCGGCTTTCGGGATCGAGATCTCCTGCGTGAGGCGCCTCTTGGCCTCCTCGGGGTCCACGCTTTTCCGGATGATCGCGATGACCTGGTCCAGGTTCGCGAGCGCGATCGAGAGGCCGAGCAGCAGGTGCGCACGCTCCTCGGCCTTCTTGAGATCGTAAAGCGTGCGGCGCACGACGACCTGGCGGCGGTGGTCGAGGAAGTGCCGGAGCACGTCCTTGAGAGGCAGGACGCGCGGCTGCCCGTCCACGATCGCGAGCGCGTTGATCCCGAACGAGGACTGCAGCGGGGTCGCCGCGAGGAGCTGGTTCAGGACGACCTGCGCAATGGCGTCGCGCTTCACGTCCACGACCATCCGCATGCCGTCCCGGTCGGACTCGTCGCGGATCGCCGAGATGCCCTCGATCCTCTTGTCGTTGACGAGACCCGCGATCTGCTCGATGAGTCGCGCCTTGTTGACCTGGTACGGCAGCTCGGTGACGACGATCGACTCGCGGTCGCCCTTCTTCGTCTTCTCGATCTCCGTGCGCCCGCGAACCTGCAGAATGCCGCGGCCCGTCTTGTAGGCGTCCACGATGCCCTGCCGGCCGAGAATGATTCCGCCCGTCGGAAAGTCGGGCCCGGGGATCACCTCGACGAGCCGGGCGAGCTCGGCCTTCGGGTCGTCCAGGAGAACGATCGCGGCGGCGCAGGCCTCGGCGAGGTTGTGCGGCGCGATCTTCGTCGCCATGCCGACGGCGATGCCCTCGGAGCCGTTCACCAGGAGATTCGGGAACCTCAAGGGCAGGACGGTCGGCTCCTGGAGCGAGCCGTCGTAGTTCAGCGTCCAGTCGACGGTCTCTTTGTCGATGTCGTCGCCGAGCATTTCTTCGGCGAGGCGCGTGAGCCGGATCTCGGTGTAGCGCATGGCCGCCGGCGCGTCGCCGTCCACCGAGCCGAAGTTGCCCTGTCCGTCCACGAGCGGTTCGCTCATGGAAAAGTCCTGCGCCATCCGCACGACCGAGTCGTAGACGGGAAGATCTCCGTGCGGGTGGTACTTGCCGAGGACGTCGCCCACGATGCGGGCGGACTTGCGGTAGGGCCGGTTGTGGCGGTTGCCCTGTTCCCACATGCCGAAGAGCACGCGGCGGTGGACGGGCTTGAGGCCGTCGCGCACGTCGGGCAGCGCGCGCCCGACGATGACGGACATCGCGTAATCGAGATAGCTCCGCCGGATCTCCTCCTCGATCGAGACGGGGATCTTCTCGCCCCCCGCCCCGCCCCCCCCACCCACGACCTCGGGCGGGGCGGGGGGCGCAGGCGGCTTCACGGCATCGTCAGTCACGCGAGAATCTCGGGTGGGTCATCGGCTAACAACTCAAATGTCCAGATTCGACACGTTGAGCGCGTTAGTCTCGATGAACTCGCGCCGCGGCTCGACGGCGTCGCCCATGAGGATCGTGAAGATCGAGTCGGCCTCGACGGCGTCCTCCACGCGAACCTGGAGGAGCCGGCGTGTCGCCGGGTTCATCGTCGTCTCCCAGAGCGTCTCGGGGTTCATCTCGCCGAGGCCCTTGTAGCGGTTGACCGTGAGGCCCTTTTTCGCGCTCTCGAGGACGGCGTCGACGGCCTCGCCGAGCGTCGCGAGGCCCCGCTCGTCGCCGTTCCCGTTCGTGCGGAGGCGGTACGGTCCATCGAGGAATCCGTCCAGCGTGGAGGCGAGGTCGACGGCGCGCTTCATCTCGTACCCAGAGAGGAAAGCCGCGTCCACGATTCCCGTCTTCGTGACCCCGTTCACGGCCTGCGTCACGTGCACGGCAAAGCCGTCGTGCTCCTCGTCCTTCACGATCGCGAAGGACTCGACGACGGCCGCGAACTCGTGCGCGGCGCGCTCGAGGCGCGCGCGGTCTTTGAGGGCGCCGGGCTCGGTGAGCTTCTGCTTGACGAGCGTCCTCACGAGCGCTTCCGGGAAGCCCCGGACCGCGAGGCGCGAGACGAGCGCGCGCCAGTCCTGCAGTCCCGTCACGAGCGCCATGAGCGCGCTCCCCGAGAGCGTGCGCTCGGAGGGCTCGGCCGTGAGCGCGCGGTCGTCTCCGATGCGGGCGAGGAGAAAGCGGGCGTATTCCTTCTCGTCCTTCAGGAAGACTTCCTTCTTTCCCTCGACGGCGCGGAAGAGCGGCGGCTGCGCGATGTAGAGATAGCCGCGCTCGATCGCCGTCCGCATCTGCCGGAAGAAAAACGTGAGAAGGAGCGTGCGGATGTGGCTGCCGTCCACGTCGGCGTCCGTCATGAGGACGATCTTGTGGTACCGGATCTTGTCCGAATCGAAATCTTCTCCGATGCCGGCGCCGAGAGCGAGGATGAGCGAGCGGATCTCGGCGAAGGCCAGCATCTTGTCGAAGCGCGCCTTCTCGACGTTCAGGATCTTGCCCTTGAGCGGGAGGATCGCCTGCGTGCGCCGGTCACGCCCCTGCTTGGCCGAACCGCCGGCCGAGTCGCCCTCCACGATGAAGATCTCCGAAAGCGCGGGATCCCCTTCCTGGCAGTCCGCGAGCTTTCCGGGAAGCCCCGCTCCGTCGAGCGCGCCCTTGCGCCTCACGAGCTCGCGCGCCTTGCGGGCGGCCTCGCGCGCCCGTGCCGCGTCCACGATCTTCTCGACGATGCGGCGCGCGACCTTCGGGTTCTCCTCGAAAAAGCTCGAGAGCTTCTCGTAGGTGACCGTTTGCGTCCAGGTCTTCGCTTCCTGCGAAACGAGCTTCTCCTTCGTCTGCGAGGAGAACTTCGGGTCGCGGATCTTCAGCGACACGACGGCCGTGAGCCCTTCGCGGCAGTCGTCGCCCGAGAGCGTCGTGTCCTTTAGGTTCTTCGTGAGGCCGGCGCCTTCGGCATACTTCTGGATCGCGCGGGTGAGCGCCGTCTTCAGGCCTTCGAGGTGCGTGCCGCCGTCCTTGTTCGAGATCGTGTTCGTGAAGCAGAAGATCTGCTCGGTGTAGCCCTCGTTCCACTGGAGCGCGACGTCCAGGCGCTCTTTTTTCGCGTCCACGGCGGCGTTGCCGCTCGGATCCTTCACGTCGGAGAACGTGATGACCGATTCGTGCAGCGGCTGCTTGTTCTTGTTGAGGTGCTCGACGAACGAGCGGATGCCGCCGTCGTACCGGAACTGGTGTTTTTTCTCGCCCTTCGGGTCGCGCTCGTCGAGAATGTCGATCGCGACGCCGGGGTTCAGGAACGCGAGCTCCCTCAGCCGCTGCGAGAGGACGTCGAAGTTGTAGCTCGTGACGGAGAAAATCTCCGGATCGGCCTTGTACGTGATCTTCGTGCCGGTCTTGGCCGTCTTGCCAACCTCACGGATCGACTCGAGCGGGACGCCTTTGGCGTAGTTCTGCTGGAAGACTCTGCCTTCCCTTTTGATCTCGACCTCGAGCGATCCCGCCAGCGCGTTGACGACGGAAAGCCCCACGCCATGGAGGCCGCCCGAGACCTTGTACGCGTTGTCGTCGAACTTGCCGCCCGAGTGGAGGTCCATCAGGATGATCTCCAGCGTCTCGCGCCCGAGCACCGGATGGGGCCCGACGGGGATCCCGCGCCCGTTGTCTTCGACGGTGACCGAGTCGTCCGCGTGGACGACGACGGAGATCGTGTCGCAGTACCCGGCCTGGGCCTCGTCGATCGCGTTGTCCACGAGCTCGGTGACCATGTGGTGAAGACCCGAGATGTCGTCGGTGTTCCCGATGTACATTCCGGGGCGCTTGCGCACGGCCTCGAGCCCCTTGAGGAGCTTGATCGAGCTCGTGCCGTAGTCCTCGGCGCCCGCGTGCGTGGGCCGAAGCGGAGGGAACGTCTCGTCCACGGCCGGGCTCTCGCGGCGCTCGCTCATCTCGGCCCCCCCGCCGCCGCGCGGTTTTCGGGGCTCCGCCCGGCCCCCAGGATTCCCTCGCGGGCGAGCCTCCCGGCGGCCATCCGGTAGATCGATCCCGCGGGGAGCGGCAGGCCGCGCACGGCCTCGGGCCGGGCCGACGTCAGACACACCTGGCCCTCCTCCGGCAGCGCCTCGGCAAACGCGCCGAGAACCCGCGGGTCCCATTCGGAATCGAAGTCGTCGAACGCGAGGAGGGGAGCGCGCCTTTCGCCGCCCGCGAGCATGGACATCTCCGCGAGCGTCCACGCGAGCAGAAACGTCCGCGTCTCTCCCGAGGAGGCCCGGCTCGCCACGACGACGCCGTCGGCCCGGAGCAGGACGTCGTCTCGATGCGGTCCGACGAGGCATCGCTGGGCGCGCCGCTCTTCGCTTTTCCGTCCGCGCAAAAGGGCCTCGAGCGCCCCCCCCATCTCGCGCGCGTCGCCGCTCGCCGGCAGGTCGCTCACGAGCTCGAGCGAGATGTTGCGAAACGGGGTCCCGAGGTCGTCCGCGTGGCGGACGATTTCCCGTTCGAGGCTCGCGCGAGCCTCGCGGCGCGCGACCGCCACGAGCCCGCCCGCCTCCGCGAGCGCGGCCTCATAGACGGCGAGCTCGTCCGCGTCAAACCGCGCGCCGAGCGAGAGCAGGCGCGTCTTGGCCGCCCGGGCGCGCTCATACGCCAGCAGCGCGCGCGCGTGCTCGGGCCTCCGGGCGAGAGCGGCCCGGTCCAGCGCCCGGCGGCGCTCCGCCGGGGGCCCCGAGAGGCGAGACAGATCGCGCGCCGTCAGGAACACCGCCGGGAGGCTGCGGGCCGCGGTCAGGCGCGGGACGCGCTTGCCGTCCCGGTATTGCTCGCGCGCGCCGCTAGCGTGGACGAACCCGAGCGTCGTGACGTTCCTCGGGGCGCCGCCCTCGTCCCTCAGCCGGACCGAGACGACGGCCCGGGCTGCGAGGTGCTGCCGCGTCTCGGCCAGGTCGTGCGTCCGGAACGAGGGCCGGCCCGAGACGAGCGCGAGCGCCTCGAGGAGGTTCGTCTTGCCCTGCCCGTTGTCCCCGACGATGAGGTTCACGCGCGGGTGCAGCTCCACCCGGCCGTTTGCCAGGTTCCGGAACCCGTCGGTAGAGAGAGTGAGAATCTCCACGCGGCCGACTACATCCTCATCGGCATCACGACGTAGAGATAGTTTCGGATACCCCCCAGGGGCTCCGCGGGGCGGCCCTGGCACTGCGCCTGCTCGTCTTTCACGAAGAGGTGAACGTCCTTCGTTTCGGCCGCTTCGAGAAATTGCTCGAGGTATCGCGCGTTCAGGCGGAGCATGACCGGGGCCTGGTCGTATGCGATGGCAATTTCCTGGGACCCGTCGCCCACTTCCTGGCTTTCCGACGAGACGATGAGGGCGTCCTTCTGAAAGGCGATACTCACCGCCTTCATCCGGTCGCCCGACAGGAGGGCGATCCTCCGGACGGCCCCCAGAAGCTCCTCGCGGGGCACGACCGCCTTCTTGTCGTTCTCCTTGCTGATAACCTTTTCGTAATCCGGGAAGCGCCGCTCGTCCAGCTTCGAATAAAGCCTTCGGTTGCCCACCGAGAAGCCGATGTGATTCGTGCCGCGTACGATCGTAACTGGAGCGTCATCGCCGGCATCGAGCTTTCCCAGCTCGTCGAGAATTTTCTTGGAGACGAGGACCGGCTCGAAGCCGGCTTCCGCCTGCGCGCCTTCAACTTCCACTAGCGCCAGCCGGTGCCCGTCCGTGGCGACCATCTCGACGATTCCTCCCTTCGTCTTGAGAAGCGCGCCCTGGAGCTGAAGCCTCATCTCCTCGGTGGAGACGGCGAACCGCACCTTGTCGACCATCCGGCGCAGGGCGCCGAACGAGAGTGTAAGTGTTGGGCCTCCCGCGGGCTCGGGCCGGGTCGGATAATCCCCGGCGGGAAGACCGTTAAGGCGGATTCTGAGCTTCGGCTCCTTGCACTCGAGAGAAACGTGGTTGTTCTCGAGCACCTTGAGCTTCAGGTCTGCGTTCGGCGGCAACTCGCGCACCACGTCGTATAGACGCCGCGCGGGCGCCGTTACCGCGCCGGTGCTTTTCAACACAACCGGGGCGATCTCGGACACGAGCGTCGTGTCGAGGTCTGTTGCCGTGAGCGTGAGCGTCTCGCCCTTGGCCTCGAGAAGTACGTTCGTGAGGATTTGATGCGTCGTCCGCTTCTCGACGACGCCCTGAATCAGGCTCAGTTCGCGGGCCAGAATCGAGGCCGGAAGTGTTAACTCCACGACGTCTCCTTAGATCTTAAATTCTATCATTCATAGACTCTCGAAAGTAGCAGAAGAAGTAGGCCGGTCCAAAAAGTGCATTCTTTACTAAGAGACTTAATTTCAATCAGTTAACAGGCTGTTCTCCTGTGAATCTCTCTCGGTTCCTCTGTGTAAAGAAGGTTCTCCAAAACGGCCGAAGGGGACTTTTTCATCGCTGCCGGGCGCCGCGACACAGAGGAGAGGAAAAAGAGGTGGAAATCTCAGCGAAACTGCGCCAGAAAACCGGCGAGAAGACGGTCCAACTCGGGATCTTCCTCTCGCAGGGCCGCGATCTTCCGGATGGCGTGGAGAGCCGTCGTGTGGTGCTTGTCGGAAAAGAGGCGACCGATCTCGGGCAGGGAGAGCCCGGTCGTTTCCTTGAGGACGTACATCGTCACCTGCCGCGCAAAAACGATCGGTCCGCGCTTCGTGCGTGCACGGAGCTCGGCAGGCTTGAGGCCATAGTGCGCGCCGACGAGCTTCAGAATGTCGGCGGGCGTAGTCGCGTGTTCTTCGGCGCGAAAGACGTCCCGCAGGGCTTCCCGGCCGAGATCGAGAGAGATCGCCTCGCCCTTGAGAGAGGCGAACACGACGACACGGTTGAAGTATCCCTCCAACTCGCGAATCGACGACTTGATCTTGCCGGCGAGGAAGAAGGCGACGTCGTCCTCGAGGACGACCTGGCTCGCCTCGGCCTTCTGGCGGAGGATCGCGACCTTCGTCTCGAAGTCGGGTAGCTGAATGTCCACGATGAGGCCGCCCTCGAACCGACTCTTCAGGCGGTCGGTCAGGCCGGGAATCTCGCGCGGCGGAACGTCAGAGGAAAAGACGATCTGATTGCCTTCGTCATACAGCGCGTTGAACGTGTGAAAGAGCTCGTTCTCCGAGGCCTCTTTCCCGACGACGAACTGCACGTCATCGAGCAGAAGAATGTCGGCGGCCCGGAAGCGCTGCCGCAGACTTTCCATCTTGTTGAACCGCACGCCGAGCACGACCTCGTTCACGAAGTTCTCGGACGTCAGGTAGATCACCTTTTCGCCGGGTCGCCGCGAGAGGCGGCGGTGCCCGATGGCCTGCATGAGGTGCGTCTTGCCGAGCCCCGTTCCGCCGCAGACGAAAAGAGGGTTGTACTGCCGCGACGTCTGGTCCGCGACACGCAGGGCGGCGGCGTGGGCGAGGCGGTTGGACTCGCCCGTCACGAAGTGCTCGAACGTGTACGCGGGATTCAGGCCACCAGCCCGACGACGGGGCTCCGTGGGGACCTTCTGCGGGTTGACCGCGGACCGGTACTCCCCGTCCGCGCCAAAGCGGATTTCCCGGTTGCCGGCGCCCGCGAGGCGGGCGGCCTCGGCGATCTGCAGGGCATACGCCTCGGGGATGTAGTCCACGAAGAGGGGGGTGCGCACCTGAACGAAGATGGCCTCGGGAGACTCGGACTTCTGCCGCGAGTCCCGGAACCACGAGTCGAACTCGCGCTCGTCCACGCGCGTTTTCAGGTGCTCCAGGATCTTGGCCCAGGTCGTCTGCTTTTCCACAGGATCTCCACCGCTGTGCAAAACCGGGTTTGCGGGGGACGGGGATGGTATCAGCGCCCTTCCGGGCGGAAAAGGGTCTTGCGGTTGACAGGATCGACAGAAGCCCGGAGAATCCCGTTCCCCCGTCGGAGGGCCCGCGCACCATGGCCAAGAGCAAACGCACGTTCCAGCCCAACAATCGCCACCGGAGCAGGACCCATGGGTTTCTGGTCCGGATGAGGACCAAGGCGGGCCGGGCCGTTCTCGCCCGCCGGCGGGCGAAAGGGCGCAAGCGCGTCTCCGCCTGAGCGGAGGCGGCACCCGGGTATCCGCGTCTTCCCTCACCGAAGAGGCGGATGCGGCGTCCGGCCGTAGCCATGCACGCACGGGCCAATAACGCCTCCCGCCGTCCGAGGGGCGAAGCGTTCCCGCGGACGTGCCGCGTCGGGGCGCGCCGGGATTTTCGCGCAGCGTATGAGGACGGCGCCAAACAGCACGGCCGCCTCGTCGTCGTCTTCGCGAGGCCCCGGGCCGAGGGCGGGCTCCGGCTCGGCCTCACGGCGACGCGCAAGGTGGGTGGAGCGGTGGTTCGAAACCGCGCCCGCCGCCGCATGCGCGAGATCTTCCGACGCTGGGCCGCGACCGCGCCCGAGGTCAGCGTGGACCTCATCGTGAACATCTCGGAGCAGGCGACCCGCGCTCCCTTCGCGGCCCTCTCTTCGGAGGCGACCGCGCTTCTGGCGCGCGCCGCGGCGAACGTGGAGAAATGAATACGCTTTCGATCGCGCCCGCCCGCGCCTTCGCGGGGATTCTCGGCGCCTACAAACGCTTCGTGTCGCCCCTGCTCCCGCCGGCGTGCCGGTTCACCCCCACGTGCTCGGAGTACGCGCGCGAGGCGGTCACTCGCCACGGCGTTTGGCGAGGCCTCGCGTTGGCGGCGCGGCGACTCGCCCGCTGCCACCCGTTCCACGCGGGCGGCCCCGACCCGGTTCCCTGAAGCAGAGGAGATCCCTTGGAAACGAAGCGCCTCGTTCTCGCTTTCGCGCTCTCGGCCGCCGTCCTGATCGGCTGGACGGTTCTGTTCCCGCCGCCGAAGTCGACCGCGCCCGCCGCACGGCTCGCTGCGACCGCGCCCGCGGCGGCGCCGAGCGCGACGACGGCGGCCCCGGCGACGCAGACCTCCGTGCCCGGGCCGGCAGCGCAGGCGGCCCGCGAGAGCGCCGTTCCGGTGTCCGCGGGCGCCGAGGAGCTGGTCGAGGTGCGGAGCCCGCTGTACACAGCGCGCCTTTCGAACGAGGGGGGAGCCCTGAAGTCGTTCGTCCTGACGCATCACCGGGACGGCACCGGAAAAGCGCTCGACCTCGTGCGGCAGGGGCCGCCATTTCCGGGCGCGACGCTCACGCTCGATCCGGCGGATCCCTTCCTCGCGCGGGCCCAGAAGGCGCACTTCACCGTGGAGAAGGAGACCGGGAACGGCGTCACCTCGGTGCGCTTCCGATACCGCGAGGCGACCGGAGAAGGGCTCGTCCGCACGTACGTCTTCAGGGATTCGTACGTCGTCGCCGTGAAGGCCGAGCGCGAAGGAGCTCCCGGCGCCGCGGTCGGGCTCGTTCTCGGGCCCGGAATCGGCAATCCGTCCCAGGAGGAGCTCGCGAGCCGCTATACGAAACCGGGGGCGACCGTCACGCTCTCCGCGTCGGCCTCGGTCGACCGCAAGGCCAATGACGCTCTCAAGGAGCCCCTGCCCAAGGGGGCGGGTCTCGTGGCCGCGGGCATCGAAGACAATTACTTCCTCACCGCGTTTCTCCCGTCGGGGACCGCAGCCGTGACCTTGCGGCCCGTGGCGCTCGCGGCGCCGCCAGCGGCCGAAGGCAAGCCCGCGGCGGCCGACGCCGAGAGCGAAGTCGTCCTGTCGGCGCCGAACGTCGTCGCGACGGATGTCTTTCTCGGCCCGAAGGAGCTCGACGTCCTCGAGAAGACGCGCCCCGGCATGGACCGCCTCATCAACTACGGGTGGTACGCGATTCTCGTGAAGCCGCTTCTCTGGGGCCTCAAAGCCATTCACAAGGTCGTCGGAAACTGGGGCGTCGCGATCCTCGTCATCACGGTCATCATCAAGATCCTCCTCTTCCCGCTCACCCACAAGCAGCTCGTCTCGATGAAGAAGATGAGCGTGCTGCAGCCGAAGGTGGAGACGATTCGCGCGAAGTGGTCGGGAAAGGTCAAGCAGGACGCGCAGGCGCGCACCAGGATGAACGAGGAGATGATGGCCCTCTACAAGCAGGAGGGCGTCAACCCCGCCGGCGGGTGTCTGCCGCTCCTCCTGCAGATGCCGATCCTCATCGCGTTCTACAACCTGCTCGCGCACTCGATCGAGCTGCGCCACGCGCCGTTCATGCTGTGGATCACGGACCTCTCGGCGAAAGACCCGTACTACGTCACGCCGATCCTCATGACGGCGACCATGTGGCTCCAGCAGCAGATGACGCCGACGGGTGGCGACCCCACGATGCGGAAGGTTCAGAACATCATGCCGCTCGTCATGGGCTTTCTCTTCAAGGACGTGCCGTCGGGTCTCGTTCTCTACTGGCTCATGCAGAACGTCCTCACGATCGGGCAGCAGATGCTCCTGAACCGGTTCACCGACCTCGGCCCGGCCTCGATGAAGCCGAAGGCGTCCTGACGCCCCGCGGGGCGGAGCTCGGCCCATGGCGCGCCTCGTGGCCGACCCGGACCGCGGAGGCGACGTCGTCGTCGCCCCGGCGACGCCTCCGGGCGTCTCGGCGCTCGCGGTCGTCAGGCTGACGGGTCCTCCCGGCCTGACGCTTGCGGTCGCACGTCGGATCGCGCCGCACCTGGCGGACGAGCCACGACCGCGCGAGGCGGCGTTGCACCGCCTCGTGGGGGAGGACGGCCGGCCGCTGGACCGCGCGCTTGTGCTGTTCTTTCCGGCGCCGCACTCGGCCACGGGCGAGGAGGTCGTGGAGTTCCTCTGCCACGGGTCGCCCGCGATCGTGGCGGGGCTCCTCGCGGCGGCACGGGCGGCGGGGGCGAGGCCGGCGGGGCGGGGCGAGTTCACGCGGCGCGCCCTTGCGAACGGCAAGCTGGATCTCGCCGAGGCCGAGGGCCTCGCCGCTCTCGCGCGGGCGGAGAGCCTGGGCACGGCGCGGCGGGCGCTCTCGCTCGTGGAGGGAGAGCTGTCGCGGCGGGTGTCGGCGGCGCGCGAAAGGACGCTCGACGTCCTTGCGGAACTCGAGGCCGCGCTGGACTTCGCCGAGGACGTTCCGGGCGTGGGAATGCGCGCCGCCGCGGACGCGCTCGAAGCCGTCGCTCAGGAAGCGGACGAGCTGGTCGCGGCGGCGTCACGGGGCGGCGCGAGAGACCGGCGCAAGGTGGTCGCGATCCTCGGGCGGCCGAACGCAGGGAAGTCGACGCTCTTCAACGCCCTCGTCGGGCGCGATCGCGCCATTGTCACGGGCGTGCCCGGCACGACGCGCGACGCGATCTCCGAGACGTGCGAGGTCGGCGGCGAGACGGTTACGTTTTTCGACACGGCGGGGCTGCGTTCGACGGAGGACGAGGTCGAGAAAGTCGGCGTCGCCGTCGCGGAGCGGGCGGGGGAAACGGCGGACCTCGTCCTGTATGCGGTCGATTTTGTCTTGGGAAGGAACGAGGAGGACGAGGAATTTCTGAGAAAGGGAAGAGCGGCCCCGGTTCTGGTTGTGGGCACAAAAGCGGATCTCGCGGGTGGCAACGCGGAAGAGCGCCGGGAAGGCTGCTTCGAGGTTCTCGTTTCGGCGCGTACGGGCCTGGGGCTCGAAGCGCTGCGCGCGCTTTGCGCCGCCCGCCTCGGCCTCGTGGAAGCCGACGGCGAGCTCCTCGTCCTCGAGCGGCACCGCGAGGCCCTGGCGTCCGCGGCGTCGTCCCTGCGCGAGGCGGGGAAGCTTGCACGCAGCGCTGGCGGCGCGCCGGAGCTCGTCGCGGTGCACGTGCGCGAGGCGCTCTCGGCGCTGGGGGCGATCACGGGCGAGACGGCCACCGAGGAGCTCCTGGACCGGATCTTCGCGACGTTCTGCGTGGGCAAGTAGAGTGGCGGGGATGGAAGCGCGGTGGGACGTCGTCGTCGTCGGAGGGGGCCATGCCGGTTGTGAGGCCGCGCTCGCCTCCGCTCGCCTCGGGAAAAAGACGCTTCTCCTCACGCGCGAGCGCGCGACGATCGGGCGCATGAGCTGCAACCCCGCGGTCGGAGGTCTCGCAAAAGGACAGGTCGTGCGCGAGATCGACGCGCTGGGTGGCGCGATGGGGCTCGTCGCGGATCGCACGGCGATCCAGTTCAAGGTGCTGAACGGCTCGCGCGGAACCGCCGTGCGCGGCCTCCGCTGCCAGTCCGACAAAGTCCTGTACGCCGCGGAGATGGCGCGGATCCTCGAGGCGGCGCCGAACCTCGCCGTGGCGGAAGGCACGGCCGCGGGGTTCAACGTGCGCGGCGGACGGCTCGCCGGCCTGATCCTCGAGGAAGGCTCGACGCTCGCGTGTCGTGCGGCCGTCGTGACGACAGGGACGTTCCTGCGCGGCCTCATCCACGTGGGCGACGTCCAACGGGAGGCCGGCCGCTGGAACGAACCGCCGGCACGGTCTCTGTCGGACGCCCTCCGTGCGCTCGGGCTCCGCCTCGGACGGATGAAGACCGGGACCCCGCCGCGCGTTCGCGCGGGCACCGTGGACCTCTCGGTGATGGCGCGCGCGCCGGGCGACGAGCGGCCGACCGCGTTTTCATTCCGGTCGCGCGGCGAGACCTTTCCCCGGCAGAGACAGGTCGACTGCTGGCTCACGCACACGCACGAGGCCGTGCACGACCTCATCCGGGCCAGTCTGCCGCACTCCCCGCTCTATTCGGGCCGGATCGTCGGCCGCGGGCCGCGCTACTGCCCCTCCATCGAGGACAAGGTCGTGCGTTTTTCGGAGAAGCCGCGCCACCAGATCTTCGTCGAGCCGGAAGGGCTTTCGACCGACTGGCTCTACCTCAACGGCCTCTCGATGTCTTTTCCGGAGCAAATCCAGGAATCAATCGTAAGAATGATTA
>CALAQS010000048.1 GCA_937888435.1 uncultured Acidobacteriota bacterium
CCCCGGATAGATCGGCGAGACCCGGTAGTCCTCGAAACCGAGCGACTGCGGGTTACTCCTGTTCGTGACGTCGAGGACCTGGTACCCGAAGGGTTCGGCCACGAGGAGCCGCGGACCCGAGCCGGGCGGCTGGTACGGAAAGAACCCGCCGATCGTGATCGAGAGGGGTTGCGGCGCGCCGGGCGGATACGGCACGAACTGCGAGATGCTCGTCGGACCTCCCGGAAGCGTGCACTGACCCGCGGCCGGCCAAGGCCGCAGCGCCCCAAGACAGAGCGCGGCGAGGGCAATGGCAAAGAGCGGCCTCTGTCGCGGCCTCGCCTTCTGAGCCGTCAGGTGTTTCATGTGTTCCCTACTTCCCGATCTGGAACCCCGAGGGGTGGGTTTTGACGTTGACCAGCTTGAGCTTACGCTCCGAATCAAGGCTCGCGAAAACCATCTGGCACCGTACACGCCAAGCCCTGCTGCGTAGTGACTGACGGCCGGAGGACCTTTCCGGAAAAAAGAAAAAGGCGGGTGGCCGAAACCACCCGCCTTTCCAAAGAGTTACCGGAAGTTACGCTACGGCCTGTTGCCCACTTCCGCGAACGGAGTGGTCACCGGGATGCAGTTGAACTGGTTGTTCAGGTTCGCGGCGGAGTAGCCGACGCTGACGAACGCACCGGGGGACGTGTGCTCAACGCCGACCCATGCCTGGTTGTAGAGGAGAGCTGCCGAGGTGGGATCAGTCCCCTTGGCACGGAACTGGACGTCAGCCCAGCCACCGACGTAACCCGCGGGGTTGAACGCCAGGGCGCCGGCCGAAAGGTTGATGCGCTGCGTCTCGAGGTAGGCGTACAGCACCGACGGGGGACCGGGCTGGCAGCCCGAGGGGCCGCCGCAGCCCGACGACTGGTACGATTTCTCGTCGTCGTCGTACACGAACGCGTTGAGCTGGTGGTTGGGGTCGTTGAAGCCGGTAAGGAGCTTGTTGGCCGCCGTCGCGTTCAGCCACCCGCAAAGGTCGTTGGTGCCGTCCGCGTAATGGTCGGACCGCCAAACGGTGATCCAGGTCTGGAGCTGGCTGACCGAGTTCGAGAAGTAGCGGAAGCCGTAGCGGTCGCCGAGCGGCTCGCGGCCGTCGCCCGCGAACAGGAACGGAGCGCCCAGGGCGGTGTTGTTATAGAAGGGGCATGGTGTCCCGTTCCACTCGCTTGGCCCACCATTGCACGAGAGGGCGCCCGAAACCGGCACCGCGTTCACGTATTTGCCGTAGAACGTCTTCACGCCCGTGTTGCTGATGAGGCGCGAGTCGAACTCGAGCGGAACGGCCGGGTCACCCGAGATGTTGCCGGCGGTCGCCGCGTTGTCGATGAAGAACACGTCGCCGATGAGGACGTTCGGCGTGTACGTCGGACCCCAGCCCGCCGTCGCGATCGCGTCGTACGTGTAGGTCTGCGGGTCGGACGGGAAGAAGTTCGTGCAGAAGTTGACGACGTCGATCGTCAGGTAGCCCGAGAAGTTGCCCGAAAATACTCCGTCGGAGCTCGAGGATGGCTTGACGCAGGCCGGGTTGTCACTGTCGATGACATTCGTCGTTCCGTCAGAGAACGTGATGTCGCCGGACTCGTCCAGCGAGTCCCACACCCTCGCCGAGAAGCCAGGGTACGCCGGATTCGCGTACTGCGAGATGGACGCCCAGGCGTCACCCGTGCGGCTGGCCGCTTGGTTAGCCTCAGGGTTCGAGAAGCGGATGAACTGGTTCGAGCCAAAGCCGAGACTCGGCGCGTAGACGGGCGAGGCGGGGACCGAGAGGTCGATGCCGCACGGGTCGGGCGAGATGGCCGGAATTGTCTGCTGGCTTCCGTTCACGTTCAGGTTGCCATTGAGGATCTGGCTCATCCTGAAGTACGCGACGTCCTTGCCGGTGAGCGGAACGTTGAAGTCGAGGACGGCCCTCGAGTACTTGTTCCACACCGTGACGTGCGCGATGACGCCCGGCGTCGAGACGTTGACGATCCCCACGAGCGTGTCGGTCTGGGGCACCGACGGAAGCGTGGGGTTCACGCCGTTCATCGAGACCTTCCAGTACGGGACGAGCAGCGTCGCCGCCGGCACGTTGTCATACGCGCAGGTGACCGCATAGCCCGTGCCCGCTACCGCGAGCAACACCAAGGCGATGAGGACGGAAAACTTTTTCATTTTTACTCCTACCGAGAATTGCGATCGTTCAGTTAGATCCGAGTGAGTGCCATTGCAGAGTTTTTTCGAAAGGGACATTCGGCTCCTGCCGCGCGCGATATTGAATCACCTCCCGAAATTAATTTGAAATCGAGATGTCATGCCCTGAGGGCGAGTGAA
This sequence comes from uncultured Acidobacteriota bacterium, assembly GCA_937888435.1. Lineage (GTDB taxonomy): Bacteria > Acidobacteriota > Thermoanaerobaculia > UBA5066 > UBA5066 > Fen-183. The sequence continues at coordinate 2,341 of CALAQS010000048.1, forward strand.
TGGGCTGAAGATCACGATACCTTCCCGGACATTGAGCAAACGATAGGAACAAAATTCCTCGATGTCAAGGGCTTTCCAGAAAATTATGAGTTGGCGTCATATCGGTATACGGAGGTGTCGGGTCCCGCGTCCACCTCACAGGCTCACTTCGCGAGCCCCCGGAACACGCGGAAGCCCCCCAGCTTGGTCTCGTCGGGCGTGAAGTAGGTGTACATCATGACGACGTCGGGCTTGCCGTCGCCGTCGACGTCCGCAATGCGGATGGACGTCGGGTGATTCTCGAACGACGGCTCGCGGCTGGCCGCGAGCTCTTCGAACTCGCCCGCCGGCGTCTGGAAGAAGACGCGCAGGCGTTTGGTGGTTTCGTCGCCCCAGACCACGTCGTCGAGGCCGTCTCCATTGAGGTCGGCCACCGCGATCGCCTGGGATTCCTTGTCGTACTGGAGCGTCTTCACGATGCGCTTCGCCTTCCAGGTGCCGTCCGCTTCACGGTAGTAGATCGTAACCCCCTGCCCGTCGATCTTCTTCGAGCTGCCCGCGGGCGTTCGCTTGAAGTAGGAGGAATACGCGGCCGGCCTTCCGCGGTAGGTTCCGACCGCGGCACCCGTCTGATAGGCGAAGAGCTCGAGGACCTTCCCGCCCACATAAGAGAACTCTTCCTTCACGGGATCGAACTCGTAGAGGTTCGCCCGGCTTCCGAAATAGCGGCAGCCCGACGTGTAGAAGGGACGCCCGTCTTTCGGCACGGCCAAGGCCATCGTATAGGCGAAGCACGCGCCCGCAAGGCCCGCGTGCACCTCGCGGAAGTACCCCTTCTCGTTGAGGAAGAGCCGGGCGTCGAATCCGCGCAGGTAATCGCCTTCCTGGCGCGGCTTGCTGTCGGTCGCACCGTCCTCACCCTCGTCGGAGATCGCGAGGATGTCCGGCCGGCCGTCCCCGTTCACATCGCCCACGTCGAGGGTCCTCGAAGACATCTGGCGGGGCAGGCCCTGCGGGCGATCGACCACGAATTTCCCGTCCCCCTTGTTGAAGGCGATCGCGGGCCCGACGCCGTGGCCGGCGAACGCGATGTCGAGGCGGCCGTCGCCGTCGAAATCGGCGACCGATGTCGCGCCGTAAGCGGCCGCGATCTGGCCGGGGTTCTCCCACTCGACCTTCGCCGCCTTCCAGCGCCAGCCCCCGGCTTCGGTGCGGTCCATCTGGTAGATGCGGAGGAACCCCGCGGTGAGACGAGGCGGCGGGGCGATGATCTGCGGCCGTCCCAGCCCGAGCACGTCCGCGAGGGTGAAGTTGTCGCGCCACATCCCGGAACGAGGCAGCCCGGTCGAGATCTCCTCGAACCTGAACGTGTCCGCGGAGACCGCGGGCGTCACCGTCTCGGCTTCCCCGGCGGGCATTTCATAGATGGCAGGGAGGTCTTCGGGCGCCGAGGCGGCGGCCGACCTGATCTTCATCGGAGGCGGCGCCGCGATGTACCACGCCTCCGCGTCCTCGCGGAGGATCAACCCGGCATCGAACGGAACGATCGAGCTGTAGAGTCGGCCGTTCTTCGCATAGTTCGGCGCACGCTTCGGGATACGCATGAGCTTCGCTCCGGACTCGGGGTCCGTCACAATGGTCGCCCCTGCCTCGACCGCGGCGCCGTCATCCGGCACCTCCGCCGGCTGGTGCTTACTCATGAGCTTTTCGATGGCCGCGGCCTTCGAATCAGCGGCCGCGGGGGCAGGCGGCGTCGCGGAAGAGGCCGGGCCCGCGGACTGGGACGAGGAGCAGCCGGTCGCGATGAAGAGAGCGGCGGCCGCGAGACTGGAAACGAGTGGTTTCACCTGAATCTCCTGATTGACGCATGGAACCTGGCGGCCTTCGGCCGGCGGGCGAGCTGGCATTCGGGTCAGAGAAGGTCGGCGAACGCCGGCCGCAACCGGCGGTACAGCTGACGTCCCGCGAAGCCTAGCACGATGAATGCCGCGGATTCGGCGCCCAGACGGCGCCAGGGAGGCAGCGGCATCCCGAAGAGGGCCGCGCGAAAGAGCGCGACGGCGTCGCGCAGCGGGTTCACGGCGAGGACCGGCGCCGCCCACGCCGGGATGAGCGACTCGGGGTAGAGGATCGGCGTGACGTAGAAGGCGATCATGAGGAACGGCGGGAGGATCTGCGCGAGGTCGCGGAAGAACGGGTTGAGCGACGCCAGGATGAGCGCCGGACCCGCGAGGAGCAGGAGCTCGAACGCGAACGCCGCGACGAGGAGCAGGGGATGGATCGCGCCGCGGCCCGTCACGAGGAGGAACCCCGTCAGGAGCCCGATGCCGATCGTCTGGATCACGAGGGCCGCCCCGACCGAGGAGAGCGTCAGGAGGGCGACCGGAAAACGGAGCTTCTTGACGAGATGGGCCTGGTCGGTGACCGAGGTGGTCCCCCGCACCAGGGCCTCTTGCACGCCGAGCCACGGCAGGATTCCCGCGAGCAGGAATTCGACGTATGTCCCGCCGAAACCCTCCGGGGGCCTCAGGCGGATGACGTATGCGAAGACGAAAGCATTCAGGGCGCAGATGATGGCCGGGTTCAAGACCGCCCAGAAGGGGCCCGCGAAGCTTCCGGCGTACCGGGCAGCGAGGTCCCTGCGGAGCAGCTCCGAGAGCAGGAAGAGCTTGTTCTTCAACGAGGTAGCCGTTCTCCAAACCTGCCCGAAACCGCTTGACACCCGGGCGGGAGGGTCTATCTTAGACGACGAACCGTCATGAGCGCTGTGCCGCGCGCGTCCCAGATCCTCCTCGTGGGGCAGAAGATCCGTCAGATCCGGAAGAGCCGGCATCTGACCCAGGCGGATCTCGCCGCGCGCATCGGGGTGACGCAATCCGACCTGTCGCGCATGGAAAACGGTGAGTACAAGGTCGGACTCGACACTCTCTTCCGGATCCTTCAGGTGTTCGAGCTGTCCATGAGCCACTTCTTCGAGGAGCCTTCCGCCGAGGCCGGGCCTTCCGGCGCGCAGTCACCCGACGAGCGGTCGGCCCCGTCGGCTCTGTTCGACGATGCGCCGCTCGCGCGAGACTGGGCGGCTCTCCCGGAGGACTCGCGCCGAGAAGTCCGCGCGTTCGTCGCGTTCAAGAGGATGCAGGCCGACAAGACGCCGCCCGACGGCGATGACGGTGACGGAGATGACTGAAGTCCTCCGCGCCGCCGCCGAAGCTGCCCGCCAGGAAGCGGCCGCCCTGCTCGAGAAGGGCGAGTTTCCCGCCGCGCTTTCGGCCTACGACCGGGCCCTCGAGGCCGCGCGCGCGACCGACGACCCTGCCTTCGGGGACTGGATGTACGTGTGTCGCGCCGCCGCCGCGATCGAGGCGGGCCCGGCCGACGACGTCCTCGTCGAGCTCAAGCGCGTCCTGCTCCGGTCGGCGAGTCCCGCGACGGCCGTGCGCGCCGCGCATGCTTCGGCGCGCGTCTACGAGCTGCGCCGCGATTTCGAGAAGGCGCTCTTCTACAACCGCATCGCCCGCCGCCACGCGGAGACGCTCGGCGACGAGACGATCCTCGCGCACTGCGACAACCAGTCGGGCATGCTGCTGACGGTCGACAGCCGCTTCGAGGAAGCAGCCGCGGTCTACCGCCGCGCGCTCGAGAGGACCGAGGGACAAGAGGGCGTGTCCTCCATCTTTCGTTCCGTCTGGCGCGACAACCTCGGCTATTGCCTCATCGCCCTCGACCGCGTTCCCGAGGGCCTCGCCCTCGTGCACGAGGCGTTCGAGGCGCTCGAGAGGGAAGAGGCCCGAAGCTACACGGTCTACCCGCTCCTCGACCTGTGCTTCGGGTACCTGAAAAGCGACCGCCACGCCGAGGCCCGCTTTTTCGGCGAGTCCGGCCTCGAGCGCGTGCCCCTGTGCGGGGAGCCCGCCGTGGAGAAGAGCTTCCTCTACCTCCTCGGTGAGACGTGCCACCTCGCGGGCGACGACGACGCCGCGCGCGGCTACTTCGACCGACTCGCGAACCTCTACCCGGAATTCAAGAACCTCCGCGCGTACCTCGAGGTCTTCGACTTCCGCAACGTCATCAATCTCCGGAGCTGACGTGATCCAGCCCACGAGACTCCCGTCTGCCGCCGCCCGCGCCGCCCTTCTCGGCTTGGTGCTCTCCGTGGGCGCGCTCGCGGCCGCGCGACCCGCCCACGCCGCGACGGCCGTCCTCGCGAAGACCGGGACCCTTTACGAAGTCTACGAGACCACGTACGGCAGCATCGCCGGAACGACGGATGCCGCCTTGGCTTCGCAGCCCGTCCTCGCGCTGCGCGTCACCCCGCCGGGAGGAAATGCCGAGACCGAGATCGTCAGCGGAACCACCGACAAATACGACAAGTTCGGAGAGTCCATCGAATTCGAAGACATCACGCAGACCGTGTTCGTCGTCTACACCCGGCAGCAGGGCTTCTTCAGCGACGTGCGCGTGGCGATCCGCCGGGACGGGACGTGGGCCGAAGGCAGCTTCCTGCCGAATCCCGGTTACTACATTTCGCTGAGCCCGCAGCTTCTCGTGACGCGGCAGACGTACACGGACGTCGACGCCGGAGGCAATACCGTCTCGAAAAGCCGTTCGATCCTCTCGATCGTGTGGTGGGAAGAGACCGGCGCCTCGCAAGCCCGTTACGCCGCGGTCTTCATCGAGGACGGCAGCCTCAGTCTCGACGACGTCACGGCGTGGAATCTCAACGAGCTGAACGGCGCCGCCGGCCCGACCGACCACTCGGGCCTCCCCTTGTCGTCGTACGTGCACCCCGGTCTGCAGCGCGACGCCGGCACGAACGGCGGCGTGCTCGCGTCCTTCGCGAACCTCGCCACGCGCACGCAGCAGGTCATCCACCTCGCGTTTCCCGACAACCTCCCGAAGCTCGTGCCGCCCGACGGCCTCACGCCCGCTCAACGGACGTCGTTCGCGCGCGGCCACACGCCCATCGGCCGGTCGTTCGCCGAGACGCAGCTCCCGACCCAGATCGACCTGGCGCTCCAGACGCAGGTGGGCACCTTCATCTCGCCGGCGGGCATCCCGACGTTCTACTGGACCTCGGGCGCGAGCCTCTCTTACCTCCCCGGCGGATCGAGCACGGTCGTCACGATCCCGTCCCGCCCGGACTTCCCCGTCGACCGGGCGCTCGCGGTCGTGAGGGACATGTCCGACAAGCAGTAGTAGTAACCGGGAAACCCGTCAGGCGGGTTTCCCACGCTCGCTGCGCTCGCTCCCTTCCGCTCGGCCCTGCGGGCCTGCGCCCCGGCTAGAGGCCTGACGGAAGGTTCGCGCGCGGGTCCCTCTCGTAGAGCCCGGCGAACTTCGCGGCAAGCGCTCGGCCCTCTTCCGTGGGCCGCCCCGGCATCGCGATCGAGACGCGGTAGGTGTGGTCCCCGTCCGCCCCGCGCCCGCTCCTCACGCCGTAGCCCTTGAGCCGGAAACGCTGGCCTCCGGCGGTGCCGGGCGGGATGCGCGCCCGCACGGGCCCGTGAATCGTCGGGACGTCGATCTCCGCGCCGAGATACGCCTCGGAGACGGTCACCGGCACCTCGGCGAGGATGTCGTCGCCCTCGCGCGAGAAGTACTGGTGCGGGACGACGGTGAGGGCGACGTACAGATCGCCCTTTTCGCTCCGGCCCTTGCCCGGCACGCGCACTTTCGAGCCGGTCGCGACGCCCGCGGGAATGCGCACGGAGAGGCGCTCTTTGGACACCACCTCTCCCGCACCGTGACACGAGGGACAGGCCGAGGCGCCCACCCGGCCCGACCCGCCGCATCGCGCGCAGCGGCGCGGGTATCGCACCTGCAACGTGATCGTCCCGCCGAGGACGGCATCGCGGAACGAGATCGTGAGCTCGGCCGCGGCGTCGTCGTCCTCTTCCTCGGTGCCGCGGGGGCCTCCCGCGCGGGCGCCCGAGAAGAGATCGGAGAAGAGGTCGCCGAAATCGCCCGACCAGCGAAAGCTCGAGGGCCCGCGGGCCGTCCCGCCGAACGGGCTGCCTCCGCCGAACGGTCCGGCGCCGGAGGGACGCGGAGCGCCGCCTTCGGGCGCGCCTCCGGTGTCACCGGTCGTGTCGAAGTGCTTCCGGCGCTTCGGATCCTTGAGAACCTCGTAGGCCGCGGCGATCTCCTGGAACTTTCTCTTCGCGGCCGCGTCGGACGCGTTCACATCCGGATGGTGCTTGCGCGCAAGGCGGCGGTACGCCTTCTTGATCTCGGCCTCGCTCGCCTTGCGATCGACACCGAGAACCTCGTAGGGATCCTTCGTGGCCATCCGCGCCGCTACGATACCCGACGCGCGCCGCCGCACGAAAGGGACGTGGAACGCGGTACGATCGCCGGGCACCTCAAGGCGGGAGCCGCGTGAAGATCCTGCAGCATCGCGACGTCCTCTCGATCATCCTCGCCGGCGGGATGGGCGAGCGCCTGTTTCCGCTCACGCGGGATCGCGCGAAACCCGCCGTCCCGTTCGGCGGCCGCTACCGCATCATCGATTTCGCGCTCAACAACTGCATCAACTCCGGCCTCACGAAGATCAAGGTCATGACGCAGTTCAAGTCGAACTCGCTCATCGAGCACATCATCCGCACCTGGCGCCTCAGCTCCGACATCGGCCAGTTCGTGGACCCCGTGCCGGCCCAGATGCGCCGCGGACCTCACTGGTTTCGGGGGACGGCGGACGCGGTCTACCAGAATCTCGACCTGATTTTCGACGAGGAGCCCGATCACGTCTGCGTGTTCGGCGGCGACCACATCTACATGATGGACGTGAACCCGATGCTCCTCGCCCACGAGGAGGGTGGGCACGATCTCACGATCGCGGCGATTCCCGTGCCGATCGCCGAGGCCTCGCGGTTCGGCATTCTCGAGGTCGCCGCGGACGGGCGGATCGTCAACTTCCACGAGAAGCCCACCGTGCCCAGCCCCATGCCCGGACAGCCCGAGCTCGCGCTCGCGTCTATGGGCAATTACATCTTCCGCGCGGGCGTCCTGATCGACGTTCTCGAGCACGACGCGCTTCAGGACACCTCCCATGATTTCGGCAAGACGATCATCCCTGCGCTCCTGGCGGGAGGCGGGCGCCTCTATACGTACGACTTCTCGACGAACCGCGTCCCGGGAGACGAGGATCTCGCACCTTACTGGCGGGACGTGGGCACGATCGACTCCTACTGGGATGCTTCGATGGACCTCATCTCCGTCACGCCGCCGCTCAACCTCTACAACCACAAGTGGCCGCTGAAGAGCCACGCCTCGCAGCAGCCGCCCGCGAAGTTCGTCTTCGCGGACGCGGTTTCCCAGCGCATAGGCATCGCGACCGACTCGACCGTCGCGTCGGGCTGCATCATCTCGGGCGGCACGATTCACCGCTCGATCCTGTTCCCGCGCGTGAGGATCAACTCGTTCTCCCACGTCGAGGAATGCGTGCTCATGGACGGCGTCGACGTGGGGCGCTACGCGCGCCTGCGCCGGGTCATCGTCGACCGCGGCGTGAAGATCCCGCCCCACACCGAGATCGGCTTCGACGAGGAGGAAGACCGCAAGCGCTTCCACGTCTCGGAGGGAGGCGTCGTCGTGATCCCGAAAGGAGCCGAGGTTTCCGGTCCGCCGATTGACCTTGAGGGTGGCGGCCCGGTTGCTTCGGGCCCCGCAACCATATAAAGTTCGGGTTTCGAACCTCCAGGCCGAATTTTATATGGACGACATCGATCGCCGGATCCTCGATATTCTCCAGCGAGACGCGAAGATCTCGCAGGCGAGAATCGCGGAAACGGTCGGGCTCACGACGCCTTCGGTCAACGAGCGGATCAAGAAGCTGGAGACGCGTGGATTCATCCGGCGCTTCACGGCTCTCCTCGATCCGCGCCTCGTCGGAATACCCCTCGTGGCGCACGTGGACGTGCTGCTCGAGCACCCGCGTTTCGAGCGTCCGTTTCTCGAAGAGATCGAGGCCCTGCTCGACGTCCAGGAGTGCTACGCCATCTCGGGCGATTTCGGCTACCGCCTCAAGATCCGCGCCCGCGACGTGGAGCACCTGGAGGCGATCCTGAGGGAGAAGGTCCAGACGCTTCGAGGCGTCGTGAGAACCCGTGTCGAGCTCTCGCTTTCCATCAAGAAAGATTCCACGCTGCTGCCCCTCATGGAGGGAGCCTGACACGGGCGAAAGTGTCGTTTTCGCATCGCGAGTGTCCATTTTCGATCTCTCGCGCACTTATTTCCCGCTTTGCCTCAGGGGCTGCATCCCGCGTAAACGATTTGTTTCAATTAGCTTGCAGGTTTTTTCACGGTTGGAGAAACCGGAGGCATCGGGCTTGCGTATGAGTGGACAGGAGATCGAAACGGACATTTCGACAAATATCAAGATGGATACGACGATCTTCATTTCCATCCCCCAGTCCCGCCGGCCATCCGGCCGCCGGGCCCTCCACTTTCTTCCCTCCATCCAGACCCTCAGTTAGTCAATCCCACCGCCGCAATCCCCGCCCGACCGCAAGGTCGGGTGGGAGCCCACCATTTCGGGCCCCCCATGTGATCGGGGTGACGCTTTTGAACTGCCCCCCGAAGGACAGTTCGGGCCGCTCGACGGCGGCCCCTTCCCGGATCAGCCGGTCAGAAGTGGTAGGCCAGCATGGCGCCAAGCTCGATCGGCTTGTGGGAGGCGTTCGACTGCAGGAGGTAGCCCGTCGCCTCGAGCCGGAGATCGAGTCTCGGCGCGAGCAGGAAGATGACCACCGCTCCGCCGTGCCATCCGACCACGGTCTCCTTCGAGTCGGTCGACACTTGGTCCACGCCGGGAGGATCCGGTTTGAGGCGATAGATGCCCACGCCGCCGACGAATCCGGCATCCCACCAGTTCTCGCGGAAGAGGTACCCGAAGGAGATCTGGCCCGCCTCGACGCTCACGCGGGGCGCGCCTCGGGGCGCCGGAGCGGTAAAGGCCGGCGCCGTGGGCGGCGTACCGGGCAGCATGAAACTCTGGTAGCGCATCTGGAGCAGGACCCCCGAATCCAGGACCATTTCCCCGAAGAGCTGGTAGCCCCCCGTCGAAAACGCCTTCACGTCGCTGCCGTTCCCCGTGTCGCTCACGGCGAAGCCGCCGGCCCCGACGGCGAACGGGAACTCCTGAAGCCGCGTCGTCTGCGCCGAGGCGGAACAGCACAGAAAAACGAGAAGGGCGGCGAGGGCGGAGGCGCGCGTGATTCGACGTGTCATCGCCGGCGAGGATACGTCAGGGCGGGCCCGACGGAAGACATGCATGCTGCGAATACGGAGGCCGGCATCCCCTCGTCTAGAATCCCGGGCCGTGCGGGGCGCCGAGACAGCGACAACCAGGACGGGGCGCCCCGCGTTTTTCGCGCCCCTCCTCGAGCTCCTGGCTCCGTCGCGCTGCGGCGTCTGTGACGCCCCGCGCGCCGATCTCGGCGGCGGCGGAGTGTGCCGCGCCTGCTGGGCGTCGCTCCCGGTCCTCGACGCCAACGCCGCGTGCCCGCGCTGCGCTCTGCCGGGCAACGGTTCTCCCTGCGCGAGCTGCCGTCTCACGCCCCCGGCGGTGACGCGCACCGCGGCATTCGGGCTCTACGCGGGCGGCCTGCGCACGCTCCACCACGCGTTCAAGTTCTCCGGCTGGGACCTCCTTGCGGCCCCTCTCGGCGGGCGCCTTGCCGCTCTCGCGCTCGCCACCGGAATCACGGACGGAGCCCACGCGCTCGTGAGCGTGCCGTCCACCGGGCGGCGCAATCGCGAACGCGGGTACGATCCGGCCATGCTCCTCGCAGACGAAACGAGCCGCCACCTCGACACGCCGCGTCGGGCCCTTCTCTCTCGCAGGCGCGACACGCCTCCGCAGTCCTCGCTTTCCGCGCCGGGCCGGCGCGCGAATGTCAAAGGCGCGTTTGTCGCGTCCCCCCGGGCGCGCGGGCGCGTTCTCGTTCTGGTCGACGATGTCGTCACGACGGGCGCGACGCTTTTCGCCGCGGCGGACGCGCTGTGCGCGGAGGGAGCCGCGGAGGTGCGCGCCCTCGTTCTCGCCCGAACGCCGGAGAGCGCATGACGCCCTTGTTCGACCGCCTCGTCGTCGGCACGCTGCCGCTCGTTCCGCGCGCGCTCGTGAAGCGCGTGGCCTCGCGGTACGTGGCGGGCGAGACGCTCGACGACGCTCTCGCCACCGTGCGCGCGCTCGCCGCGGAAGGCGCGATGGCGACGCTCGACATCCTCGGGGAGAGCGTGACCCGAGAGGAACAGACGGAGGCCACGCGGGACCAGTACCTGCGCGCCATCGACGCGATCGCTTCGAGCGGCCTCGACGCGAATGTCTCCGTGAAGCCGACCGCCGTGGGCCTCGCGATCGACCCGACCCTTGCCCTGCGCAACTGCACGGACATCTGCGCGCGCGCCGCCTCGCACGGCATGTTCGTCCGCCTCGACATGGAGGACAGCCCCTACACCGAGTCGACGCTCCGGCTCGCGCTCGAGCTCAAGGCGACGTTCCCCGCCGTGGGCGTCGCGATCCAGGCCTACCTCAAACGCAGCCTGCACGACCTCGACCGCCTCATCGCGGCACGCATGAACGTGAGGTTCTGCAAGGGCATTTACGTGGAGCCCCGCACGATCGCCTGGAAGGAGCATGCGACGGTCAACGACAGCTTCGGCGCGCTCGTCGAGAAGCACCTGTCCGCGGGCTGCTACGCGAGCATCGCGACGCACGACGAGGCCTGCGTGCAGCGCGCGCTGGCCACGATCGACCGCCTCTCTCTCGGACCCGACCGCTACGAGTTCCAGATGCTCCTCGGCGTCGACCCCGTTCTCAGGCGAAGCCTGCTCGACGCCGGCCACCGCCTGCGCGTGTACGTTCCGTTCGGAGGAGACTGGTACGCCTACTCGACGCGGCGGCTCAAGGAGAACCCCTCGATCGCCCGGCACGTGATCCGCGCCACCCTCGGTCTGGGACCGGCCGCCTGAATCTGTGACTGTCTCTCTTCAAACTCCGATTGACGCGGCGCCGAAAGCGGGCGGATGATGAGTCGAAAGGGGGGGTCCGTGACCCTTTCGAGCCGCTCGACACGACGCCTGCTCGCCGGCGTGGCCGCTGCAGCGCTTCTTGCGCGGCCCGCGGCCGCGGGCGAAGCCGAGGCGCGCCGGTCCCCTTTGTCCGGCATCGTGCGCGTCGGCGGCGTGCCCGTCCCGGGCGCAACCCTCGTCGTGCGCGGCGTGACGGCCGGCGGGGCGAACGTCGTGAAGCTCCTGAAGAGCGACGCGGACGGCACGTTCGTCCTAAGCGACGCGGCCGAAGGCCTCTACACGGTCCTTTCCGTCGTGCCGGGCTTCCGCCCCGCGCTCGCACGCCTGCTGCACCGGGCGGTTCCCGACGGCTCTCTCTCCTTCGTGCGGCTCGATCTCGAGGCGCCGGCGGGCATCCTCCCCGAGGCGACGGGCGGGCCCCTCGACGTGTGGATCGCACGGGCCGTGGCGCCCGGCGACGTGCTGCGCGACGTGCCCGCGATGCTGGCAGCTCTCGAGGAAGGGCCTGAGCAAGCGGCGCTTCCCGTCTCGATCGCGGGCCGTAACGGGAGTACTGCCACACTTCCCGTCCGCGCGTCGGTGGCGTCCACCGCGGGATTCGGCGCCGCGGGCGCGTCCTCGCTGTCGCAGGCCTCGCTCGACGTGAGCGGGACAGCCGGAGACAGGCTGAGATGGGGAGCTTCGGGGGCCTACACGCGGCTCGCGGCGATGTCGGGCGAGAAGACGGGCGATGCGTCGCGCGTGGCGCTCGATCTGGCTTCGGGCTCGATGGGCTCGGGCCAGACGATTCACCTCTCGACCCGCCAGCAGATCGTGGCCGACGACGCGGACGGCGCGCGCTTCGCCGCGCAATCCCTCGATTGGAACGGCGCCGTCTCGGAGCGCTCGCAGGCGTCGGTCACCGCCCGTCTCATGTCGCAGTCCCGGCTCCTTTCGGCCGGGCCCGTGGCGGACTTGTTCGCGCGCGATTCGAATGCCGTCGATGTCGCCGCCCGCTATCAGACCGAGCTCTCCTCCTCGACGTTCGCGCGCGTCTCCGTCTCCTACCGGAGCGCCATGAACGAGTTCGCCGGCCAGACGTCGCCCTTCGACCGGGAGACGCGAGTGGGCGCCGTCGCGGGCGTTCGCTTTTTCGACGTCTTCGTGATCGAGGCGGGCGGGACGGGCGACGTGTCGGAGCGCTCGCGCGGCGTCACGCCCGAGCTCACGCTCGCGATCGCGACGCGCGACGGCTGGAAGCTCTACGGGTTCGCCGCGCGCCGCTTCGAGCAGCTTCTCGAGGGCGACGTGGCCCTGCCGGGAGAGGCGGGCACGGACGAGGCCGATCTCACACGCCGTTCGCGCGCGCTTTACAAGGCCGGCCTGAGGTGGCAGAGCGGCGAAGGCGAGAACGTCTCCATCGAGGCATCGCGGCGCGAGCTGACGGGCACCTACCGCCTGCTTTTCGATCCGGACTTTCTCGACCACCTCGACTCGCTCTATTTCTTCGCGAACGACGTCGCGACGGACGTCTCGTTCGGCGCCATCGCGCGGCTCGGCAAGGCGCTCGACGGGCGCGTCTCGATGCGCGCGGGAAAGCTCTCGGGACAACGCGAGGGCGTGATCCAGTCCGACGACGCGACGTGGGGCGTCGCGCAGGCCGCGATCCGCGTCCGCGCCACGGACACGTCTTTCGGCATGGGTTACCGCGTCGTGACGCAGTCGCTCATGCGCGGGACAGCCCTCCTGCACAACGACCTGGTGGCGGTGGATCTCACGCTCGGGCAGTCCATCCCGCTCGAGGCGCTGCGCTCGATCGGTTCGGACCTGCGCGCTCTGTTCTCCCTCGAGTTCGGCAAGCGGCGCGAGGGTGAGGACGAAGAGAAACTGGATCGCAGGCTCGCGGGTGGCTTCGCGGTCTCATTCTAGGTTTCCCCGTTTCAAGGACCGCCCCTCCAAATAGTCGAGCTTATCTTCAAGATTTCGTGAGGCGCGGCTGATTCGCCCGCCTTCATGGCAAACAAGGCTCATTTTATCAATGAGTTAAGCCGATTCAAGGAATCGGATTAGTGGCATCTTCCTTGCTGCAAAACTTGGCATGGAGTCTCAGTCGCCCCGCTTGCGCGCCCTCGCGCGATGGTTCGTGCTGTGCTCTTTCGCGCTCGCGCTCGTGCCGTCCGCACTTTGCCTCGCGCGTAAGGTCTCGGCATTCGGCCGGGCCGACGTGCTGGTCTCGCCCGAGCCGGAGGGCCTTCGCGTGCGCCGCGTCGGCGAATCCGCCGCCCCTTCGGGTCTCAGGGCCGGGGACCTGCTGCTGCTCGTCGACGGCGAAGAGGCGCGGCAGTCCGGCGATCCTTCGCGCTGGCTCGCCGAGCGCTCCGCCGAGCTGACCGTCCTCAGAGGCGACGCGCTCCGGACATTTCGAAACGTTCCGGTGTCCTCCTGGGACTGGCGCTACCTCTTCCTCTTCGCCGTGGGCCTCGCGTTCCTGGCCGCGGGCTTCGCGGCGGCCCGGCCCTCCCCGCCGTCGCGGGAATCGCTCGTCTTCGCCGGCTTCGCGCTTACGGTCGCGCTCGTCCTCACGCTCACGCCGGTGCCGCCGGTCGACGGGCTGTTCCGCGCGGCCGTCTTGCTCGAGGACGCGGCGCGCGCGCTGTTCCCCGCTCTCCTCCTCGCTCTCGTCTTCACGTTCCCGAGGCGCATGCGTCGCGCTCCCGCGTGGCTCCCCTTCGTCCCCGCCGCGCTGCTTCTTTTCGCGACGGCCGCCGTGTATTTCGGAAGGGCGGGCCGCGACGCGTCCGCGGCGGTGAACGCTCTCGACCGTGCGCAGATCATCTGGATGGCGTCGGGTGCCGCCCTGGCGGCCGCGCGACTCGTCGTCCTCGCGCGGCGGCCGACGGACCTTCTGACGGAAAAACAAGTCCGCTTCCTTCTGCTCGGCACGGCCGTGGGCCTGCTCCCCCTCGTCCTCCTGAACCTCGTACCCCGGCTTCTCGGCGGCTCGATCCCGATCGTCTCGTCGCTCTCGGTGCTTCCGCTCGCGCTCGTTCCAGCCGCCTTCCTCGCGTCGCTCACGCGCTACCGCCTCTGGGACGTCGAGGTCATGGGCCGCCAGACGGCGTCCGTGCTCGGCGCCGTTCTCGTGGGAGCCGGCTTCTTCACACTTGCCCAGCTCCTCCTCGCGCAGCCCGTCGCCGTGGGAATTCCACACGCGAGGGCCGCGCTGCAGGTCTCCGCCGGACTTCTGATGGCGCTCAGCTTCGGGCCCGTGCGCCGGGGCCTGTCCACCGCTTTCGCGCGCTTTCAGTATCGCGAGGCCTGGCGGGATCGCGAGGGCTTGCTCGCGCTCGTCCGCGAGCTGCCGGCGCCGCGCGCTCTCAAGGACCTGCAAGACCTTCTCGCGGACCGGGTTTCGCGGGGTCTCGGCGTGTCGCGCGCGGCCCTCCTGCCCGTGGCGGCGGACGCGCTCGTCGCCCGGGACGTCGACGGCGGCCCGCCGCTCCCGCTTTCGGAGCTCCCCGCGGGAGCCCGCGTGCGCACGACACGCCTGTCGCGCCAGGATTTCGCGGCACGCCCGACGGCCGCCGTCTCGCGCCTCAGGCGCGCAGGGTTCCGCACGCTCGCGCCCCTGACCGTTTCCGGGCGGCTTCTCGCGCTTTTCGCGGTCGCCGACCGCGCCGGGCGCGTGCCCCTGTCGGTCGAGGACACCGAGCTTCTCGAAACCGTCCTCGCGCCGGCGGCCCTCGCGCTCGACCACGCGCGCCTCTTCGACGAGCTACGCGTAGAAGCCGACCGCTACCGGACGCTTCAGCGCTTTCACGAGAACGTCGTCGCGGGCTCCGCCGCGGCGATCGCGGCCACGGACGATTCGGGCCGTTTCACGTCGGTCAACCCGGCGTTCGAAGCTCTCCTCGGGCGCGGCGCCGCGTCCCTCGTGGGCACGCCGGCCGCGGAGGTGCTGCCCGCCGCGCTCGTTTCGTCAACGCCGCCCGCCCGGCTCGAGACGGACCTGGGCTCGGGGCCGCGCGTCCTCAACGTCGCCGTCTCGCCCTTCCCCGGCGCGGGTCCGGGATCCCGCGCCCGCGTCCTCGTCCTCTACGACGCCACCGAGACCGCGCGCCTCGAACGCGCGCTCGCCGACCACGAGCGACTCGCGGCTCTCGGCACGCTTTCGGCCGGCGTCGCGCACGAAGTGAATACGCCGCTCGCAGGCGTCGCGGGGTTCGCGCGCCTTCTTCTCGACGAGACGCCGAGCGACGATCCCCGCCGGACGCTCGTCGAGAAGATCGAACGCCAGGCCTTCCGGGCCTCGCGCCTCGTCGGCAGCCTTCTCGACCTCGCGCGCGGGAAGCCGCGCGAGCTCGTGCGCCTCGACCCTGCCGCCCTCGCCGAGGAGACCGGATGGGCGCTCGCGGACGAGAGCGCGGCGCGGCACGCATCCCTCGACGTCGAGGCGGCGCCCGGCCTCCCGGCAGTCTCCGGTCATCGCGACGCCCTCGTCCAGGTGCTCGTGAATCTCGCCAAGAACGGGCTCGAGGCGGTCGCGTCGCCGCGCGCGGCCGGCGATCCGCCACCCGCGGTCACGCTGCGCGTCGCCGCAGACGACGGCCACGTCCTCTTCTGTGTCGAGGATAACGGTCCAGGCCTGACGGACGCCGAGGCGGCCCGCGTATTCGAGCCGTTCTATTCCACGAAGACCGCGAAGGGAGGGACGGGGCTCGGGCTCGCCATCGCGAGGGATATCATCCGGGCGCATGGCGGGACGCTGACGGTGACGGCCGCGGGAAAGCGTGGCGCCCGATTCACCGTATCCCTGCCCTCAGCGACCTGAAAAATGTCCACCGTTCTCATCCTCGACGACGAGCCCGTCATCCGTGACGTCCTCGGGTCCGTGCTCGCGAAGGCCGGATTCGTGACGCGCGAAGCCGCGTCAGCGGCCGAGGGGCTCGAACGCCTCGCGAAGGAGTCCATTGATCTCCTGCTCCTCGACCTCATGCTCCCCGACCGCCCGGGCCTCGAGGTCCTCGCGGAGGTGAAGGCGCGGCATCCCGAGGTGCCGGTCGTCGTCGTGACCGCGTACTCGTCCGTCGAAAGCGCGATCTCCGCGATGCGAGAAGGCGCGTTTCACTACCTCCCCAAGCCGTTCCGGAACGAGGAGGTCGTCCACGTCGTCAAGCAGGCGCTCGAGAAGCGCCGGCTCGTGGCCGAGAACCGCGCCCTCAAGGCGCGCCTCGACGCTTCGCCCGGCCTCAAGGAGATCATCGGGCGCTCGGCCTCGATGGAGCGCGTCTTCGAGACGATCCGCCAGGCGGCCGCCTCGCGCTCGACGATCCTCATCACCGGAGAGAGCGGAACCGGCAAGGAGCTCGTCGCGAAGGCGCTCCACCGCCTGTCTCCGAGGGCGTCGGGCCCGTTCGTCACCGTGCATTCCGGGGCGCTCCCGCCCGACCTTCTCGAGTCGAACCTCTTCGGACACGTCCGGGGCTCGTTCACCGGCGCGGTCGCCGACAAGAAGGGCCTGTTCAAGGCGGCCGACCAGGGCACGATCTTCTTCGACGAGATCGGCACGGTCCCGGTCGAGACGCAGGCGAAGCTCCTGCGCGTCCTGCAGGAGCGCGAGTTCCTGCCCGTGGGCGCGATCGAGCCGCAGCACGCCGACGTGCGCGTCATCGCGGCCACGAACGCCGATCTCGCCCGGCTCGTGGCCGAGGGGCGCTTCCGCGAGGACCTCTTCTACCGCCTCTGCGTCATCACGATTCCTCTTCCCCCGCTGCGCGAGCGCCGCGAGGACGTGCCGCTTCTCGTGGAGACGCTCCTCGCGCGAGCCGCGGCCGAGAACGGCAAGGCCGTCCCCTCCGTCACGCCCGCCACGATGAAGGCGCTCCTCGACCACGACTGGCCCGGCAACGTGCGCGAGCTCGAGAACGTCCTCGAGCGCGCCCTCGTCCTCGGCCATGGGGTCATAGACCTCGACCAGCTTCCGGACACCGTGCGGCGCTCGGTGCCGCGCGCGGCGGCGCTGCCCGCCGAGGGGCTCTCCTTCAAGGACGCCGTCGCGGCCTACGAGCGCGCGCTCCTTTCGGCGGCCCTGCAACGCGCGTCGGGCGTTCAGAAGCGCGCGGCCGAGCTTCTCGGCCTCAAGGCGACGACGCTGAACGAGATGTTGAAGCGCCACGGCATGCTTCCGCGCGACGCCAGAGACGCCCGGGAGGCGGTCCAGCCGGAGCCCGCGGCGCCGTCGCGCGCCTAGTTCGGGCGGCGGAATCGCGCGGGTCTCCAGCGCGAGGAAGGGTGCAGGGAAACCCGGGCGGGGTTTCCCTGCGAAAAGACCGATGCTAGCGCGCCCTTCTCCGGTCGCGGGCGGAGCCCGCGGCGCGCTAGCTAGGTTCTCTTCAGGAGGACGAACGTCCGGTCGTCGCCGAAGGGCGTGCCCGCGGTAAACAAGAGAAGAACCGCGCCGAGCTCGGCCTCGATCTCGGCGACGGAGCCTCCGCGCGCCCTCA
>CALAQS010000049.1 GCA_937888435.1 uncultured Acidobacteriota bacterium
ATGAACCCGGCGACACTGTCGAGGCGCGTCTCAAGGTCCCGCCTAATCGCTTCGCCACTTGCGCCCTCTTCTCTGCGCACGGTCCGATAACGTGTCTAAGGTTAAATAGACGGCCCCTGTAGGGGTGCAATGGGAATTGCCGGGGGCTGTGGAGCGTAGAGACCAGCGCCACGCCCTCGGTTTCCTTCTCAGTCCTGCCCCGCAGACCGGCATTCTGGCCGGACGGGGGCCTTTCATGCGCACTTCTCGGCCGCCGCGAAGCGGCAGCAGTCTTCCGGTGGCCCTTCCCGCTCTCCTGCGCGCCACGCACTTCTTCGGCCTGGCCCTCGGCTCGGCGCTCGGGAAGCTGCGCGATTCGGGTGTGACGACCGCCGGAGCCCGGCAGTTCGCAGAACGTGTAGGGGGGCAATGGGAATTACGGCGGGCGTTGGCGCGTGGAGAACAGAGTCACGCCCTCGGTCTCCTCCTCAGTCCCGGCCCGTAGACGGCCATTCTGCTCGGACGGCGGTCTAGGTTCGAGTAATCGATCCTCCCGTCTGAGCGCTACAGCCTCGATCTCCCGCGCGTGAGTGCGAGCGTGAAGTCAAGCCGCGAGTTCGTGCCGCGCTCAGAGATGCGTTTCAGCCGGAAGGGATCGGAGAGGTCCTTCGAGATGCCGCCGCGGCTGACCGTGGCCGCGCGGTACCCCGCTGCGCGCGTCGCCTCGACGACGCGGTCGTCGAAGTCGCCAAAGGGATAGCAGAAGGACGTGACCGGAGCGCCGACAATGCGCTCGAGCGTGTCCCTGCTGCCCACGAGCTCCCGCGAAAGCTCGCCGTCGGAGAGCCGGGTGAGAGCGCGATGCGTGGCGCCATGCGAGCCTATCTCGACGCCTGCGGCGTGAAGGGCGCGGATCTCGTCCGCCGAGAGCAGCGGCTCTCCCGGCGTCTCGCCGTCCCAGTCGTTCACGCCTCCGATCCTGTCCGCGACGACGAAGACGGTCGCCGAGAACCCGCGGGCAAGGAGAGCGGGAAGGGCGCGTTCGAAGACGCCGCGGTAGCCGTCGTCGAATGTGAGCACGGCTCGACGTCTCTCGGCCGAAGGCGCCTCGAGAAGTTCGCCCAGTGCGGCACCCCGATAGCCGCGGCGTAAGAGAGCGTCGAGCTGCCAGTGGAAGTCCTCTTCCTCCACGCGCCACTTGTTCAGCGTCGAGCCGGAGTGGGGTGCTCCCACCTGGTGGTACATCAGGATCCGGGTGCCGGGGCGCTTCTTTCGCCACCAGTTGAAACGCAGCGAGAGGCCGAGACCGGCCGCGCCAGCGAGGCCCGCCGCAAGGAGAGCGCCGCCCACGTCGTCGTCGCCGTCAGCATGCCCCGGGGAGCGCGTGGACCGCACGCGTCGCCGTGTCTTTGATCATAGTGCCCGCAGGTAACGTGCGCTCACCACGGGTGATCGCCCGCTCGAGCTCGCGCAGCTTGAGATACTTCAGAAGCGTGTTCGCGGACGAGAGGGCCGCAAATGTGAGGCCGGCCGAGCCGTCGAGGAAGCCAAGACGCAGGAACGCACGGTCGAAGAACTCCCAGAGGACGCGCACGGGCAGAAAACCGTCGCCCCGTTTCCCGTCGGCCCACTTCGCCTCGGCGCCGAGGGTCGTGTAGCGGTCAAGCTTCTCGAGGTAGTGAGCGAGGTCGCGGTACGAGCGGTGGAGGATGGTTTCGTCGAGCGCTTCGACCGGGTCGTCCGCGATGACTTTCTCGTGGATGGGGTTCTCGGAGAAGCGCGCGCGTGTGCGGTCGTAAAGACGCAGGGGCCTGACGAGCGTGCCACGCCCGAACCGGAGCTCTCGGCCGAGAAACTCGAGCCGGATCGGGACCCGGAACGCGGCCGGAGAACTTTTCTCCGCCGCAACGGTCGCGAGGCGATCCCGTATCTCGAGAGCGAGGGCCTTCGATACGATCTCATCCGCGTCGATCGAGAGGATCCATCGGTGCGTGGCAAGCGCGGCGGCGGCGTTCTTCTGCGTCCCGAATCCGTCGAAAGCGCGAACCAGGACACGTGCGCCCGCTTCCTCCGCAATCCTAGCGGTCCGGTCAGTCGTGGCGGCGTCCATGACGACGACGATCTCGTCCGCCCACGCAACGGATGCAAGGGCCGCCGGGAGGCGGTCCTCCTCGTCGCGCGCGATAAGCGTGACCGTGAGGCGGGACTCTTCTGGGACCGTCATCGTCTCCTCAGTATGAACCCGAGGTAACTGGCAGACGTCGTTTGCGGCGATCGGGAAGGATGGTTACCCTGTCGTGTTAGGTTCATTTCACAGCGTCACGAGCGAGCGCGTCGATCTCGTCGGGTTTCAGCTTCTCCACCGTGATGACGCTGGTCTTGGGCAGGGTTACGTCGAACAGTTCTGACACCATGGCGAGATTCGGTATGGGGCACTCGCCAACACGCGCGATCGGCACCAACTCTTGAAGAGCCGTCAGGAATGGCGCGGGCAGTTTTGCGACCGCCGTCTGCATCTTCTTCTGGTCGTCGGTGAGCGTGTTCGGTTTCAGGAGCACCCGGTACACGTCCTCGCCAATCTTCACCTGTAGGGGCACCGGCAGGTTGTCGCTGTAGTACCCGGAATCGTCGTGAATCTCCAGCACGGTCTTGCCGTCCGAGATCCTCGTGTCGCCGTGCTTGCGGACGAGGTCGACCTTCGACGAGACCGTCACGACGATGCCGGATGAGAACCGCGCCGTGAGAGTGGTTCCATTCGCACCCGGACTGAACGTGCTCGTGCAAATGTCCTCGACGACGTCACCGCTGCTGAGGAACAGCCGGGCCGCTGTCTTGAGTTCGACGTCACGGGCAGGGAATGCCACGGCCATCAGGAATGGCGATAGGAGTAGCAGGTGTCTACGCATCTTGGCACTTGTCGCTTATTGTAGGGGCGCAATGGGAATTGCCGGGAGGCCGTGGAGCGTGAAACCGCGGCCAT
>CALAQS010000050.1 GCA_937888435.1 uncultured Acidobacteriota bacterium
ATTGGCGGCTCCCGGGGTCCGGTTTCGGATGCGAAACCGCGACAGCAGACGCGTCGTCGTGGGAAGCGTCGTCGGCGTCGATGAGCTCGTCGACCCACTCCTCGACGGCTTCGCGAGCTGCGCTCTCTTCGCCGTCGGTTCGGTTTGAATCGACCGGGAACGGAGGGGCGTCCTCTTCGGCCTGCATTTGGTGGGACTGAGCCGGGTTCCGGCGGTTCGAGAACGGGATCGAAATGCCTAGGTCGCGAAGGACCTTCTGAGCGTGGGTGAGCCCCCGCTCGAATTCGTCCGCGTCGGCGAGCTCGGCGAGGAAAGCGGCGATTGCGACCTGAAAAAGCTCGCGGATGCTCTGGAACTCGCCGCGTTCAACGCGTGCTCGGGCGTCGACGTAGACCCAGAAGGGCAGCAACAGTCGGGGTCGGCTGGGGATGTCCTCGGTGAGATCGTCGTCGGAACCGATTGGGTCTGTCGCCGTGAGGAAGAGGTCCAGGTGGTCGGTTGTCATGGCGTCGTCCTTCCGTCCGCACGCGAAACTCAGAGGGGAATGTCGTCGTCGCCTGCCACTGGCTCGCCGGCCGGGGCATTGGCAGAGGGAGCGGGGTCCGGGGCCCCATGGGCGTCGTCGGCGTACAAGGCCGCGAAGGCGCCGGCGCCGAGGAGTTCGTCGTCCGGCTCTGATTTCGCATGCGAAACCGCTGGGGGGCCCTCAGCCGCCTGCTCGCGGTCGGGAGCCTGTTCATGGCTCGGGCCGCCGCCGCGCGGGGAGACCGGCTGGGCAAGAGTCGGGGGCGCCGGGAGCGGCAGTTGTTCCCAATCCGACGGCTCGCGCGTTCGGAGAAGCTCGCCGCGTCGCTGCCGCTCGCTGTCGGGTGTCGGTCTGTCGGTCCGGCCGTTGAAGCGCGAGTCGGTGTAGTACATGACCTTGCGCGCGAGATAGGGCGCCATGCCCCCCACGAAGAGGAGCGCGTCTTCGTAGGGGAGGCGCAGAATCTCGTCCGGGGTGAGAAGGGCGCGCCCGTGCTCCTGCTCGCTGTGGTTCACCTTTCGGAAGAGGCCACCGTCCGAAAAACTCCGCTGCATCTTGGTGTGCGTCGCCTGGCCGATGAGGTCGCTAATCCGCTTGGCTGTCCGGTCGTCGTTTGCGGTGAAAGTCGGGCGGACGTGGCAGTTGTCGAGGATGGAGTTGTTCTGGCCGTACGCCGCCTGCAGCTGGTTGAGGCTCTGGGCGATCAGGAACGCCTTGATGCCGTACCCGGCCAGGTATGCCAGCTGGGTCTCGAAGAAGGTCAGCTTGCCGAGCGAAGGAAACTCGTCGAGCAGGAAGAGCAGGCGGTGCCGGTAGGCCGGCTTGTCGCCGAACTCCATCCGCTCCGTGAGGCGCCGCCCGATCTGGTTCAGGAGGAGACGAATCAGGGGGCGGGTGCGGTCGATGTCAGAAGGCGGGACGACGAGGTAGAGGGAGATCGGTTCCTCAGCGTTCATCAGGTCGGAGATTCGAAAGTCCGAGCTGCTGGTGTTCCGCGCGATGAGCGGGTCGTTGTAAAGGTTCAGGCACGTCTTGGCGGTGGAGACGATACTGGACAGCTCATTGTCGGATTTATCCAGCATCTCCGTGGCGTACTGCGCTACGAGAGGATGCGGTCCCGTCGGGAGATGCCTGGTCCCAAGCATCCTCTGGAAGGTGTCGCAGATCGGGAGGGCCGGATTTGAGAGAAGGCGCGCGACGGCAGTCAGGGACTTCTCCGGCTCGGCGTAGAGGACGTGGAGGATGGCGCCGGTGAGGAGCGTGTGAGCCGACGTCTTCCAGTGGTCGCGCTTTTCGGAGCCGTCCGGGTCGACCAGGATGTCGGCGATGTTCTGCACGTCGCGGACCTCGCCGTTGCCCCGCCGGACCTCGAGCAGTGGGTTGAAGCGAATCGAATCGGCCGCCGTCGGCTCGAAGCGCCAGCACCGCGAGAACTGCCGCCGCCAGCCGGCCGTCCGAGTCCAGAGCTCCTTCTTGATGTCGTAGACGAGCGCGCTGTGGCGCCAGGAGAGGAGCGTCGGGATGACGGTCCCGATCCCCTTTCCGCTTCTCGTAGGGGCGAACACGATGACGTGCTCGGGGCCGTTGTGGGTAATCAGGCTGCCAGGGCGCGCGAGGCGGAAGACGCCCGGCTTGGCGCCCGGGATGTAAC
>CALAQS010000051.1 GCA_937888435.1 uncultured Acidobacteriota bacterium
TCTCGGCCGTTCAGAGGCGACCGAGACGCCTTTTCAGCAGAACGATCTCGAGGGCTGTCGCGGCCATGGCCGCGAGACGCTTGAGCGCCGGCACGGACGGGGGACGCTCCTCGGATTCGGTCTCGCCGTAGAGGTAGAGGACGGTCTTGCCTTTGAGGTTCACGGGGACGACGGCCATGAGCCCGAGGCCGTTCGATTCGAGGGCTTCGAGCGTCGAGGCCGTTCCGGGCAGGTCCGGCTGCGGGCCAACGTAGAACCCTTCGGTGTTGCGCAGCGTCGCGAAGACGGACGGCTCCGTGTCAGGCAGATGGAGCGACAAAAACGCGGGCGAGGCGGGCCGAGCCGCCCAGCCCCGCACGTGGTCGGGATACGCGACGAAGAGAGCCGCGCGGCGAACGTGGCGCATGGACTCTTCGAGCACGGCATCGGCGATGTCGTCACGGCTCCGCGCCGCGCCGAGGCGCGCGACGAGCCGCTCCTCCCCCTCCGGCTCGGCCCCGGCCTCGCCGTCCGGCTCCTCGAGCGCGCTCGGGAACTCCATCGAGTCCGGCTGCGGGTCGATGGACGCGAGCGGATCCTCGAAGATCTCCGACTCCATGCGCCGCGCGGTGACTGCGAGCGAAGCCGTGGGTGCGAGATCCGTCGTGGATTGCCACGGGTCGCCCTGATCGAGACGCCGGGAGCGCTGCGGGTAGGGCGAGTTGAGGTCGGGCGGCGGCGGCGGCGGGACGACGCGGAGGTCCGGCCGGCTCTTCGGACGCGGCCGCGCCGGCTGGGTTGGCTCGTCCGCGTCCGCCTCGGAGGCGGATTGCGTCTCGCGAAGGAATGCGGCCGCCGAGAGGTAACGCGGCTCGACGTCGGCCGCGTAGTAACGGTAGAGAAGTGCGTAGATGCGCACTTCGAGGGCGGCGTGCGGAACGATGCGGAAACCCGTGAGCGCCGTGAGCTCGTCGAGAGCCGGGAGGTCGCCGGGATCGCGCATCGCGACCGCGAGGCTGCGTCCGTCCCTGCGAAACGGCACGGCGTGCAGGCGCTGGGCGACGCGGCCGGGCACGAGGCGCAGGACGTCCGCGCGGATCTCCTCGAGCGCCTCCGGCGAGGCCGGCGGCACCCGGTGCTGGACGGAGAGGCCGTGGAGAATGATCTCCTCGGAAGCTTCTTCCTCGAGTAGCGCCGTCCCGATCCGTCCGCGCTGGCGGACCTGTCGCAGGACGGCGCGGTTCCGCTGCTCGTCGGTGATGAGCTTCTTTTCGATGAGGAGATCGCCCAGGCGCGGCATGATTCTTCGAAACTCCATTTTACACGGCGCCTCCTTGGTAGAATCGCGCACATGAGCGAGCGGCCCATTCGCGTTCTCGTCGCCAAGCCCGGCCTCGACGGGCACGATCGCGGCGCGAAGGTCATTGCGCGCGCGCTGCGCGACGCCGGCATGGAGGTCATCTACTCCGGCCTGAGGCAGACGCCCCGGCAGATCGCCGCCGCAGCCGTCCAGGAGGACGTCGACGTCGTGGGCCTCTCGATCCTGTCCGGCGCCCACAACGTCCTCGTGCCCGAGGTGATCGACGCCCTGAAGGAAAGCGGCGGCGAGAGCATCGCCGTCGTCGTCGGTGGAATCATTCCCGAGAAGGACATCGCCCCGCTCAAAGCCCGGGGCGTCCGCGACATCTTTCTCCCGGGAACGACCACCGGCGCCACGGTCGACGCGATCCGCCGCCTCGCGGGCGAGCGGGCGTGAGCGAAGTCCTCGTCTCGCAACTCTCCCCGTCCTCGTCGGAGTTTCGGGAGAATGCCGCCCATCACCGCGCGCTCGCTGCGCGCCTGAGCGGCGAGCTCGCGAAGGCCCGGGAAGGCGGCGGAGAGAAGGAGCGCGCGCGGCACGTCGCGCGGGGCAAGCTTCCCGTCCGCGAGCGCCTCGAGCGCCTTCTCGATTCGGGAACCGCCTTTCTCGAAATCGCGCCGCTCGCGGGCTGGGGTCTGTACGACGACGTCCCGCCCGGCGCGGGCCTCGTGACGGGAGTGGGCCGCGTGTCGGGCCGCGAGGTCGTCGTCGTCGCGAACGACGCGACGGTGAAGGGCGGCACCTATTACCCGGCCACCCTGAAGAAGCATCTCCGGGCGCAGGAGATCGCCATGGAGAACGCCCTTCCGGCGGTCTATCTCGTGGATTCGGGCGGCGCATTCCTGCCGCTGCAGGCCGAGGTATTTCCCGACCGCGACCACTTCGGCCGCATCTTCTACAACCAGGCGCGGATGAGCGCGGCGGGTCTCCCACAAATCGCGGCCGTGCTCGGGTCGTGTACGGCGGGCGGCGCGTACGTGCCCGCGATGTCGGACGAGACCGTCATCGTGAAGAACCAGGGCACGATCTTTCTCGCGGGGCCGCCGCTCGTGAAGGCCGCGACGGGGGAGGACGTTACCGCCGAGGAGCTCGGCGGAGGCGACGTGCACACGCGCCTGTCGGGCGTCGCGGACCATCTCGCCGAGGACGACGCCGACGCGCTCGAGAAGGTGCGCGACATCGTCGCCCATCTCGGGGTCGCGCCGTGTGCGGCGCCCGGCCGCATCGCGCCCGAGGAGCCCCGGTATCCCGCGGACGAGCTCTACGGCGTCGTCCCGAGAGACCTCCGCAGGCCGTACGACGTGCGCGAGCTGCTCGCGCGGATCCTCGACGGCTCGCGCTTCCACGAATTCAAGCCGCGGTACGGGACCACGCTCGTCACGGGCTTCGGCCATGTCTCGGGCTTCCCCGTGGCCATCCTCGCGAACAATGGCGTTCTTTTTTCCCAGTCGGCGCTCAAGGCGGTGCACTTCATCGAAATGGCGTGCCAGCGCGAAGTGCCCCTCGTCTTTTTCCAGAACATCACGGGTTTCATGGTGGGAAAGGCGTACGAGCAGGGCGGCATCGCGAAGGACGGCGCAAAAATGGTGCATGCGGTTGCGAACGCCGCCGTCCCGAAGTTCACGCTTCTCGTGGGAGGCTCCTTCGGCGCGGGAAACTACGGGATGTGCGGGCGCGCCTACCAGCCGCGGTTTCTCTGGACGTGGCCGAATGCCCGGATCAGCGTCATGGGGGGCGAGCAGGCGGCGGACGTTCTGGCCACCGTCAAGGACGATCAGCGCGTGCGGGAGGGACAGGCGAAGATGACCGATGCGGAGCGGAGCGCGTTCAGGAAGCCCACCCTGGAGAAGTACGAGGTCGAAGGGAATCCCTATTTCGCCACGGGGCGCCTGTGGGACGACGGGATCCTCGACCCTGTCGAGACGCGCCGCGTCCTCGCTTTGGGCCTCGCGGCCGCCGCGAACGGGCCGCGTCGCGAAACACGCTTCGGCGTGTTCCGGATGTAGACATGAGGCGCGCCCTCTGTCCGTTGCTATTCGCCGCCCTTCTGCCGTTCTCCTCGCGCGGGGACCAGCGCCTCGCCTGCGGCACGGTGGACACCCTCGAAGTCACCTCCCTGACCCGGACGAAGCTCACGGCGTTTCTGCGCACGTCTCTTCCCAATACGGCCGAGGGCGGCAAGCAGAAATTCGCGGGTGAGATCGCCGTGGCGAACACCCCGCTGCCGATCGCTCCACCGTTGACTGCGATGGTCCAGCGGGGGCCCGCGGGGAACGCTGTCGTGCTCCTCGTGGATCTCGATCTCGCGAAGATTCCCCAGGCGCTTCTCGCGCGGCTCCACCCGCTCGCGCTCGACGTGACGGTCAATGGCTCGCTCGCGGGCGACGCGGGGGCGCCCGTGCCGGTCTGCGCGGTGGGAGTCCTGAAGGTCGGAACGGCGGAGGTGCATTCGTCGGCGCCGATGGGCGCGTCCCTCGCGGGCTTTTCCGGAGCGCGCTTCACGGGAATCTCGCTCACCGAAGTCGAGGGGCAGGCCACAGCGACGCTTTTCAACCCGCTCTCGTTTCCCCTCGACGTGAAGGACCTCGTCTATGCCGTGTGGGTGGGCGACAGGAAGCTCGCCGAAGGCGAGCGTCACGGCCTCAGGCTCCACGCCGGCCGCGAGAACGCGGTCGAGCTTCCGATCAGCGCCCAGGCCGCCGATCTTCTGTCCGCCTTCGGCGGCGCGGTGGCCAGCGGCGGCCGTGTCGCCGGCAGGCTCGTCGCGAGTGTCTCCCTGCGTGTCGGCAAGGATCAGATTCTCACCGTGCCCCTCGACCTTCCCGGGTCGGTACAGGTGATGCCATGAGCGAGTCCGGAATTCTCCTCGAGCGCGCGTCCGATCCGCGGATCGCACGCCTCATCCTGAACCGTCCGGCCCGGCGGAACGCCTTCGACGGCGAGCTCGTGGCCCTCTTGCAGCGTGCGGTGCGCGAGCTGGCGGGAGACGCGACGACCCGTGTCATCGAGCTCTCGGGAGCGGGCAAGACGTTTTGCGCCGGCGCCGACCTCGACTGGATGAAGAAGGTCTCGGGCTTCACGATGCAGGAGAACCTTCGCGATTCGGCCGAGCTGGCGTCACTCTTCCGCGCGTTCGACGAGCTGCCAAAACCGATCGTGGCGCGCGTCCAGGGCGCGGCGCTGGGAGGGGGGACGGGCCTCGTCGCCGTGTGCGACGTCGTCGTGGCCGCCGAGAACGCGATCTTCGGCACGACCGAAGTGAGGCTCGGGGTCATTCCCGCCGTCATCTCGCCCTATCTCGTGCACAAGGTAGGGGAATCGCGCGCGCGCGCCTGGTTCGTCACGGGAGAGCGGATTTCGGCGGAGGAGGCCCGGCAGGCCGGCCTCGTGCACCGCATCGTCCCGGAGAAGGAGCTCGGCACCGCGGCGCGAACAGTCCTCGACGCGATCCTGCTGGGGGGCCCCGAGGCAGTGGCCGAGGCCAAGCACCTGGCCCGCGCCGTCGCTGCGATGCCGCTCCGGGAGGCCACGAACATGGCGATCCAGCGCCTGGGCGAGCGACGCGCATCGGCCGAAGGGCGGGAGGGCCTCGCGGCCTTCCTGGAGAAGCGCAAGCCGTCCTGGGCGGCGGAGCCGTCCGCGAAGAAGCCGTGACGGAGTCGTGACGAAGCTCCGGCAACTCGGCCGCGTGCTCGTCGCGAATCGCGGCGAGATCGCCGTGCGCGTGATCCGCGCCTGCCGGATGGCCGGACTCCCCGCGGTGGCCGTGTACTCCGACGTGGATCGCGGTGCGCGCCACGTCGCGCTCGCGGACGCGGCCGCGCACGTCGGCCCCGCACCCGCGCGCGAATCGTACCTTTCGATTCCGCGCCTCCTCGCGGCCGCCCGCGAGACCGGCTGCGGCTCGGTGCATCCCGGCTACGGGTTTCTCTCGGAAAGCGCAGCTTTCGCACGGGCGGTCGTGGACGCGGGAATGATCTGGATCGGCCCGCCGCCCGAAGCGATGGGAGCGATGGGATCGAAGATTTCCGCGCGGGAAAGGATGAAGGCTGCGGGAGTTCCCGTGGTGCCCGGCGCGCTCATCGGCAAGTTCGAAGAGCACGAGGATTTTTCTGCGAATGGAAGAGAGGCGGGGGCGAGCGCGGCAGCGCGTCGCGTGGCGTTGCCGCGCCCCGGCGCCTTTGGCCCTTTCAAAGAAATTCTTTCTCTCGGTCTCCCGGTCGTGGTCAAGGCATCGGCCGGAGGCGGAGGGAAGGGGATGCGAATCGTGACGTCCCCCTCCGATCTTTCCGAAGCAATCGCCTCCTGCCGGCGCGAAGCTTTGGCTTCCTTCGGTGACGACACCGTGTACGTCGAGAAACTCCTCCCGACGCCCCGACACATCGAGGTGCAGATCTTCGGCGACATGCACGGAAACGTCATCGCGCTCGGCGAGCGCGAGTGCTCGCTGCAGAGGCGCCACCAGAAGGTGATCGAGGAATGCCCGTCGTCCGCCGTAACTCCGGATCTTCGGGCCCGCCTCCAGAACGCCGCCTGCGACGCGGCGCGCGCGGTGGGCTACGTGAACGCGGGGACGGTCGAATTCCTGCTCGAGCCCTCGGGCTCTTTCTACTTCCTCGAGATGAACACGCGCCTTCAGGTCGAGCATCCTGTGACCGAAGAGGCCTTCGGCGTGGACCTCGTCGCGTTGCAACTCCGGGTCGCCGCGGGCGAGCCGCTGCCCGATCTGCCCTCGGCGCCTTCGGCGCATGCGATCGAGGCGCGCGTCTACGCGGAGGATCCCGACGCGGGTTTTCTTCCGCAGGCCGGGCGTCTTCTGGCCTGGATCGAGCCCTCGGGCCCGGGCGTGCGCGTGGACTCGGGCGTGACGGCCGGCCAGGCGGTGGACATTCACTATGACCCCCTGCTCGCGAAAGTCGTCGCGGTGGGGCGGGATCGCGAGGAGGCGCGCAGGCGGCTCGTCGCGGCGCTCGGCGAGATGGTCGCCCTCGGCGTGGCAACGAATCTCTCGTGGCTGAGGCGGTTGCTCGAGGCCGCTCCGGTCGTCCGCGGCGACCTGCACACGGGCCTCGTCGAGACGCTTTCGCCCTCCGCGCCTCCGCCTCCTCCGGACGAGGTCTTCGAGGCCGCCTCGTCGGTTCTCTCTCGTGCCGCGCTCGAGCGGGGAGGAAGCTCCGAGCGCGGCGTCTTTTCGAGCCCGTTCGAGGGGCGGTTCCGCATGGGGCGCGTGTGAGGCTGCGCGACCTGCGAACGGGAGAGGAGCGCGAGGCGGCGGGGGACGTTCCGCCCGGCGCGACGGCCGTGCGCGACGGCGACGTGGCCTGGGTCTGGTTCCGGGGCGAGACGTATCGTCTCTCGCCGGCGCGTTCGCGCCGGGCGGCGCACGGCGGGGAAGGGACGCCCTCACTCGAGGCGCCAATGCCCGGCCGGATCGCGGCCGTGCGTGTCGCCTCCGGCGCCTCCGTCTCGAAGGGGGACGTCCTCGTCGTCCTCGAAGCGATGAAGATGGAGCACGCTGTGCGTGCCCCGAAGGACGGCGCCGTGGAACGAGTCCTCGTTTCCGAGGGGCAGATGGTCGGTCTCGGCGACGTCCTCGTGGAGATGGCGTGAACGCGACACGCGTCACGGTCGTCGAGGTCGGCCCGCGCGATGGCCTCCAGAACGAAGCGGCGGCGGTTCCGACGGACGTGAAGGTGATGTTCGTGGACGCCCTTTCGGCCGCGGGGTTGCCCGTCGTGGAGGTGACGTCCTTCGTCTCGCCGAAGGCGATCCCGCAGCTCGCCGACGGCGAGGAGGTCTTCCGGCGGATTGTGAAGCGTCCGGGAGTGCATTATCCGGTTCTCGTTCCTAACGAGAAAGGGTTCGACCGGGCCGAGGCGGCGGGCGTGCGCGAGATCGCGGTCTTCACGGCGGCGTCGGAGACGTTCAACCGGAAGAACATCAACGCCTCGATCGACGAGTCGTTCGCGCGCTTTTTACCGGTGATCCGGCGCGCGAGGGAGTCCGGGATGCGCGTGCGCGGGTACGTATCGTGCGGTTTCGGCTGCCCATACGAGGGCGCGGTCCCGCCGGCCGCGCCCGCTCGCGTCACGCGGAGGCTGCTCGACGCGGGTTGCGACGAGGTGTCGGTCGGCGACACGATTGGCGTAGGCGTTCCCACACAGGTGCCCGAGGTCGTTGGACGCTGCGTGGACGCGGGCGTGCCGCTCGCGCGCCTCGCGCTCCACTTCCACGACACGCGCGGAACGGCGCTCGCGAACGTGGCCGAAGGGCTGAGGCAGGGCGTGAGGATCTTCGACTCCTCGGCGGGTGGTCTCGGCGGGTGCCCGTACGCACCCGGGGCGGCGGGCAACGTCGCCACGGAAGACCTCCTTTATCTCCTGCACGGCATGGGCTACGAGACGGGCGTGGATCTTTCCCTGGTCGCGGCGGCCACCCGGGTGCTGTCGGGGGCGATCGCGCGGCGTCCGGCGTCGCGCGTCTATCAAGCTCTCGAGTCGGCCCCCGGGCAGCGGCCGGTGTAAACTCGGTCGACACCGACCTCTGCGAGGAGAGCGAATGCCGCATCGGATTCTCTTGGCGGACGACAGTCTGACCATTCAGAAGGTCATCGAGCTGACGTTCTCGGGTACGGATTTCGAGCTCAAGGCTGTCGGCAACGGCGACCTCGCGCTGCCGCTCCTCGATTCGTTCTCTCCCGACATCGTCATCGCGGATTGCGTCATGCCGGGCAAGACCGGCTACGAGCTGTGCGAGGAGGCCAAGCGGCGTCCCGGCGGCCGGTTCGTGCCCGTGATCCTCCTCACGGGGACCTTCGAGCCGTTCGACAAGCCGCGCGCCGAGCAGGCGGGCGCCGACTCGGTCGTAACGAAGCCGTTCGACTCGCAGGGTCTCGCCTCGCTCGTGCGCGACCTCGTGAACAAGGCCGCCGAAGAGCGGGCCGCCGCGCCCCCCGAGCCCCCTCCTCCCCCTCCGCCGCCTCCTGTTCCGGAGTTCCTGCCGCCCACTCCCGTCGAGGAACCCGCTGAGTCCACCGACCCCACACACGTCGGGCAGGCGCCGTTCTCAACCGTTCCGATGGCGTCGATGCAGACGCCCCCGCCCCTGTTCGAGCAGGACGTCTACGCCACGACGGCGATCCCGGTTTTTCGGGATCGCGAGATCGAGCTCTCCCTCGATTCCGAGGCCGCGCCCCCGCGGTTTTCTGATCCGCCCACGGAGCCGATCCCGGTGCCGGAACCCATAACGCCGGCCTACGAGATGGATCTCGGCGCTCTCGATGACGAGCCGCCGCATCGCGACCTCGAGGCGGACATCGCAGCCTTCGAAGCCTCCGGGCGCAGCGTCACCCGGCCGGACCTCTGGGACTCGCCCGCCGCGAACGCCGCAGTCGGCGCTTCGCCCGCCGAGCCCGCTCCGGGCGAGCTCGAGGCCCTGGCCGCCGAAGCGAGCCTCAGCGATCTCAAGAGCCTCATCCCGAAGGCCACGGCATCGGCCGCCGCCACGCCCGCGGCCGCGCCCCTCACCGATGACGACATCGACCGCATCGCGCGGCGGGTCCTCGAGCTCTCCGGCGAGCGCATCGTGCGCAAGATTGCCTGGGACGTCGTGCCCGAGCTCGCCGAGCGCCTCGTGAAAGAGCGCCTCGACGAGCTGGACAAGGCCGAGTAGGGGGTCTCTTCCCCTGACCCGCGCCCTCGTGCGATCCTGCGCGTTCCCCGATGAACACGCGGCCCGAGCTCGACAAGACCTTCGATCCCGCCTCGTTCGAGATGCGCTGGTATCGCGCCCAGGAAGAGGCCGGGTTTTTCCGCCCCGAGGCGGCCGGGCCTGACGCCGTTCCGTACTCGCTCGTGATTCCGCCCCCGAACGTGACGGGGCGCCTGCACGTAGGGCACGCTCTCGGGCGCACGCTCGAGGACGTACTCTGCCGCTGGCGGAGGATGCAGGGCCGCGCCGTGCTCTGGGTGCCCGGCGTGGACCACGCGGGTATCGCGACGCAGATGGTCGTCGAGCGCGACCTCAAGGAGCGTACGGGAAAGACCCGGCACGACATCGGTCGCGAGGCCTTCGTCGAGCTCTGCCGCGAGTGGGCCGGCGCGCGGCGCGGCGACATCCTCGACCAGATCCGCCGCCTCGGCTCGTCGTGCGACTTCTCGCGCGTCTACTACACGCTCGACGAGCCGCGCTCCCGCGCCGTGCGGCACGTCTTTTCGACCCTTTACCACGATGGCCTCGCCTACCGCGCCGAGCGGATGGTGAACTGGTGCCCGAGCTGTGCGACGGTGCTCTCGGATCTCGAGGTGAACCACGTCGAGAGCTCCGGCCACCTCTATTCGATCGCGTATCCCCTCGTCGGGGGCGGCGAGCTCGTGGTCGCCACGACGCGGCCGGAGACGATGCTCGGCGACACGGCGCTCGCCGTGCACCCGGACGATCCGAGGTATGCGGGATTCGCCGGAAAACGCGCGGCGCTGCCGCTTTCGGGCCGCGAGATCCCCGTAATCGCCGACGCCTTCGTGGACCCGAAGTTCGGGACGGGCGTCGTGAAGGTGACGCCCGCTCACGACCCGAGCGACTTCGAGGCGGGGAAGAGGAACGCGCTCGAGTCGGTCGCCGTGATCGGCTTCGACGGAAAGATGACGGCGAAAGCCGGCGCCGCCTACGCGGGCCTCGACCGCACCGAGGCGAGGAAGAAGGTCCTCAGGGATCTCGACGTCGCCGGCCTTCGCCGCGGCGAGAAGAGCCACGTCATCCCCCTCGCGCGCTGCCAGCGGTGCGACACGATCGTCGAGCCGCTCGTCTCCCTGCAGTGGTTCGTGAAGGTGGCACCCCTCGCCGAAAAGGCCGTCGCCGCGACCGACGCGGGCGAGACGCGCTTCGTGCCCGAGCTTTGGAAGAAGACGTACGACGAGTGGATGCGGAACATCCGCGACTGGTGCGTGTCGCGCCAGCTCTGGTGGGGGCACGAGATTCCGGCGTGGTACTGCCCGGACGGACACGTCACGGTGCCGAGACCGGGGGAGAAGGATCCGACGGCGTGCACGACGTGCGGCGCGGGCGCCCTCCTCCGCGACCCAGACGTCCTCGATACGTGGTTTTCGTCCTGGCTCATGCCGCTCTCCGTCCTCGGCTGGCCGGAGGAAACCGCCGACTTCGCGCGCTATTACCCGACGAGCGTCCTCGTCACGGCCTTCGATATCCTGTTCTTCTGGGTCGCGAGGATGATCATGGCGGGCTCCTTCTTCGACGGCCGCGCGCCTTTCGCCGACGTCGTCCTGCATGGGCTCGTGCGCGACGAGAAGGGCCAGAAGATGTCGAAGACGAAGGGTAACGTCGTCGACCCGCTCGACATGTGCGACGAGTTCGGGGCCGACGCGGTGCGGTTCACGCTCGCCGTGCTCTCGGGCACCGGGCGCGACCTGCCGTTCGGCAAGACGCGCGTGGCGGGCTACCGCGCCTTCGCGACGAAGGTGTGGAACGCCGCGCGCTTCGCGCTGCAGATGCTCGAAGACGGGGCGGCCGTTCCGCCGGACAGCCTCGATTTCGCGTCTCTCGGCACCGTCGACCGCTGGATCCTCGCGCGCCTCTCCGGTGCGACCGGGAAAGTGAACGCGAACCTCGAGGCGTTCCGCTTCGACGAGGCCGCAAACGCGCTCTACCAGTTCTTCTGGTCCGATTTCTGCGATGGCTACGTCGAGATGGTGAAGCCCGTCCTGAGGGGTGCCGACGTGCCCGCGGCCGAGAAAGAAAAAACGCGGGGCGTTCTCACGCACGTGCTTCTCGACTCCCTCGCGCTCCTCCACCCGTTCATGCCGTTCGTCTCGTGCGAGATCCGCGAGGCCCTGAATGGCGACGGCCTGCGCCTCACGATGGCGAAGTTCCCGGAGGCGAATGCCGAGTGGAGCGACCCGCTGGCGGTCGAAACGGTCGAAGCCGTACGGGCGGTCACGACGCGAATCCGGAATCTCCGCGCCGAGAACGGCCTCGCGCAGACCGAGGCGCTCGCCATCGGCCTCGAGCTGCCGGAAGGACCCCTTTCGAAGGAAATGCGCCGCCACGTTCCGCTCCTCAGCCATCTCGCGCGGCTCAAGGCCGTGAAGATCTCTTCGAAGGTGAACATGCCCGGCGCTTTTCGCGACGTCATCGCGGGAGTCGGACTGCTCGTGGACCTGCCGAAGAGAGAGATTTCTTCTGAAGAGAGAGAGAAGGCGAGGCGCGACGTGGAGCGCCTGCGCGGTGAAGCGGAGACAATCCGGGCGCGGCTGGCCGACGAGGGCTTCCTGTCGCGCGCGCCGGGCGCGGTGGTCGAGAAGACGCGGCACCAATTCGAAGAAATCGAGGAGCGGATTCGGCGCCTTTCCGGCAACCTCGTCGGGACGCCCGACGCATGAGCGGCGTCACCGATCCCCTCGAAGGCCGGTCTTTCTCGCACATCGAGAATGTCATCTATCTGCCGTCGACGCCGTCCACGAACGACGTCGCCAAGGCGATCGTGGAGAAGATGCTCGCCGAGACCGAGGACCTCCGGCCCACGATCATCGTGGCCCGAGAGCAGACGACAGGGCACGGCCGCATGGGCCGAAGCTGGACCCCGCTGCCGGAAGCTCTCGCGGTCTCCGTCATCGTTCCGTGGCCGGAAGGGCCGGAACGTGTTCGCCTGCCGGTGCGGGCCGGGATCGCGCTCGCGCGGGGTCTTTCCAGGGCATTCGCCCTCGAGGTGCGGCTCAAGTGGCCGAACGACCTCCTCGTGAACCGTAGGAAGCTCGGCGGCATCCTCGTCGAGGCGCGCGCGAACGACGAAGGGGAAGGCTGGGCCGTCGTCGGCGTCGGCCTCAACGTCCGCGGCACGCGGAAGGACCTCGATTCCCGGGGGCTGAGGGACGCGACGTCGCTCGAGGACGCCGGGGTCGCCTCGACAAAGCTCGCCGGCGTCGCGCCGCTCTCGGCGCTCCTCGACATCCTCGACGCCCCGCTCGGAGAGGCGGGAAAAGACCCGCTGCCGGAGGCGTTCGCAGCCGTCTCGGCTCATGGGCCCGGTGACGCGATGAGCGTGATGGACGCGGGGCGCTCCGTGTCCGGCGTGTTTCGCGGGGTGACCTCCGACGGCGCGCTGCGCCTTTCGACCAGGCGCGGCGAGGAGACGATCGTTTCGGGCGACGTCGTCCTCTTCTAGAGGCCGTTTCTCCATGAGCGAAACCCCAGAGGTCGGGCGCACGCCGTCCCCGGCGGATCTCGGCCTCGACGAGGCGGGCTACGCGACCCGGATCGAGGACGCGTTCATCGCCGAGCGCGGCACGCCGTTCCTCGTGTCGGCGAAGGACTGGAGCCTGATTCGCGGCTGGCGGGAAGCGGGCGTGCCCGCGGACACCGTCGTGCGAGCCGTGCGCGAGGCGTTCGACAGGCGCCGTGCGCGAGGCCAGATCGGAAAGATCTCCTCTCTCGCGTACTGCGCGGACGCCGTCGCCGAGCGCTGGGAGATGGAGCGCCGCGGCCTCGTCGGCAAGGAGGACGGACCCCCCGCAGCGGCCGTGGACGCGGCCGCAATCGGCAAAGAGCTCGCGAAGCTCGCCGCCGCGCTTCGCGCGGCGGGAGACAAGGAGAAGAACACTTTGCTTCGGAAAGAGAAAGACCCGAGCGCGCCAGGTAGTGGCCAGGCGCCGGGAATCGATCTGCAAATTCTTAGAAGCGGGCTGGATCGTGCGGCGGCGCAGATCGAAGAGGTCTCGACTGATCTTCCCTTCGAAGAAATCGAGCACAAGCTTTCCACGATCGAGGCATCGCTCGTGCGAGCGGGTCTTAAAGCGATGAATTCCTCTTTTCAGAGCCGTGTGGAAGAACGAGTTTTTTCGGCGCTGGGCGACGTGTCCGGACTTTCTCCCCACGTCGTGGAGCGCATGCGCAAGGCGCTGACGCGCCGCGAGGTGCGGGCGCTCGCCGGGTTTCCGCCGCTGACGCTCCTCCATGGCTGACGTCCGCCCGGGCGGCCGCGCCGAGGTGCTGATCGAGCGGGTCGTGCCGGGGGGCGACGGGCTGGCGCGCCTCTCGGGCGTCGTGGCGCTCGTGCCCGGAGGGCTGCCGGGAGACCGCGTGCGCCTGCGCGTGACGGAGGTCTCGGATCGTCTCGTGCGCGGCGTTCTGGAGGACGTACTTTTCCCCGGCGAGGCACGTCGGCCCGACGCAGAGATGTGCCCCCGCGCGCGCGACGGCTCGTGTGGCGGGTGCGACTGGCCGGCAGCGCGCCTCGAGCATCACCGCGAGCTGAAGACGGCGCTCGTCCTCGATGCACTCCGGCGGCTCGCGGGCCTTCGCGCGGAGAATCTCCCCGAGCCGCGCTGGTTCGGGTCCGCGCGGAACTACCGCCTGCGAAACCGGCTGCATCTCGATCGGCAGGGGAGGCTGGGCTTCTTCGCGCCGCGCTCGAAAGCCGTGGCGAACCTCGAGACCTGCGAGATCGTCTCGAAGGCCCTGCTCGCGCGGCTGCCCGCGATCCGCGATCACCTGCGCGGATTCGGGCCGATGGAAGGGGAGCTCTGGACGCTGGAAGACCGGGAGGGGAAAACGCTGCTCGGCGAGATGCGGCTCGGCGAGGGTCAGGGCCTGCAACTTTCTCTAAAGGCAAAAGAGAGGGGGAGGGGGCCGTTCGACGGGTTTCGAGTCGTCGAAGCGGGCGGCCGGGTGACCGCAGCCGACGGTCCCGCCTCCCTGCCGATCGTCGCGGGCGGTGCATCGTTCGACGTCTCCGTGTCTTCTTTCTTTCAAGGAAATCTGTATCTCCTCGATGCTTTTCTCGAAGAGATTCGGACCGCGCTTCGCGCGGTGCTTGGAAGGGAAGAGGGAAGAGCGAGACCCATTCGAGCGCTCGACCTCTGCGCGGGCGTGGGCTTTCTGACGCGCCCGCTCCTCGAGCTTGTGCGTGCCGCCGGCGGGGGCGACGTGACAGCGGTCGAAATCGACGAATTCTCGTCACAATCCCTTTCTAAGAATCTTCAATCCTGGGCCTCGGAGGGTTTTTCGCTTGCGCGCGCGGTCCGAGCCTCCGCGGAGTCTTTTCTTCATTCGCAGAAATCTCCGAATTCTCCGATTGACGTGCTCGTCGCCGACCCGCCCCGCGCGGGCCTTTCGCCGGGCGTGCGCGCCGGGATCCTTCGCCTTCTGCCGCCACATCTTCTGATGGTCTCGTGCGATCCGCCGACATTCGCACGCGACCTTTCGGCCCTGAACTCGCGCTACACCGTGGAGCGGCTGACGCTCCTCGATCTCTTCCCCCAGACGCACCACGTGGAGACGGTGGCCTTGCTCGCGCGGCGGGAAGTCGGATAGAAGCGCTGTATGCGCGCGTCGTGGTCGAGGGAGGCCGGAGCGCCCTCGCTTCCTCTTGCAGGCGCCCTGGCGGCGGGGATTCTCGCGGCGGCCATTCTCCCCGTGCCGCCATCGCGAGCCCTCGGGGCCGCGCTCGTCATCGCGTCGGCGGCCGGCGTCGCCCTCGCGAGGCGAAAAAGCCGTGTCCGTGCCTTCGCCGCTCTGATCCTCGCGGTGAGCGCCGGATTCTGGAACGCTCGGGAGCGTTTCCTGCTTCCTGGCCTTCGCACGGCGTCCGAGGCGCGCGAGGCGCTCGTCCGTGCGCGGGTGGCGGATCCGGTTGCCGACGGCGCTTTTGTCGAAGTCACCGGTCGCCTCGACGCGCCGTGGACCGCGAGCGGCTCGCTTTTTCGGACGCGGCTCGCCGTCGAAGAGGCGTCGGCGGACGGGCGCTCGCTGCGTCTCGAGGCAGGCCTGGCCCTTACGGTCGCGGGACAGCAGGACCCCTCCGGCGTCGCCGAGCTCGGTGACCGCGTGCACGTACGCGGCACGCTGCGGTTGCCGGAGACAGGCGGCCCGGTCCGCTCGCCGTTCGACCTTCCCGCGGAGCCACGCCTCGCGCTCAAGAGTGCCGCCCAGGTCGAACGGCTCGGCCCGCCTGCGGGGCCGCTCTCGCCCTTGGCGCGCGCCCACGCCGCCGTGAAGCGGCGTCTTCGCGCGAACCTCGCTGATGCCGCGCCCGAAGCGCGCGGGGCGCTCGCGCTCCTCCTCGCCCTCGTGATGGGCGAGACGCAGGATCTGCCCGGGGCGACGGTGAGCGCCTTCCGCGACGGCGGGGTCGCGCACATCGTGGCGATCTCGGGACTGCAGGTCGGGCTCGTCGCGGCCCTGCTCGGCTGGCTCGCGCGACGGCTCGGCGCGTCCCTCGCCGCGCGCGACGGGTTCGTGCTCGTCGCGACGGCTTTCTTCGCGGTCTTTGCGGGCGGCCGGCCGCCCGTCATGCGCGCGGCTTTGATGATCGGCCTCTATCTCTTCGCGCGCCTTCTCGGCCGCCCCACCTCGGCGACCCACGTCCTCGGCTTCGCGGCCGCCGTCCTGCTCGCCGCCGATCCTTCGAACCTCTTCGACGTCGGGTTCCTCCTCACGTTTGCGGCCGTGTTCGGCCTCGCCGCGTTCGGCGTCCCCGCGGCGAGAGCGCTGCGCCGGGCCGGGATCCCGGGGCTCGTCGCGGACGCGCTCGGCGCGACCGCGGGCGCCGAGCTCGCGGTCCTCCCGATCCAGCTCTTCGTGTTCAACGTCGTGCCCGTGGTGGCGCTTCTCTCGAACCCTTTCGTGGTGCCTCTCTCGAGCGCCTTCCTGTTCGCGGGCCTGCTGCTCCTTCCTCTCCTGCTGGCGTCACCG
Source organism: uncultured Acidobacteriota bacterium (assembly GCA_937888435.1). GTDB lineage: Bacteria > Acidobacteriota > Thermoanaerobaculia > UBA5066 > UBA5066 > Fen-183. The sequence goes on from CALAQS010000051.1 coordinate 16,043, forward strand.
GCGTCGGCGGCGCTCGCGATCGTGCCGCTGCGCTTCCTGTCGGACGTCCTGCTCGCGCTGCTTTTGGCCCTCGACCGGCTGCACGCCCTGAAGGTCGTCCCGACGCCCGCGTTCGCCCTGGTCGCGGTGACGGCCGCGCTCCTCGTCGTCGCGGGCCTCACGCGGCGCCCCGCGCTCCGGCGCGGGGCTCTCGCCGGAGCCGCGATGGTCCTGCTCGCGCTCGTTCTCGCCCGGCCGTTCGTCGCCGAGCGGGGCACGGTGCTGCTGCAGGCGCTCGACGTGGGGCAGGGAGACGCGTGGCTCCTCGTCACGCCCGAGGGTCGCGTTCTCGTGGACGGCGGGGGCAGCCCCGACCGCGCGTACGATTTCGGGCGCCTCCGGCTGGTGCCACGCCTGACGGACCTCGGGGCGGTGTCGTTCGACGCCGTCGTCCTCACGCATCCGCACCCCGATCACGCGCGCGGGCTTCTCGCCGTTCTCACGTCGCTCCCGGTCGCGCGCGTCGTTCTGCCTCGGGCGGCGCCCAGGAACCTCTTTCTCGACGAGTTCGAGGACGCGGCCGCGCGCCGGCATCTGGCGCTGGAACGCTTGGGCGCCGGCGAGCGCTTCACGGCGGCGGGTCTGTCGTTCGACGTGCTGCATCCAGGGGACGGCCCGTACCCGCGCGCGCGGGAGAACAACGGCTCTCTCGTGCTGCGCGTGGCGCTCGCGGGGCGCACGGCGCTTCTTTGCGGTGACATCGAGGCCCTCGCCGAGAGCGATCTCGTCGCGTCGGGCCGGAACCTTGCGGCCGACGTGCTGAAGGTCCCGCATCACGGGAGCCGGACGTCCACTTCGGCGGCGTTCCTCGCGCGCGTCTCGCCGCGGCTCGGGCTGATCGGCGTCGGCCGCCGGAACCGGTTCGGCCATCCGGCGGCCGACGTCGTCGAGCGGCTGGCCTCCGCGGGCGTCCGGACGTTCCGGACCGATCACGACGGCGACATCGCGCTTCTCTTCGCGGGCGGCCGCGTGCAGCCGGTCTTCCCCGAGCACCTCGCGCGGGGGGTCCCGTGAGCGCGCCGTGTCCGAACGGCGTGCTTGCGATCGTGGGCGCGACGGCGACGGGCAAGTCGGAGCTCGCCGTCGCCCTCGCCGAGCGGCTCGGCGGCGAGATCGTCTCGGCCGACGCGTTCGCGGTCTACCGCGGCTTCGACGCCGGGACGGCGAAGCCCGTCGCCTCTCTCAGGGCGCGCGTGCCGCACCACCTCGTCGACGCGCGCGACCCGCGGGAGCCCTGGAGCGCCGGGGAGTTCGCCGCCGAAGCGCGGAGCCTCTGTGAGGAGATTCTCGGGCGCGGGCGGCTTCCCATCCTGGCGGGAGGCACGGGCTTCTACGTGCGCGCCTTCTTCGGCGGGCTCTTCGAGGGGCCGCGCCGGGACGACGAGCTGAGGCGCGCTCTCGAGGCGGTGAGAGCGCGCCGCGGGGCGGGCTTCCTCGTCCGGATGATTGCCCTCCTCGACCGCGAGAGCGCGAATCGGGTCGGCGCGGCGGACGCCGCGCGGGCCATCCGGCTGCTCGAGATCCTCTTCCTCTCCGGAGAGCGCCCGTCGCGCCTCTTCCGCGAGCGGCCGGGAGCCATGTGGAAGAAGCCGTCCGTCAAGGTGCTTCTCACGTTGCCGCGCGAGATGCTCTATGGAAGAATCGCGAGGAGGTTTCAGTCCGAGTTCGTGAACGAGTTGCCCGCGGAAGTGCGTCGCCTGCTCGCGGCGGGTGTCCCGCTCGCGGCGCCGGCATTCGCGGCGATCGGTTACCGGGACACGGCGGCGCTCGTCTTGGGCGCCCTCTCCGAGGCGGAGTGGAAAGAGCGTGTTTTGCGCGACACGCGGCGCTACGCGAAGCGGCAGGAAGCGTGGTTCCGGCGCGAAAGCGATCTCGTCCCGGTGCGCGCCGACCGGCCCGATCTCGTCGATTTCGTCGCGCGCGAGGCGCGGTGTCTTTTTTCCGTTACCCACGAAGGGGGCTGACCATGATCGGACCGAGCAAGCCGCCCATCAACGTCCAAGACGGTTTCTTCTACCAGCTTCGCAAGGACAACACGCTCGTCGAGGTCATGCTTCTCTCCGAGAAAAAGCGCGTGGGACGGATCCGCCGCTTCGACAAGTACGCGCTCGTCCTCGAGGTCGACGGGCGCGAAGAGATGATCTACAAGCACTCCATCTCTTCGGTGACCTCTCTGGGCGGGGCCCCCCCGGCGCCCGCCACGGCCCCCGCGCGGACGCCCACGGTTTGACGCGACGGCTTGTCCTCGCCTTCGTTCTGGTGGGCGCGGGAATCACGGCCTGTTCGCCGCGACCGCGCCCCGTGGACTCCTCCTCGCCCGAGGCGCGCGCCGCGACCCTCGCGACGCGGGCCGAAGGCGAGGCCGCGGAGGGGCGGCTCCGCGACGCGCTCGACGGATACCGCGAGGCGGCGCGCCTCGTGCCGGAGGACGACCGCTATCGGGATCGCGTCGCCCAGTTGCGCGCGGCGTTCGTGACCTCGCTCCGCGACGAGGCGGAGCCGGCGCTCCAGCGCGGGGACCTTCCGTCGGCCCGGCGCGCGGCCCTCGCGCTCGTCGAGGTCGATCCGGACTCTCCGGCCGGCTACCACGTCCTGGCCTCGGCCGCCGAGGCGGAAGGAAAGCTCGAGGACGCCTGGGCGGCCGCCCGGACGGCCCACGAGCGGGCTCCGGCCGATGTCACGCTCACGGAGGCGCTCGCGGCCCTTGCGATGAAGACGGCGCGCTTCGCCGAGGCCGAGGCGCTTTACGGGGAGCTCGTGAAGAGCGATCCGGTCATGGTCGAGAAGCAGGCGGCGGCCCGCGTGGAATTCCAGGTCCAGAACCTGCCGGCCCTCGCGCGGAAGGCGGTGGCGGCTCCGCGCGTCACGCGCGCCCAGCTCGCGACGCTCCTCGTCACGCTCGTGCCCGAGGTGGCGTCTGCCCGCCTGCCGCCGGGGGCGGACGTCGCGACGGACATCCTCGACCGTCCGGAGCGAAATGCGCTCGTCAAGGCCATCGGGCTCGGCTTCTTTTCCGTCGCGCGCGAAACGCACCACATGGGCGTGGACGTGCCGGTCTCGCGCAGCGAGATGCCCGGGCACCTCCGGCGCGTCGCTGCGCTCCACGGGGATCCGGAAGACGACTGCCTCGTCGCGCCCGCGGCGCTCGCCACGTGCGGCATACTTCCCGAAACGGCGTCCCGGCAGGTCAGCGGACGGGAAGCATTCGCCGCCATCGGCGCGACGCTTCGGCTTGCCCGTTAGTGGAGGGTCTTTGATGATCGTCACGGAGCTCTTCTCGAAGGTCCCTCTCTTCGAGGGAATCTCGCCGGAGGACCGTGCCGCGCTCGCGCGCGCAGCCACGCTTCGCACGTACCGCCGCGGCGAGACCATCGTCCAGCAGGGCCAGCCTGGAGACGCGTTCTACGTTCTCGTGAGAGGCCGCGTGGCCGTCGAGATCGTCGCGCCGGACGGGCGCGAGGTCGTCCTCAACACCCTCGGAGAAGGCGATCACTTCGGCGAGATGGCCCTCCTCGACGACGCACCCCGGTCGGCGAGCGTCATCGCCCAGGAGAAGTCGGATCTCGCGATCCTCTCGCGCGCGGTCTTCCTCGACCTCCTGAAGTCGAACTTCGTCCTGACGCGCGCTTTGCTCGGAGCCTTCTCGGCCCGGCTGCGCCGCGCCAATGCCACGATCGAGGGGCTCGCCTCGCTCGACGTGAAGAGCCGGCTGGCGCGCTACTTCCGGGAGCTCGCCGCGACGCGGGGACGGAAGGCGGGCGGAGGGTGGTCGGTCGTCGTGCGCCCCTCGCAGCGCGAGATCGCCGATACGATCGGCTCCTCCCGCGAGACGGTCTCTCGCACGATGTCGCAAATGGCCGCCGAGCAGCTCATCGTCCCGAAGGGCAAGGCAATCTACGTCAAGCTCGACTCCCCGGAGGCCGACTCCCCAGGCGGCCGGCCGGCGTCCTCATCCGGGACCGGTTGAGGCATCCGGTTCATGGAATTGCGCCCCTGGACGCTGCCGAACTTCCTGACGTTCGCGCGGCTCGCCTCTCTTCCCTTCCTCATCATGGCGATCCTCGGTGGCCGGCACGGCGTCGCGCTCGTGATTTTCCTCGCGGCCGCGATCACCGACGTGGTGGACGGCTACGTGGCCCGCCGGTTCGGCATGGGCTCGCCGCTGGGCGCCTGGCTCGACCCCATCGTCGACAAGTTCTTCCTCGTCTCCACGTTCGTCGTCTTCGCGCTGCCCTCCACTCCGACGTCCCTCCACATACCGGTCTGGCTTCTCGTGCTCACCGTCTTCCGCGACGCTTTCGCCCTCGCCATCTGTCTCGTCATGTTTCTGGCGCTCGGCATTCGCGACTTCCCGCCCTCGATTCTCGGAAAGCTCACGACATTCCTGGAGATCTCGACGGTGGTTGCGATCCTCCTCGTGAACGTCCACCGGCTTCCCGCCGTCGTCGCGACGACGTGCATGCAGCTCGTGGCGGTCTTTGCGACTGTGTCGGGGCTTCATTACTCGTGGCGCATCGTGACGCGCCTCCCGCGCCCCGCGGCCGCAGGCCCGCCCGCCCCGCCCGCGTGAGGCTGTTCCGGCGGTCAAGAGCGGGTCCGCCTCCCGCGCTCCGGCTTCTGTCGCGTTCCGGCTGTCATCTGTGCGAGGAGATGAAGGGCGTCGTCGGGCCGCTCGTTCGGACGCTCGGCGGCACGCTCGAGGTCGTGGACGTGGACTCCGATCCGGCGCTCGCGGCGCGATGGGGAAACGAAATCCCCGTTCTCCTGGACGTGGAGGGCCGTGTCGTGGCGAAGGCGCGCGACGGAGCGACGAAGATCGGCCGGCGCCTGGGAGGCTGACCGCGGAAAAGAAAAAGGAGCCCGAGGGGCGCCGGTTCCCCCGGGCTCCGGTACACCCCGCGAGGGGCCTGCCGGCGGCGGAAATGGCTTTGCGCGTGCTGTGCGCTGGTCCTCGGCGGCTGTTCCGGCAACCCGGACCGACAGAGCAGCTTTCCGGACCGTGCCTGGTGCCTTTCCGGCCGACCCCGCCGTGTTTTCCGGCGCGCGGGGCTGACTAATCAATAGGGCCGGGATCGCGCGGAGTCAAGGGAAGAAAGAGGAGAGATCTCCGTCATTTTGCGGCGGGCGTGGCCACGAGGATCTCGAAGCTGCCGGCGACGATCTGCCGGCGCGGGCGCGGATTCTCCGGCGTCGCCGGCGGAGGAGGCCCGAAGCGCGCCGTCGGCAGGAAGATCGCGTGCGTCTTCGGGTCGAGGGCCATCGTGCGTGCGCCTTCCTTCGTCGCGAGGTTCTGGACGACGCGAAACGCGTCGGGCGAGTCCCCGTGGATGACGGTCAGGGTGCCGTCGCCGTTCGAGCTGAAGACGAGGTTCGCGTCGGGATCGAAGACCACGGCGTCCGTGCCTTTGCCGATCGGCAGCTTCGCGACGGCGCGACCGTCTCCCGTGCTGAGGACGAGGAGGACCTGGTTTCCGCAGCCAGCGAAGAGGCGTTTCGCCTTCACGTCGATCGCGAGACCCGTGGGCGAATCGCAACCCGCGAGAGTCCAGTGCGCCTCGACCTTCAGCGTGCGCGAGTCGAAAGCGACGATCTCGTTCTTGTCCTCGATATTGACGTAGACGCGGCCCGCGAGGTCGGTGACCGCGAACTCGGGCTTCCCCCCGACCGCGAACGTGCCGGCGACGGCGCCGGTCGCGCCCTCGATGGCCGTGACGTTCGCGGTGCGGCCGTTGAAGGTGAAGACGCGGTGCGAGAGCGGGTCATAGAGGATCGCGTCCGGATTTTCCCCGGGCACCTTGACGGTCCCGAGCGTGGCCAGCGTCTTCGGGTCGAAGATCGTGACCGTGTTCGCGCGGCCGTTGCTCGTGAAGCCGCGGCCGAGATCCGGGGCCAGGGCGATGCCGTGCACGCCTTCCGTGTTCGGGATCTCGCCTTCCGGCGCACCCGAGTCGGCGTTCAGGACGAGAACGCGCGTGCCCCTCGAGACGTAGAGCCGCCGGGCCGAAGCGTCGACGGTGAGGTAGTCCCACCCGCCCTCCCCGCCCGTGGCGATCGTGCGC
>CALAQS010000052.1 GCA_937888435.1 uncultured Acidobacteriota bacterium
TTCGTCGAGATTCCGAGGCCTAACGATATCGAGTTCAGCGGCGAGCGCAAGCGAGGGTGTGGCAACGCGCTGTTAGGCGGGGCTGTAGGGGCGCAATGGGAATTGCCGGGGGTCTGTGGCGCGTTGAGACCAGGGCCACGCCCATCGAGACACTCGATTCGAAACGGTGAATCCACGCGGTTACATCTCCCTGATGCCGCCGTGCACTCCCGGGCGGGCAGGCTCCTCCCCGTCGCGCTACTCTCCGGGGCGCATGCGCCTCTTCCTCGACCGGATTCCCTGGCAACTCGCGACCGTGGCGGCCCTCACGCTCGGCCTCGCGCCGTTCCGGCCGCCGCACATCGTCGAGAAGCTCGACATGCTCTTCCACGGTACGCTCGTGCGGCCGATCGACTGGCTGGACCTCGTCCTCCACGGCACGCCGTGGCTCGTCGTGATCCTCAAGGGCGCCTTCGCGCTGAAGCGCTGACGACGCCAGGCCATCGAGCTTGATGCGGCCGCCACAGATAGTGCAGCGAGCGGCCTAGATGGCTAGGTCCGCAAAATGCTCTGCCCTGTAGGGGCGCAATGGGAATTGCCGGGGGGCCGTGGCGCGTGGAAATTAGTGTCGCGCCCTCGGTTTCTTTCTCAATCCCTGCCCGCAGACGGGCATTCTGGACGAACGGGGGCCCTAAATGCCCGACCGTCCGCCTCGCGGGGTCGCGGTCCGGAGCTCGTGGAGGAAACGCGGATGATCCGAAAGCTCAAGGACGGCCGGTATCGGCTGTACTCGCGAAAGAAGAACCCGAAGACCGGGAAACCGCGCAACCTGGGCACGTTCAAGACGCGCCAGGCGGCGGAGAAGCACGAGCGGGAAGTTCAGTACTTCAAGAGACACTGACTGTAGGGGTGCAATGGGAATTGCCGGGGTGTAGGGGCGCGACGGGAATTGCCGGGGGGCTGCAGCGCGTAGAGATCCAGAGTCATCCTGCCTCTTTCTGGGTGCGACCGAGGCGTTTTGATCCCGCCCCTTAAGGCGGGCATTCTGGCCCCCGCGGGGCCCTCCCTGCGCGGGACGTGTCAGCGACTGCAGGGGTGCAATGGGGTTTTCCGGGGGCTGTGGCGCGTATAGACCAGGCTGACGCCCCCCGTTTCCCTCTCAACCCCTGCCCGTAGACGGGCATCTGTCGGGACGGCGATTTAGGTTCGAGTAATCGACCTTTTCCCTGAAGGCTCCCCGGGCTGATGTCTCAGAGCGCGGTGGTCCGAGATTACCGGCCTCTGGAAATCGGGCGGCGCCGAGCGAACCGGCTCGTGCTAACCGTCGCCGAGGTCTACCGAAAGAGCCACCCAAAGGCCGCGGCCGAAGAATGAATCAAGGCACGGCGTTCTGAACCACGACCTCCACGCGGCGGTTCTGACTCCGACCCTCGGGTGTGCCGTTACTCGCGACCGGTTTGGTCGAACCGTAACCGTGGGTCTCGATTCGGTCCCCCGAAACGGCGTTCTCGACAAGGATGGCTTTCACGGACTCGGCCCTGAGCTCCGAGAGTTTCATGTTGAACTTGGCCGGCCCGGTCGAGTCAGTGTGACCTTCCACGAGGATTTTCCGGTCGGAAGCGCCGGCCAGCGCCTGACCGATCCGGGCGAGGCGCTCGCGGGCGCCGGGCTTCACGCCCGAGTGGCCGGAATCGAAGTAAACGCTACCGGGGAGCGTCAGGATGATCCCGCGCGGCTCGACCCGCGCAGACCGCTCGATCTGCTGGAGACGCACCAAGAGGTCGGCCTGCGCCTTCTCGCGCTCGGCGGCCTGCCTCCGGGCTTCGTCGGTCCGGGCGCGCTCTTCAGCCGCCGCCCGCTCGTCGGCCTCGCTCTTCACGGTGGCCGGCTCCTCGGCAAGCTTCTTCTGCCCTTCGACCGGCTTGGGTTTCGTTTCCGCGCAGGCGCCGAGAAAGAGGAGGACGGCGGCTGCAACAAGGACCGCCGACGCGGAGGTCCGTCGCGAGAGAGCGTCACGAGTCATTGTCATTCCTTGTAGGGGTGCAATGGGAATTGCCGGGGGGTGTAGGGGCGTGAAACCGGAGCCATTCTGTCTCTTTCTCGATGCGGCCGAGGCATTATGACCCCGCCCCGTAGACGGGCATTCTGGCCCGGCAGGGGCCCTTCATGCACTCTTCCCGACCGCCGCGAGGCGGCAGTTCTACAGCGGCGCTTCCCGCCCTCCTTCGCGCCACACACCTTTTCGGCCTCGCCCTCGGGTCGGCCCTCGGTAGGCTGCGGGAATCGGGAGTGACGGCGGCCAGGATGTTCGAAAGGGCCGAAGAGAGTGCCCTGCTCCTCAGAATGACGCGTGAGGCGGCCGGGATACTCGGAGCACGCTGGGACAAGGTGCCCGAGCGCCAGCGCCCGCATTACGTCCCCGAGCAACGATTCCGAATCCTCCGTATCAGGAGCTTCCTCGGCTTGTCGCAGCGTGAGACGGCGGCGATGTTCCGAGTTTCGCCGGAGACGATCGCGCGGTGGGAGATGGAGACGGCGAGCGCAGACAACGAGACCGCACGTCCTCTGGTTGCACCGAATCCTCCCGTCCGGCGCTTCGCGGACGTGGTCAGGGCCGTGGTCAAGACGATGGAGCTGGCCGGCTTCGGAGGAAACGATCTGATCGCACGGACCTTGGCGCGAGCAGGTTGGGAGCTGTCGGCGAGGACGGTGGGACGGATCCGCAAGGAACGTTGGCCGGCACCCCGGCTGCCGGAGGCGGCCTCGACGGTTCCACGGGCCGTGAGGGCAAAGCGCCCGAATCACGTCTGGATGGTCGATTTGACGGACGTGAAAGGGCTGTTCGGACTGGTGACGTTCAAGGTCGCGGTCGTCTTCGATGCGTTCTCCCGGATGCCGCTCTCGGCCAGGGTGTTTTCCAAGGAGGCTTCCGCCGTTGAAATCGCCCGGTTCGTTTCGAGGACCTCCAAGAGGCATGGACGGCCGGCACACTTCGTATCGGATCGCGCTCGCTGCTTCACGGGCGGGATCTTTCGCCGGAACCTTCGAAGGCTCGGGGTGAAGCAGAGGTTCGGGGCGATCGGAAAGAAGGGCTCGATCGCCTTGATCGAGCGTTTGTGGAGGACGCTGAAGGACACGCTGGACCTGCGCATGCTGCGGCCTTCCGCAGCGGAAGATCTCGCCGCGACAGTCGAGCTCGGCCTCCTCCACTACGCGTACTTCCGCCCACATCAGGGTCTCGGTGGTGCGACCCCGGCAGAGATGTACTTCGGCAGGATGCCGGCACATCTCTCGGCGATCCCACCTCCTCGCGGGAGGCCGGGCGAAGGCCCGATGGATTCACCGTTTCGCATCGACTATCTCG
>CALAQS010000053.1 GCA_937888435.1 uncultured Acidobacteriota bacterium
CCCTCTCGCGCCTGTTCGGCGGATTCCGGTCGGCGGCGACGCTCCACCGGGTCTTCGCCACCGGGATGCTCGTGTGCTTCGGGAGCCACCTCGCGCGCCTCGCCAAGAGGCTCTTCGGCGACAAGGAGTACGGGATCCTGTGGGGGCCGTCCTCTCTCGTTCCGCAGCCGCGCGACCTCACGGACCTCGTACAGCACGTGCGCTGGTTTCTCGGGAGAGGCGAGCGTCCGCGCTTCGAGCGCTTCACGTACTGGGAAAAATTCGACTACTGGGCCGTGTTCTGGGGTATGGGAATCATCGGAGGCTCCGGGCTGATTCTCTGGGCCCCGAAGTTCTGGGCGCGGTTCCTGCCCGGAGACCTGTTCAACGTCGCGCTCCTCGTGCACGGCGAGGAGGCGCTTCTCGCGGTCGTTTTCATCTTCACGATTCATTTCTTCAACGGCCACCTGAGGCCCGAGAAGTTCCCGATGGACACCGTCATCTTCACGGGCGTCCTTCCGCTCGAAGAGCTGAGGCACGAGCGGCCCGCCGAGTACGAGCGGCTCGTGGCGGAGGGTGGCGTCGACCGCCTCGCGTGCCCCGCGCCGACCGCCGACCGCATCCGGAAGAGCCGGATCGTCGGAACGGTCGCGGTTTCGCTGGGCCTTCTCCTCGTTGCCTTTACACTCGTCGCTCTCTTGAGCTGAAACCGCGTCGAGGAGGAGTCACATGAGCGCAGGAACCGGCGGCCGCCTGGCCGGATGGCTGAGGCCGATCTTCTACCTGGGGCGGAATCGCGTCTCGCAGCTCGGCGTCGCGCTCACGACGAGCGCAGCCATCACGCTGATCGGCTTCTGGCTCTTCGAGGCCATGAACTCGAAGCCCGTCCATCCGTACTCGGGCATCCTCTTCATCCTCGTTCTCCCGTTCTTTTTTCTCCTGGGCCTCGTCCTGATCCCGATCGGGATCTTCTTCGAACGCCGCCGGCTCCGCCGGGAAGGGACTCTTCCCGCGGATTACCCGAAAGTGGACCTGGCCGACGCGAACCTCCGGCACGCCGCGATCCTCATCGCCGGCCTGACGGTGGCGAACGCCCTGATCCTCAGCCTTTCGGCCTACGTCGGCGTCGAGTACATGGACTCCGCGCGGTTCTGCGGCCTTACGTGCCACACGGTCATGGCGCCGGAGTACACGGCATATCTGGATTCGCCTCACTCGCGCATCGCCTGCGCGAGCTGTCACATCGGCCCGGGAGCTCCCTGGGTCGTCAAGGCGAAGCTGGACGGCGTTCGCCAGGTCATCGCGGTCACGTTCGGGACGTACTCGCGTCCGATCCCGTCCCCCGTGCACACCCTGCGTCCCGCCCGGGCCACCTGCGAGCAGTGTCATTGGCCGCAGAAATTCCAGGGCGACAAGCTCAAGATCATCTCGAAATTCGGCGACGACGAGAAGAACACGGCGACGAAAACCGTCCTGCTCCTGAAGCTGGGCGGATACATGGGATCTCGGGCCACGGGCATCCACGGGCGCCATCTCGACGACAAGGAGCGCATCTCCTACCTGACGACGGACGGCCGGCGCGAGGTCATCCCGAGCGTCACGTACCTCGACGATGACGGCAAGTCGGTCGTCTTCACTTCAACCGAGGTGAAGGAAACGCCCGAGGATGCGAAGAAGGGCGAGCGCCGGACGATGGACTGCATCGACTGCCACAACCGGCCGACGCACGCGTTCCAGCTTCCCGAGCGCGCGGTGAACGAGGCCATGGCGGCGGATCGCATCAGCCCCGAGCTGCCGTTCATCCACAAAAAGTCGATCGAGCTTCTCAAAGTCACGTATCCGACGCGCGACGCCGCGTTCGAGCACATGGAGAAGGACCTCACCGACTTCTACAGGAGCAAGTATCCGGCCGTGTACCAGACCCGGCGCGCGTCCGTCGAGACCGCGGTTCGCGAGGTACAGCGGATTTACGGGCGAAACGTGTGGCCCGACATGAAGATCACCTGGGGTACGCACCCGAACCACATCGGACACGAGGACTTCCTCGGCTGCTTCCGCTGCCACGACGGCAACCACAAGGCGCCCGACGGGCGGGTCATCTCGGCCGAGTGTGACGCCTGCCATTCCCTGCTGGCGCAGGAAGAGGCGAACCCGAAGGTGCTCGCGGACCTCGGCATCCACTGACCGCTCTTCTTTGAATCAGGTGCATCATGGGAGAGCGCGGCGCGAGCCGCCACCCTGTGGGGGTCGTGGATCTCTCGACCTCCTACCTGGGCCTCAAGCTGGCTCATCCGCTCGTGCCGGGAGCGTCGCCGCTCTCTTATGAGCTGGATTCGATCCTCCGTCTCGAGGATGCGGGCGCGCCCGCGATCGTGCTGCACTCGCTCTTCGAGGAGCAGATCTCGGCCGACCCTCTCCGCACGGCGCGGGCGCCGACGGACCCCGTCGGCTATCTCGAGCACCTGAACCGGATCAAGGAGTCCGTTCACGTTCCGGTCATCGCGTCGCTCAACGGCACGACGGACGAGGGCTGGACCTCGTTCGCGAGCCTCGTCGAGCAGGCGGGAGCCGACGCCCTCGAGCTGAACGTCTATCACCTCTCGACGAACCTCTGGACGAGCGGCGCGACGCTCGAGGCCTACACGCTCGACACGGTTCGGACCGTGCGCTCGCTCGTCTCGATCCCGGTCGCCGTGAAGATCTTCCCGTATTTCTCCTCGATCGCGTCGCTCGCGAGGCAGTTCGAGGAGATCGGCGTCAACGGGCTCGTCGTCTTCAACAGGAGCTACCAGCCGGACATCGACCTCGAGACACTGGAAGTGAAGCCGGACCTGCGCCTCTCGAGCTCGACCGAGCTGCTCTCGCGCCTCTACTGGATCGCGATGCTTTCCGGCCGCGTGGACCTGTCGCTCGCCGTGACGGGCGGCGTCCATACGGGCGCCGACGCGCTGAAGGCGATTCTCGCCGGAGCGGATGCCGTTCAGATGGTCTCGGCTCTTCTCCAGAACGGTCCTGGCCACTTGAAGGTCGTGCGCGAGGAGATGGAGCGGTGGCTCGAGCGCCATGGCCATTCCTCGCTCGAGGAGGTCCGGGGCAGCATGAGCCTCGAGCGGCGGGAAGACGGCCGCGCGTTCACCCGCGCCGGGCTGCTGCAGGTTCTCCAGCGGGGAATCGGCCCGCTCTCCTAGGGAGGGCGGCCGGGCGGCGTGTCAGATCCAGCCGCGCCGGAACGCGAGCGCCACGGCCTCGACCTGGCTGTGAACCTCGAGCTTGCGGAGGACGTTCTGGATGTGGTTTCGCACCGTCGCGTGCGACAGGTTCAGCTTCGCCGCGATGTTGAGCGCCGCGTAGCCGTTCGACAGCAGCATGACGATCTCCCGCTCGCGCCCGCTGAGCGGGGAGACGGAGATCGGGGGATCGACGGGAGGGAGGCCTGCCGGCTCACGCACGGCCGACCGCAGCGACGAGACCAGGTTGTCGAGCTCCGGACCCTCGGTCTCGAGGAAGTGCATGAGCACCGCGAACGCCGGGCCCGCGGCGGGCAGCGGAACGGCGCGGACGATGAGCTTGACGGCGGCGGAGGACCCTTTCTTCCGGACGTCGAGGAGAAAAGGCCGCACATCGTCTCCGGCGATGGCCGAGACGACGACGGGGCATTCCCGCGCGCAGTAGAGGTTGCCGAAGACGTCCCGCCCCGCGAGAACGTCGTAGCACATCTTCCCGAGCACATCCTCGGAGGACCACCCGAGCGCTTTCTCCGCGCCTTCGTTCCAGAAGACGATGCGGTCGTGGCGGTCCATTCCGTACGCCGGAGCCTTCGACTCGGCGATCAGCTCGAGGGCGTCCCGGACGGGCAGGGAGATGGGTGAGGGCATAGGGGCCGTATTCTGGCAGAAAAACGAGCGTTCAGGAGCCCGCGTCCCGGGCGGGATCAAATCGCTCGAGCAGGCGGGCCAGCAGGAAAACTCCGGCGACCGCTTCGGCGAGAACCGGGAGGGCCGCGAGGACGGCGGCGAGAGGCAGGCACCAGAGCCCGAGCGGCCTGAAGGCGAAGAAGATCAGGGGCCCGGCGAGGAGCGCCGCCGGGATCAGGCCGAGGCCGAGAACGAGCGACGTGCCGAGGAACGAAAGCATCCTCAAGCCCGTCTGCTCGAGACCCACCGCGCGCCTCCGGCCCGCGGGGAACCAGGCCGGAAGGGCCAGGACGCACGCATTCTGGACGACGAGGGCGGCCACGACGAGGGCGGGCAGGAAGACGGCTGCGGTCAGAGCGACGGGTACGAGGGCCTCGAACCGCAGGAAAGGGGCCGAGGTCGGCTGCGGCGCGACGGCCGTTCCCAGGAAGGCCGCTCGCACGGCGCGCCCCGCCGAGATCGCGAGGGCGATCGCGATCCCCCCCCAGCCGTAGAGCACGGCGACGGCCGCCGGCGCTCCGAGCTCGGCGAGGACGAGGCGCTCGGCCGGGAGAGGCCAGGTCCTGAGAAGCGTGGCGTACTCGAGATCCCCGCGCAGGTCGATCCGGAGGCCGAGGGGCGTGACGAGAGCGAGGAACGCGGTCAGGGCGAGGCACCCCGCGCTTCCGATGGCGGCGACGGCGTCGGCTGAGGGCGTCGCCAAGAGGGCGGACGCGGAAAACAGCGCGGCCGCGAGAGAGGCCACGATCGCGGCTTGCCGGCGGAGGCTCGTCCGGTTCCAGGCGAGAAGGTTTTTCCACACGATCGCGAGCTCGGGCCGACCCCGCGGCGCAAGGGCGAACGGCACCGTGCCGCGGCGCGTTTCGGACGGGAGGGCTTCGAGGCGCCCCGCGTCGCGGCGGGCCCGAAGCGCGGCCCGCCGCGAGGCCTGGGAGAGCGTCGCCTCCTCGAAGCGGACGGCCGTGAGGGCGACGCACGCGTAGAGGACGCCCACGAGGCCGAGAGCGGGCGGCAGCGCGAGAGAGAACGCGCGGGCGGTCGGAGCCAAGAGCGGGGCGAGTATCCAGCGGAACGGGGCGAGGAGCGCGAGCGGCGCCGAGCCGAAGGGCCCGGATCGGAGCGCGGCGACCAACCCCCCGAGCGAGGCCAAGGATCCCCTGCCCGGGTCGGACATGGCGGCGAGAACGCCCGCCCCGAAAGTCACGGCGAGCACTCCGAGGGCGCTTCCTGCCACGGCGAAGACCGCGATTTTCGTTGCCCTTCGGGAGGCCGGCGGAAGCGCGTTCCAGCGCGCCTTCGTGAAGGAGAGAGCCAGATTGTGGAAGTGGACCGCGGTCAGCAGCAGCCAGAGTCCGAAGCCGGAGAGAATCGCGGTGCCATTTCCGCGACGCCCTGACACGATTGTGAGGATGAACGCGCTCAGGAGGACGGGAAACTGCGCCTTCAGGAGGGCGTAATGGAGGAGGGCGCGCCGGGAAACGGGGGCCGGGAAGAGGAATTGGATCTCGGCCTCCGACAGCCCGAGTGACGGCTGGCCTCTCCGGAAGAGCCAGGTCAGGAGAGCGGCGGCGGCGAGCGCGGCCGCGCCGGCGAGCAGCAGGATCTCGCCCATGTGCGCCGGGAGGCGCGGCGGAGCCTGCGGCCGGCCCGCGCGGGAAGGCCTCATGAAGAGCATCGCAAAGTACGCGGCGCCGACGAGGAAGCCGACCATGTACCGCGCCTCGCGGAGGCGGCCGAGCTTTTTCCGCGCGGCATTTCTCAGCATCCTTTTCGCGGCGAAAAACACGAGCGGGAGGGGCGAGGGCGATGCGCTCACGACCCGCCCGTGACGCGCAGGAAAATCTCCTCGAGCGACGCGTCCCCGCCCGCGTTCGCCCGGATCTCGTCGAGCGTGCCGAAGAGCACGGCCTTCCCGCGCGAGAGGACGAGGACTCGGGAGCAGATCTCCTCCACGAGCGGCAGGAGATGCGACGACACGATGACGGAAGCTCCGGCCGCGGCCCGGCGCACGATCGTCTGCTTCATCTTCCGGATGCCGCCCGGGTCGATGCCGGTCAACGGCTCGTCGAAGACGAGGACCTCGGGGTCGTGGAGGAGGCCGCACGCCACGACGAGCTTCTGCTTCATGCCCCGGGACAGCTCCGCGGGCAGCGCGCGCTCCTTGCCCGCCAGCTCCAGCTCGTCGAGAAGGGCGCGCGCGCGGGCTCCGGCGTCCGCCCCCACGCCGTACAGGCGCCCGGTGAAGGCGAGGTGATCCTCGACCGTCAGGTACTCGAAAAGGCGCGGCTCGTCCGGCATGAACGCGAGGCGGCGCCGCGCTTCCACGGGCTCAGCCGCGAGGTCGAATCCGGCGATCCTGATCGTGCCCGCGTTCGGCGGCAGGATCCCCGCGAGACACCGCAGCGTCGTCGTTTTGCCGGCGCCGTTCGGGCCCACGAGCCCCAGCACCTCGCCGCGCGCGACACGGAAGCTCAGGCCGTCCACGGCCGTGAGGTTCTGGTATGCCTTGACGAGCCCGTCGACTTCGATCACTTGGGGCGCAGTGTACGGAAAACGAGATGCCCGCTCGCGCTGACGCTACACTTCGACGCATGCCGCGCCTCACGCTCCAGACCGCCGGCGAGTCCCACGGCCCGCTCCTGACGGGTCTCGTCACCGGGCTGCCGGCCGGGCTGAGGATCGACGTCGCCGCGCTGAACGGAGACCTCGCGCGGCGGCAGCACGGGTACGGCCGCGGCGGCCGCATGAAGATCGAGCAGGACGAGGCGCGGTTCACGGGCGGGCTCAGGGGCGGAGAGACGCTCGGCGGCCCGATCGCCTTCGAGATCGCGAACCGCGACTACGGCGTGTGGGAGAAAGTCATGGGGCCGGTCGAGGTGGACGTGGAGGCCGCGGGGAAGCGGAAGCTCACGTCGCCGCGTCCGGGTCACGCGGACCTCGCGGGCGGCCTGAAGTACGGCCGGCGCGACCTGCGTGACATCCTCGAGCGCGCGAGCGCGCGCGAGTCCGCGGCGCGCGTGGCGGCCGGCGCGCTCTGCCGGCAGCTCCTCGCCGCGCTCGGGATCAGCGTCAAGAGCGGCGTGCTCTCGATCGGCGACGTCGCGGTGCCGGAGGGCCCGCGCGCGTACGAGGACCTCGAAGTGGTCGACGAAACGTCGCCGTTCCGGCTCGTGGACCGGAGCGTCGAGGCGGCCATGAAGGACGCGGTCGACGCGGCGGCGAAAGCCGGCGACACGCTCGGCGGGACGATTCTCGTCGGCGCCCGCGGCGTTCCGGCGGGCCTCGGCTCTCACGTGTCGTGGGAAGAGAAGCTGGACGGGCGGATCGCGCGCGCGCTGATGTCGATTCCCTCCGTGAAAGCCGTCTCCCTGGGCGAGGGCGTCGCGAACGCGTTCCGCCGCGGCTCCGCCGCGCACGACCCGATCGCGCACGACGCCGCGCGAGGATTCTCTCGCACCTCGAACCGCGCCGGCGGCCTCGAGGGCGGCATCACGAACGGCGAGGACGTCCTCGTCACGCTCTACCAGAAGCCCATCTCCACGCTTCGCGACGGCCTTCCGTCCGTGGACATCGAGACGAAGCTGCCGCACCGGGCGCAGTACGAGCGCTCGGACGTGACGGCCGTGCCCGCATGCGGCGTCATCGGAGAAGCCATGCTCGCCTTCGTCCTCGCGGACGCCCTCCTCGAGAAGACGGGAGGAGATTCGATGGAAGAAGTGAAGAGGAACTTCGACGGGTTCGTGCGCGCGCAGAAGCTGTTTTGAAGCGCCTCGAAGAGAATTTTCTTAGAAGGGTAAGAGGGGCGATCTGTGGACTTCGGCGTCGAATTCCCCTCTAAGAAATCTTCAATTCAATTCAACCACGCTGCGGTTTGTCCGTTGCCGGCACGTGCGGCCGCGGCTCTCGCCGTCTATGCCGGCAACCTCAGCTCGCGCGGAGGCCTCGACTGGCGCGACTGGCCGAAGAAGGCCGACGAGGTTCGCGGGCTCGCGGCGAGACTCGTCGGCGCGGACGAGCGCGTCGGAGGAGCCGGCTCGATCTCGATCGTGCCAAACACGACGTGGGGCCTCGACATCGTGGCGCAGGGGCTCGACTTTTCACCCGGTGACACGGTCGTTACGACGGCCTCGGAGTTCCCCGCAAATCTCGCACCGTGGATCGCGCTGGAAAAGAAGGGCGTCTCGGTGCGCCGCGTCCCGACGCGGGACGGCGCCTTCACGGCGGAAGAGGTGGCCGCCGCCTGCGACGAAACGACCCGGCTCGTCTCCGTCTCGCTCGTCGCGTTTCACACGGGCTTCCGCGCGCCCGTCGAAGAGCTCGGGGCGTTCTGCCGGTCACGCGGCATCGCCTTCGGCCTCGACGCGATCCAGGCCGTGGGCGCCCAGCGCGTGGACGTCGCAAGCTGGAACGTGGACTTCCTGTCCGCGGACGGGCACAAGTGGATGCTCGGGCCCGAGGGCTGCGGCATCCTCTTCACGACTCCGGAGCTGCGCGCGCGCCTCGCCCCTCCACCCGGCTGGACGAATCTCAGACGCGCGCACGGGGCGGACTTCCACGTCTCCGGCGAGCCCGAGTACCTCGCGGACGGGAGCCGGTTCGAGCCGGGCGCGCTTCCAACGCCGGGCCTTTACGCGCTCGCGGCGTCGCTCGCGCTTCTTCTCGAGTTCGGCTTCCCCGAGCTGGAGCGCCGGATCGAGCGCACGCTCGCCGTTCTCGTCGAAGGCCTCCCGCGCCTCGGCTTCACGCCGGTCCTTTTCGGCGGCCCTCCGCGCTCGGGCATCCTCGCGGCGCGACCGCCGGCGGGGAAGGACGCGCGGTACTACCAGAAGCGCGCCGCCGACGAGAACGTCGTGATCGCGGCGCGCGAGGGCTTCGTGCGCTTTTCACCCCACGTCGGCAACGACGAAACGGAGGCGGAGCGGGTCCTCGCGCTGCTGAAGAGGCTTTAGGAGGAAAATGAGCCATGAGGAGAAGCACATGTTGAGTCGTCTAGCGCGAGCGTTCGCCGTCCCTCTTCTTTTCGCAGCAATCTCTCTCTCTCTTCCCGCTCTCGCCTCCAAGAAGACAGAAGAAGAACTGATCGCCCAGCTCGCCTCGACCGACGAAGGCAAAGTCACGAGCGCGCTGCAGGGCCTCGAGAAGGAGTACCCCGACTCGCCCACGGCGCGCGCGAAGGTCATCGCGATGCTGAAGGACCCGCGCGAGAAGGTGCAGCGCAAGGCGGCGCGCGTCCTCGGCGCGCTGAACGCGAAGGTCGACGCGAAGGTGCTGGCGGACATCACGCCGCTCCTGAAGTCGACGAACAAGGACGCAGTCGTCGACGGCCTCAAAGCCCTGCGCGGCCTCGAAGCGGCCTCCACCGTGCCTCAGATCCTGCCGCTCCTCGCGAGCCCCGACGAGAACATCAAGCGGGACGCCTGTCGGACGCTCGCCGAAATCGGGTCCCCCGCCGTCATCGGCAAGATCGAGCCGCTGCTCGCCGACCCGAACAAGAAAGTTCAGGAAGACGCCCGCGTCGCGATCGACAAGCTGAAGCTGAAGGGGAAGTAGGCGTTCCGCGCTCAGCGCGTCGAGGTGGGCAGGGCGGGCAGGTCCGGGGGCGAAGGACCCTGGCGGAACCCGGCCGCCCCGATCCAGTCCACGTCGAGGACGAAGATCCGGGGGTCCCTCGGCACCCAGCGCCCGTTCGTGAGCCGGTGCACCTCGTAATGCAGGCGGGGCGCCGTGGCGAAGCCCGTCGTGCCCACGCGGCCGATCGGTTCGCCGCGCGCCACGCGCTGGCCCTTCTTCACGAGGGAGACGGCGAGGTGGCCGTAGACCGTACGCGTGCGGGAGTCGTGGGCCAGCACGACGATCGTCCCGAGGCGCCGCCACGCCGCGTCCGCATGCCGCGAAACGGGGCCCGCGTAAACGACGAGACCCGCGGCGGGTGCCGTGACGGTCGTTCCCGCCGGAGATGCGAGCGTCAGGCCCGCGCAGAACTCGTCTCGCCGCGTGACCTCGGACGCGTGCCAGCCGAACAGCTCGATCGGCACGGATGAAGAAGGCTCGACGGGAGCCCGGGATGGTACGGAAATCAGGTCGAAGCCGGCGGGAAGAGGGCCCGACAGCGCCGCGAGGCGGCGCCGGAACAGCTCGAAGACGCGGGCGCGCCGGCCGAGGTCCGCGGCCTCCGACTCCATTGCCGCGGGATTCCGTGGAACGGCTTCTCCGGCTTCCGTTGGAAATCCGTCTGGCAGCGGGATTTCGAGAATCGTGCCGACACGGGCGAGAAACAGCTCGTCCGACGCGAGGCGGCTGCCGAGGGCAAGGGCGCGCCGTCCGACGGATGCAAACGACTCGGCGCCCCGTTGCGCCGTCTCGCGGATCGCGCGTTGGTCGGCGGCGTTCACCGCGTCCGACATGACATGAGGCGCGCCCGCTAGACCGAGCACGACGGAGGCCCCGCACCCGAGGAGGAATCCCGCGAGCGCGGCGCCGCCGAGCGGGCCGATCTCGAGAGAGCGGCTCTTCTTGCTGGGATTGCCCGGATGGATGCGCAGGAGACTCACGGCGCGGCCGGGCGCACAGTGGGGCCGGACCCGATCTGGATGCCGAGAAGACGGAGGTCGTGCCGCGATGGGGGCCGGAATGGATCCACGGCGCGGATCCGAAGAACGCCGCGAGCCCCTGAGGAAACGGTGAGCTCGAGCCTTCTCCATGCGCCCGGCGGCAGCGTCACGCGCCCGCGCAGCGTGTCGTCGAAAAAGACGTCGAGGGCCGCGGGGTGCCCGTCGGGCCGCGCGTTCCTGACCGGCAGCGCGAGCACGATGGAATCCGACCCCGGCGGGAGCGACGGCCGTTCGATGCGCCATGCCGCCGACTCGCCGGTCCACCGGAACGGCCGGCCGCCCGGTTCTCGCTCGACGTCGTAGACGCCGGCGCTTGCGGAATTCCGGAACGCGGCCTCCGCGGTCCGGGTATCCCAGGCCCGCGCGACGGTTCCCCCGATCGCGCAGACGAGAGCGCCCGCGAGAACGACCGGCACGACGGCGACGAGGAATCGTCCGGTGCGGCCGTCCTCGCGGAGCGGCAGGCGGGCCGTGAGCAGCCCCACGAGCGCCGCGATTTCGGCATAGACGAGATGCGAGCCGAACAGGAATACGACGCCGAGCCCGATCATCGACGCCGCGGCAGCGGCGCGTAAGACGGTCTCGTCGTCGTGGGAGTCGCCCTCGAGCGTGAGGGCGCGGCCCGCAGACCGAACCACGCCGAGCAGGAGGAGGGCGAGCAGCGATGCGCCCGCGAGCCCGGATTCCGCGAGCGTTCCGAGATAGAGGGAGGGCGGGTAGTCGCTCGTGCGCACGATGCGACCGAGCGCCTTGGAGGCGAGATCGGGAAACTCGATGCGGAACGCGCCCAGCCCGATGCCCGCGACCGGATGCTCCCGAAACGCCTCCCACGCCCCCTCGTAAAGAAGGAGGCGACCCCGGGTTTCCTCGAAAGGCGTCGGCTGCGTCCGGAACGGCGCCTCGAGCCGGGCGAGGAGCGCGGAACGGACGGCTCCGCGATTCGGCCACGAGAGCGCCGCCGCGAGGACGAGCGCCGAGAGGATGGCGAGCGCTCCGATCGTCCCGGCCACGCGCCGCCGGGCGCCTCCTCTTTCGCCCGCGGCGAGGCGCGTGAGCCCCCACAGGACGAAGACGAGTGTCGCCGTGACGGTGCCGACGAGCCCCGCGCGGGAGCCCGCATCGGCGAGGACCACGAGAAGCGCGGCCCCGGCCACCGACGCGAGAAGCCTGCGCGCGATGCTGCCCGTGGCCGCGAGCGCGAGCAGCGGGACGATCAGAAGGGCGACGGCGACGCCCGCCGCCGACGGGTCGGTGAAGGTGCTCTGCGCCCGGTGCCACTCGGCCCACCGCCGCGAACGCAGGAGCGGAAGCGCGCCAGTCTTCTGAAGCAACGCCACCCCCCCGGCGAGAAGGGCGCTCGCGAGCAGAGCGCGGTCCAACACGGCGGAGCGTGCCTCGGCCACGAACCGCGCGGCGATCCGGTGCATGCCCGCCGCGACGAGCAGCGGGAGCAGGGCCCCGAGGATGCTCGGAAGAACCTGGTTCGCGTCCTCGCCGAGAACGTTGACCCCGAAGGGCGGGCCGACGCCGCGGGTGAGGAAATAGCTCGTGCGGAGCCCCACGAAAGCCGCCGTGCCGGACACCGCCGAGACCGCCGCAAACGCGCGAAGAGGCAGGAGGAGCGGCGGACGCCGGATTGGGGGGTGCGTGTCATAGAGGTTTTTCAGGCTCGCTCCGGCGAAATAGCCGAACAGGACGAGCGGCGTCGCGGCTAGGGGCTCGTTCGCGCCGAACGCGAGCGCGGAGACGCCGCCGAGTGTCGCCGCCGAAAAAGCGAGCACGAATGCGAACTTCGGCGCCGCGAGCGCCGCGCCGAAAAGGACGAGCGCCGTAAGGGCCACGGCCGTGCGATAGCCGGGGAAAGGGGGCAGCATGAGCGGGAAAGTGAAGGCGAGAAGAGCCGCCCAGCCGAGGCAACTCAACAGCGCGGCCGCCGCGCGGCTCATCGCGGATCTCCGGGCGCTAGGCGAACGAAGAGCCTGCGGAAATCGGAGCTGCCCGTCAGCCCGTGCGGGACGAACGTCGGGTGCCCGCTCAGGCGGAGCACTCGCGCACCCCGGGGGACCGGCACGTCGAGATCGCGGACGGAAGCTCCGGCAAGCTCGAAGGGCGGCTCGTTCCTTCCGTCGACGTCGATCTCGAGCGTCACGGGAGCTCCATCCGGGCGCGCATTCTCGAGGCGGAACGACACGGACGTCTCGGCCGGCCGGATCTCCCGGCAGGCGCGCGGACCGGTCCAACGGAACGGGCTCGCCGAACGGCCGGAGGAGTAAAGGCCGATCCAGCGCCCGAGCCGGAACGGCGCGGAGGGCCGGGCGGTGGGGAGGACCGCGACGAAGGCTCCCAGTATCCCCGCCGCCGCGAGGATGCCCGGGACGTGCGCTCCGCGAGCTTCGGGCTCCTCGGGGAGCGGCTCGCGCGCCTCTGCGCGAGGCACGAAGAGAAAGGCCGCGACGAGGCTCGTGAGAAGGCCGATCTCCGTGAAGCGCAGGTGCGAGCCGGTCTGGCAGGCCACGAGGAAGGCGAGAAGGGCGGCGCCGGCTCCGCGCGCCGCCAAATCGAGCGGCATCTTCGCGAAGGTGGCGCCCCACGCGCGAGAAAGGAGCGGAACGACCGCGCAAAGCGCGAGGATGAGGCCGGGCAACCCGCATTCGGCGGCCACCTCGAGGAGCGCATTTGTCGCACCGTCCGTCACGGAGATCTCGCCGTGGCGGCGCGCGTACGCACCCGGGAACTCGTACGGGAACCCGGCGAGGCCGATTCCCGATAGCGGCTCGTCCCACGTCATCTCGAGGGCCGTCCGCCAGAAGAGCGTGCGATGGTTCGCGAGGTCGGCGAAGCTCGACGAGGACAGGCCCGCGCCGAGGCGCTGCAAGAGGCCGCCCGCCGCGATGCTCCCGCCTCGCGGCAGGACGCGAACGAGCGCCGCGCCGACGAGAAGGAGAACCACGAGCGCTGCCACGAGCGCCTTCGGTGAGACGAAACGCGCGCGCGCGAGCCCGATCGCCCCGGCGAGGATTCCCGTCCCGGCGAGGAGAAGGCCCGTGCGCGAACCGGAGGCTTCGAGCGCCAGGGGCGCGGCGACGAGCGCGATGAGAGCGAGGGCGCGCCGGGCGGCGTCCGCCGAGGAGCCGCGCCGGACGACGGCCGCGAACAGGAGAGGCGCGAGGAGGCCGATGCCGACGCCGAGGGCGTTCGGGTCCGTGAACGTCCCCGCGCGGCGGTGCATCTCGGACCACGGTTGAAACGAGGGATCGAGAGGCGCGAAGCGGCTCACGGCGGCGAAGACGAATGCGGCCG
Source organism: uncultured Acidobacteriota bacterium (assembly GCA_937888435.1). Classification (GTDB taxonomy): domain Bacteria; phylum Acidobacteriota; class Thermoanaerobaculia; order UBA5066; family UBA5066; genus Fen-183. Next base: position 13,805 of record CALAQS010000053.1, read on the forward strand.
CCGCGCCCGCCGCGGTCGCGAGAAGGAGGCGGTCGCGGTCCTCGGGAATACGGGAAAAGCGTGTGAAGACTTCGAGCGCGAGGAGCAGGAGCACGAGCCCGAGAAACGTCAGGATGGCGCCCCGGCTTCTTTCGGCCGCCGTCATGCCGAGCGCGTTCACGGGCAACGGGTCGACCCGCCCGCGGAAGAGGAGGTAGAGCGTCTCGCCGCGCGCGATGGAGGCTGCCGCGGAGAAAGCGGCGAGGACGAGAAACGCGGCGGCGAATCTCAGGAGGCGGAGCGGGAGAAGCGACTTCTCGCCGCGCGCGACGGAGCCCGCGAGCGCGCTTCCAAGCACGGCGAGCGCGAGCGCGGCCAGGACGGGCGCCCCGGAGCGGTCGCCGGAAAGACGCGCGAGGCCGGGTGCGAGCGGCGCCAGGAACGCGAGAGTCGAGGTCGCCATTCGCGGGCGCAGAAAACCGAGCGCGAGTCCGGCGGCCGAAAGACCGAGTGTGACCCCGCGCGTGACCTGCGCCGTCGAGCCCGAAAACGAGCCGAAAGCGAGGGCCAGAAGGACGATCGTCGCGCCGAAGGCGAGAGCTCCGCGGCGCGCCGGAGTCAGACGCGTACCTCCTCCTGGAGGGGAGCGTACGTGAGCGCGCCGGCGGCGCGCGCGCGAATCGCCTCGAGCGCCGCCGACGCCGCCGAGAGCGTCGTCAGGCACGGCACGTCGCGGTCCAGCGCCGTGCGGCGGATCGAGACTTCGTCGTAGAACGACTCCCTGCCGAGCGGCGTGTTCACGATGAGGTCGACGCTGCCGTTGATCAAGAGATCCACGATGTTCGGGCGGCCCTCGTTCACCTTGAGCACCGTTTTCGCCGTCAGGCCGCCCCTGGCGAGCGCCTTCGCCGTGCCGGCCGTGGCGAGCAGGCGGAATCCGAGGGAGTCGAGCTCGCGCGCGAGTGGCAGCAGCGCGTCCTTGTCGCCGTCATGAACGGAGAGGAACGCGTTGCCCTTCTCGGGGAGGCGAATGCCGGCGCCGAGCGCGGCCTTCAGGAACGCGAGGCCGAAGCTCCGGTCGCGCCCCATGACCTCTCCCGTCGAGCGCATCTCCGGGCCGAGGATCGTGTCGACCCCTTCGAAGCGCCGGAAGGGGAATACGGGAGCCTTGATGGAGAAGCCGAGGACGGGCGGCTCCTCGGTGAGACCGATGCCTGGAAGGGTCTCGCCGAGACAGAGGCGCGCGGCGAGGCGCGCGAACGGCACGCCGGTGGACTTCGCCACGAACGGGACCGTGCGCGAGGCGCGCGGGTTCACCTCGAGGACGAAGAGCTCGCCGCCGCGAATCGCGAACTGGACGTTCATGAGGCCCACGACCTCGAGCGCCTGCCCGAGCTTGGCCGTGGCCTGCCGGATTTCGCCGAGCGCCGCGCGCGGCACGCGCCGGTAGGGCGGGAGGACGGCGTACGAGTCGCCCGAATGGATGCCCGCCTCCTCGATGTGCTGCATGACGCCCGCGACGACGACGTGTTCTCCGTCGCCGAGTGCGTCGACGTCGAGCTCGTAGGCATCCTCGAGAAACCGGTCGATCAGGACGGGCCGGTCCGGAAAGGCGGCAATCGCCTCTTCGAGGACCGCCTCGAGGGTGTCCTCGTCGTAGGCGATGCGCATCGCGCGGCCGCCGAGCACGTAGCTCGGGCGGACGAGAAGCGGAAAGCCGAGCTGGCGGCCGACCTTGAGGCCCTCGGCCACGTCGCGCGCGACACCCCACGGCGGCGCCTGCAGGTTCACGTCACGCAGCAGCTCGCCGAACCGCTCACGGTCCTCGGCGCGGTCGATCGCGTCCGGAGAGGTGCCGAGGATCGGGACGCCGGCGGCTTCGAGCGCCTTCGCGAGCTTCAGCGGCGTCTGACCGCCGAACTGCACGAGAACGCCCTTCGGCTTCTCGCGTTCGACGACCGCGAGGACGTCCTCGAGCGTGAGAGGCTCGAAGTAGAGCCGGTCGGACGTGTCGTAGTCCGTCGAGACCGTCTCGGGGTTGCAGTTGATCATCACGGACTCGTAGCCGGCCTGGGTGATCGCCTCGGCCGCGTGTACGCAGCAGTAGTCGAACTCGAGGCCCTGCCCGATCCGGTTCGGGCCGGAGCCGAGGACGATGACCTTCTCCCTGTCGGAGGGATCGGCCTCGTCCTCGGTCTCGTAGCACGAGTAGAGGTACGGGGTCCGTGATTCGAATTCCGCCGCGCACGTGTCGACGCGGTTGAAGACGGGCGTCACGCCGTGGCGCGTCCTCGCGGCGCGCGCGTCCGCCACGGCCGATCCCGTGAGGAGCGCGAGGTCGGGGTCGGAAAAGCCGCTCCGCTTGGCGCGGCGGAGAAGATCCGCGTCGCCGAGCGCGCGGCGGCCCGCGGCGCGGACCTCGCGCTCGACCGCGATGACCTCCTGGAAGCGGTCGAGGAACCACGGGTCGATCCCCGTGACGTCGGCGACGGTCGCCACCGGCGTGCCGCCGCGAAGGGCTGCGAGGACCGCGAAGATCCGGTCGGGCCTCGGCACGCGGAGCGCGTCGGCCTTCGGCGGCGCGGGCGGCGAGGCGGAGGGCGCGTCGATCCAACCCGTGCGCCCCGTCTCGAGGGAGCGTACCGCTTTTCCGAACGACTCGGCGAACGTGCGGCCGAGGGCCATCACCTCGCCGACGGATTTCATCTGGACGCCGAGCGTCGTGTCGGCCCCGGGAAACTTCTCGAACGTGAAGCGCGGGATCTTCACGACGACGTAGTCGAGCGTCGGCTCGAAGGCCGCCGGAGTCTTCTTCGTGATGTCGTTCGGGATCTCGTCGAGACGGTACCCGACGGCGAGAAGCGCGGCGATCTTCGCGATCGGAAAGCCGGTCGCCTTCGAGGCGAGCGCGGACGAGCGCGAGACGCGCGGGTTCATCTCGATGACGATCCGGCGCCCCGTCTTCGGGTGCACGGCGAACTGGATGTTCGAGCCGCCCGTCGCGACGCCGACGGCGCGGATGACTTTCTTCGCGTCGTCGCGCATGGCCTGGTACTCGATGTCCGACAGCGTCATTTGCGGCGCGACCGTGATCGAGTCGCCCGTGTGGACGCCCATCGGGTCCAGGTTCTCGATCGAGCACACGACGACGAACGTGTCGGCCGCGTCGCGCATGACCTCGAGCTCGAACTCCTTCCACCCGAGAACCGACTCCTCGATGAGGATCTCGTGCACGGGGGAGAGCGTCAGGCCGCGCCTGACGATGGCCTCGAAGTCGTCCTTGTTGAAGGCGATGCCGCCGCCCGTGCCGCCGAGCGTGAACGAGGGACGGATGACGACGGGGTAACCGAACGGCGCGGCGACGGCGCGGGCTTCGTCGATCGACTTCGCGATCCCCGAGAGCAGGACCTCGACGCCGACTTCCTGCATGGCCTGCTTGAAGAGGAGGCGGTCCTCGCCGAGCCTCACCGAGCGCACGGACGCGCCGAGGGTCTCGATGCCGTGTTTCTCGAGGACGCCGGCCTCGTCGAGGGCCACCGCGAGGTTGAGCGCCGTCTGCCCGCCGACGGTCGGCAGGAGCGCGTCGGGCCTCTCCTGCGCGATGATGGCGGCGACCGTGTCGCGGTCGAGCGGCTCGATGTAGGTCGCGTCGGCGAACTCGGGGTCCGTCATGATCGTCGCGGGATTCGAGTTCACGAGCACGACGCGATAGCCCTCACGGCGCAGCGCCCGGCAGGCCTGAGTGCCGGAGTAGTCGAACTCACAGGCCTGCCCGATCACGATCGGCCCGGACCCGAGAACGAGGATGGACTTGATGTCGGTGCGCTTCGGCATCGGTCAGGGAGTTTACGGGAAGCGCACTCGAATTCGTCCGCCGCCGGAGCGGCGTACGGTCGGTTCTCCTTACCTCAGAACGTCCGCGCGTAGACGTACGTGAAGCCCGTGACCCGGCACTTCTTGACCGGGGGCTGGAACTTGATGCCCTGGACCTCTCTCTTCGCCATCTCGGCGCGTTCGGGCGAGCCCGTCTCGTTCGTGACGACGCGGACGGCCTTCACGGCGCCGGTCTCGTCGATGTCGGCCTCGACGACGACCTTCCCCTTCGGACCCGGCGCGCCCGATCCGTCGGACATGCGAAGCATCGGCGGCGTCAGGAGGACCGCGCGGCGGTCCGGTAGGCAGCCGTCGTCCTTCTTGACGAGATCCTTGCGGATCCAACCGGTCCTCGTGTCCGCGAGCTTCACGTGGAGCCACCCATCCTTCACTTCGAACGAGGTGAGGCGGGCGCCGCGGGCAAGGCGGGCCACCGTGGCGGCTTTCGTCGACGCGCTGTCGCGGACATTGACGGACTTCGCCGTGACGAGCCACGAGACCTCGGACGGAGGTGGCACGGGCGCCGGCTCCGCGGCCTGCGTGGGCTCCGGCGCGGGAGGCGGCGCGGGCGGGGCGGACGCGCACCCCGATAGGCCGGCGGCGAGCGCCGCGGCCGCGGCCGCCGCGAGCGAGCGCCTCATCGCTCAGGGCCTCCGATCGTCTTCGCGAGGAAAGCGAGCTGGTCCGTGGCCTCTTCGATGAGCTTCGTCGTGGGCTTGCCCGCGCCGTGCCCTGCGCGCGTCTCGATGCGGATCAGAACCGGCGCGTCGCCGGCCTGCGCCTCCTGGAGCGTCGCCGCGTACTTGAAGGAGTGCGCCGGGACGACGCGGTCGTCGTGGTCCGCCGTCGTGATGAGGATGGGCGGATAGGCAGTGCCCTTGCGGACGTTCTGGAGCGGGGAATACGCGTAGATGAACTTGAACTGGTCGGCGTTCTCGGCGGAGCCGTACTCGCTCGTCCACGCCCAGCCGATCGTGAATTTCTGGAAGCGGAGCATGTCCATCACGCCCACGGCGGGAAGAGCCGCGCCGAACAGCTCCGGGTGCTGGTTCAGCGTCGCTCCGACGAGAAGGCCCCCGTTCGAGCCGCCCGCGATCGCGAGCTTCTTCGCCGATGTGACCTTGTTCGCGATGAGCCACCGGGCCGCGGCCGCGAAGTCGTCGAAGACGTTCTGCTTTTTCTCGAGCATGCCGGCCTCGTGCCACTCGTCGCCGTACTCCGAGCCGCCGCGCAGGCACGCCTGCGCGTAGACGCCTCCGCGCTCGACGAATGCGAGATTCTTCACGGAGAAGGAAGGCAGCATCGGAATGTTGAAGCCGCCATAGGCGAAGAGCATCGTGGGGTTCGCGCCGTCCCACTTCGTGCCCTTTTTCGCGACGAGAAACATCGGCACCGCCGTGCCGTCGTTGGCGCGATAGAACACCTGCACCGTGTCGAATGCCGCCGGGTCGAAGTCCACACGGGGCTTCTTGAAGAGCGTCGCTGTGGCGGTCGCGGGGTCGAGCCGGAAGACGGTCGAAGGGTACGTGAAGGACGTGAATGAGAAGAACGTCTCGCTGTCGGCCGGGCGGCCCGCGAAGCCGTCCACGGCACCGAGCACGGGGAGGGCGATCTCCTTGCCCGGCGTGCCGTCGTGCCCGTGGATGCGGACGTGCTCGGAGCCGTCCCGCATCGTGACGACGACGAAGCGGCCGCCGACGGCGTGCACGGACTGGATCACGGCGTCGCCCTGGGGGATCACGTTCGTGAGGACGGGCGCCGCCGCTGCGAGGTCCACGGAGACGAGCCGCCCGCGGGGGGCGCTCCGATCCGTGCGGAGATATGCCGTGGTGCCCTCGCTCGCGACCCAGCTCCACCGCGATTCGAAGTCGTCGAAGAGCTTCAGGAAGGGCGCGCCGTCCCGGGAAAGGTCCTTCACCCAGAGGCGGTTCTTCCCGCTCGAGCCGCGCGAGATCGACAGCACGAGCCAGCGCCCGTCGTCGGAGACGCGCACTTGATGGAGGAAGTTTGGATCGTCCGGCGCGTGGACGAGGACGTCGGCCGCCTGCGGCGTGCCCAGCCGGTGGAAGAAAACCTTCTGGTTCTTCACGACCTCATCCAGCTCCCGGTTGGAAGCGGGCGCGTCGTAGCGCGCGTAATAGAAGCCCTTGCCGTCCGCCGTGAAGGCGGGCGACGAGAACTTGACCCACTTCAGAACGTCGCTCGTGTTCCGACCGGTCCCGACGTCGAGGACGTGCCACTCCTGCCAGTCCGAGCCGCCCGACGCGACCGCGTACGCGAGGCTCTTTCCGTCGCGGGAGATCGCCGTCCCGGTGAGGGCCACGGTGCCGTCCTTCGAAAGGCCGTTCGGGTCGAGCAGCACACGGGGTGCGGCGCCCTCGCGGTCGAGGACGTACAGGACGGCCTGGTTCCGAAGGCCGTCGTTGCGGAAATAGAAAAGGCGTCCGCCTTCTCGCAGCGGTGTAGAGAAGCGCTCGTAGTCCCAAAGCTTCGTGAGCCGGTCCCGAATCGCCGCGCGCTCGGGAATGGCGTCCAGAAAAGCGCGCGTCATCGCGTTTTCCGCGTCGATCCACGCGCGTGTCGCCTGCGAATCCGGGTCCTCGAGCGGGCGGAAGGGATCGCTGACCAGGGTCCCGTGGTAGTCGTCCACTTGCGAGGCGCGCGGCGCCTTCGGATAAACGGGCCGGGAGGGGGTGTCCGCCGCGGCAAGGCTCTGTGTCGCGAGAAACTCGAGGGAAAGGCACAGCGCGAGGGTCCTGAGCCGGGCGTGACGCATCTGGGCGATCCTATCGTGACGGCCCGGCTGTACCATCCCCGGACATGCCTCGAACGATCGCGATCCACAAGTTCGGAGGGACGTCGCTGGGCGATGCTTCCCGTATCCGCAACGCCGCCCGTCTTCTCGCCGCGGCGCGTCGAAAGCGCCCCGTGGTGGCCGTCGCGTCGGCCATGGGAGGCGTGACCGACGTCCTCCTCCAGGCGGCGCGCGACGCCGAACGCGGCCACATCGGCCTCGCCCGCAAGGCCGTCGAAGCGCTGAACGCGCGGCACGCCGCCGCCGCCAGAGAGCTTGGCGTGCGCTTCGAGGCGGCGCCGCTCCGCGAGCTCTCAGCCGCCCTCGAGGGCGTGGCCCTCCTGCGCGAGCGCACTGCCCGCGTCACCGACCTCGTCTCCTCGTTCGGCGAGCGCCTGTCGGCGCCGCTTCTCGCGGGCGCGTTGACGGTGGCGGGCGTCCCGGCGCGCGCCGTCGACGCCCGCGAGCTGCTCGTCACGGACGATCGCCACGGCGCCGCCACGTGCGACCGCAAGCGGAGCGACCCGCGCGTGAGGCGCAAGCTCAGGCCGATTCTCTCGGCCGGCGTCCTGCCCGTCGTCACAGGCTTCATCGCGCGGAGCGCGACAGGCGAGACGACGACGCTCGGCCGTTCAGGCTCGGACACGACGGCCGCCCTCCTCGGGGCCGCGCTCCTGGCCCGCGAGGTCGTGATCTGGACGGACGTGGACGGCGTCCTATCGGCCGATCCCCGCCTCGTGCGGGGAGCCCACCTCCTCCCGCGTCTCTCCTACCGCGAGGCGGCGGAGATGACGTACTTCGGCGCGAAGGTCCTGCACTTCCCGGCCGTCCTCCCCGCGATCGCCGAGGAAATCCCGCTCGTCATCCGCAACTCCTTCCGGCCGGAGATCCGGGGCACCACGATCGCGTCGAGGGGCGACGGGAAGGCCGGGATTCGTGCCGTCACGGCGGTTCCGGGGATGTGCCTCCTTTCCCTCGACGGGAGAGGGATGACGGGCATCCCGGGCATCGCGGCCCGCGTGTTCTCGGCCACGGCCCGGCTCGGCGTCTCGGTCGTCATGTTCTCGCAGGCGTCCTCGGAGCAGAACATCGCGCTCGTGATTCCGGACGGCGACCGCGCGCGCACCGTTGCGGCGCTCGAGCAGGAATTCCGGTGGGAGCGCCTCACGGGCGCGATCGATTCCGTCAACGCGCGCGCCCCGATCGCGGTCATCGCGGCGGTCGGCGAGGGGATGCGCGGCACGCCCGGGATCGCCGCGAAGGTCTTCGCGGCCGTCGCGCGCGCGAAGGTGAACGTGGAGTCCATCGCGCAGGGCTCGTCGGAGTGCAACATCAGCTTCGCGGTGGACGGGAAGGATCGTGACAAGGCCGTGAGGGCTTTGCATCGGGTGGTTGCGATTTGATGCGAGGGGGACGACGAAGGATTTCGGTCTTTGCTCCGGCGTCTGTCGCGAACTTCGGGGTCGGCTTCGACGTCCTCGGTGCCGCGCTGGACGGGCCGGGCGACACGCTCACCGCCTGGCTCACTCGCGCGCCGGGCGTGAGGGTCGTCTCGATCTCGGGCGACGGCGGGCGACTGCCGCGGAATCCGCGGCTCAACACGGCCGCGGTCTCGGCAGCCGCGGTCCTCGCGGAGCTCGGCGGCCGCCGGGTCGGAATCGAGCTGTCTCTCGAGAAGGGGCTACCGCTTTCGAGCGGACTCGGCTCGTCGGCGGCCTCGGCTGCCGCCGGCGCTTACGCCGCAGGCCTCCTCCTCGGCGAGAGGGACCGCCTGAAGCTTCTCGGCGCCGCACTCAAGGGGGAGCGCGCGGCCGACGGCTCGTGGCACGGCGACAACGTGTTTGCCGCGCTGCTCGGAGGGTTCGTCCTCGTGCCGTCCTCCGATCCCGGCGGCACCCTCGCTCCGGTTTCGCTCCGGGTCCCGTCGCGCGTCCGCATCGTGGTCGTGATTCCCGGCCTCGAGCTGCCCACGCGACGCTCGCGCGGCGTCCTGCCGCGGACGGTTTCGATGGGTGCGCACACGGCGCACGCCGGCGCGCTCGCGCGCCTCGTCCTCGCGCTCTCCTCGGGGGATCTCCCCGCGGCGGGAGCGTGCCTCCTCGCGGACCGGCTCGTGGATCCGAAACGGCTTCCGCTCGTTCGCGGAGGCCGGGCCGCGCTCGACGCGCTCCTCGACGCCGGTGCGTACGGGGTTTGTCTCGCGGGCGCCGGGCCCTCCCTCGTCGGCCTCACCGAGGAGTCGAGGGACGCGGAAAGGATCGGCCGCGCCGCAGTGGTCGCGTGGAAGCGCTCGGGAGTCGCGGCGCGCGCTCGTGTGCATCGCATCGACCGGCGCGGCACGAGGCTCGCCGGGACGCGCGCGTGAGCGGGCTTTCGACGTTTCGGTGCCTCGCCTGCGGCGCGAGCTTTCCGCTCGCCGGGTCGCTCACGGCCTGCGCCGCCTGTGGCGGCCTCCTCGACATCGTCTCCGAGCTCCGCGCGTTCGGGCGAACCGGCGACGCGTGGCGGGATCTCTTCGACCGGCGGCGAGCGGCTGCGTCCTCGGAGGCGACGCGGCCGTTCGAGACGAGCGGCGTCTGGCGTTTCCGCGAGCACGTCCTCCCGGATCTTCCGGAGAGCGGCATCGTGAGCAAGCCCGAGGGCGCGACGCGGCTCTACGCGGCCGGCGCGCTCGGCGATGAGCTCGCTTTCTCGCGTCTTTTCGTCAAGCACGAGGGCGAGAACCCGACGCTCTCTTTCAAGGACCGTGGCATGACCGCCGGCGTCTCGTGGGCGCGTACCTCGGGTTTCTCGACCGTCGCATGCGCCTCGACGGGCGACACGTCCGCGGCGCTCGCCGCCTACGCCGCCGAGGTGCCCGGCATGCGCGCGGTCGTTCTCCTGCCGGACGCGAAGATCACGGATGAGCAGCTCAGTCAGGCGCTCGCGTACGGAGCGTCGACGCTCGGCCTCGACACGGACTTCGACGGCTGCATGCGCCTCGTGGCCGAGCTGACCGCCGCACGCCCCGTTCTTCTCCTGAACTCGAAGAACCCGGTGCGCATCGAGGGCCAGAAGACGATCGGGTGGGAGATCGTCCAGGATCTCGGCTGGCGCGTGCCGGACTGGATCGTGGTGCCGGTCGGGAACGCGGGCAATGTGTCGGCGATCGGCAAAGGACTCAGGGAGTGGCTCGACCTCGGCATCATCGCGAAAAAGCCTCGCCTCGCGGGAGTCCAGGCCGCGGCCGCGGATCCCTTCTATCAGTCGTACCGGAAGGGGTTCAGCGAGCGCGTCACGCGCGTCGCCGGCGAGACGGCGGCCTCGGCGATCCGCATCGGCGCGCCCGTGTCACATCCGAGAGCCGAGCGCGAGATCCGCTTCTTCGACGGCGTCGTGGAGAGCGTGACGGAGGTCGAGCTCCTCGACGCATTCGCGCTCGCGAACCGCCACGGCCTCGCGATCTGCCCGAACTCGGGCGTCGCGCTCGCGGGCGCCGCGAAGCTGCGGCGGGAGGGCGTGATCCAAAAGGACGACCTCGTCGTCGTCGTCGCGACCGCCCACGCGCTCAAGTTCGCGGGGACGATGTCCGCGTATCACCGCGGCGGCGGCCGCCTCGCGAACCCGCCGCGCCGCCTCCCGGCGACGCTCGACGCGATCCTCGCGGCGCTGGACGCGCCGCGAGGCGCCTAGCCGGCCGACGGGCTCTCGCGCGCGACGCTGCGGATGAGCATGAGGGTCGTCGTGCCGATCTCGAATTCCATGCGGTTGTCGAGCTCGGATCGGCTCACGCGCTGGTCGTTCACGTAGGTGCCGTTCGTGGAGTTGAGATCCACGACGAAGACGTGCTCGTCCATGACCTCGATGGCCGCGTGCTGCCGCGAGCACTGGATGTCGGCGACGACGATGTCGGCATTCGCGCGCCCGATCACGACGCGCGGCTTCTCGATCTCGAAGATCCGCCCCGAGTCCGGTCCCGAAATGCAGGCGAGGGAAAGCCGCTGGTCGGCCGGTAGGCGCAACGGGCGCGTCGCGTGCCGGTTTGCGCCCGGCACCGCGAAGCGGTCGGTCGTGCGGGCGCCTTCGCTCATACCGATCGGACCGGTGCCTTCGGCCGAGGCCGGCATCACGCTCGCCGCGGCTGGTGCGGCCGCGGGCGTCGGCACGACGCGCGCGGGTGCGCCGGGAATGCCGGCGGGGGGCTTGCGCTTGCGGGCGTCCGTGAGCGCCGTTTCGTCGAGCGCGAATTCGTCGCGCGAAGGGTCCGCCGCCGAACGAACCGCCGAAGCGGCAGGGGGCTCCGGGATCGCCGGGTTCCGGATCTGGAACACGGTCGTGCACTTCGTGCACTTGATTTTCTTCAGCGCCGCGCCGCCGAAACGCGACTCGTCGTAATGGTAGCGAGCCTGGCACGACGTGCACTGAATGATCACGCGACAAGACTCCCGCCCGATCGGACGTTTCGCGCCATTAGAGCGTGTCCCGCTTCACCGATCAAGCCCGTACGGCCTCCCGGGCGCGCTCCACGGCGCGCGGAACCGCCTCGAGAAGCCGGTCGACGTCCTCTTCGCGCGAGGTCCGTCCAAAGGAGAATCGAAGTGTCGCGCGCGCTTCGGCGGCCGAAAGGCCGAGGGCGAGGAGGACGCGACTCGGGGAGGTCGTGCCCGCGTGGCAGGCCGCGCCGGCCGAGACCGCGATCCCGTCGAGGTCGAGGGCCGCGGCGAGCGTCTCTGCCTCCGTGCCGGGGAACAGCGCCGATGTGGCGGTGGGAAGGCGGGACCCGCCAGCGGCGTTGATCTTCACGTCCGGGACGCGGAGGAGAAGGCCGGCCTCGAACCGGTCGCGCAGGCCGGTGAGGCGCGCCGCCTCGGAAGAAAGGTGCGCCGACGCGAGCCGGATGGCCGCGCCAAGACCGACGATGGCCGCCACGTTCTCGGTCCCGCCCCGCCGTCCCCGTTCCTGCCCGCCGCCGGCGGCGAGGGGCTGCACGCGGACGCCCTTTCGCACGAAGAGGGCGCCGGCGCCCGCCGGGCCGCCGAACTTGTGGGCGGTGAGCGCGAGGAGGTCAACACCGAGCGCCCGCACGTCCACCGGGATCTTTCCGACCGCCTGAACGGCGTCCGTATGGACGACGGC
>CALAQS010000054.1 GCA_937888435.1 uncultured Acidobacteriota bacterium
AGCCCCGTCCCGGCGCGTTAGGATCGCGGAGGAGGCTCTGGAGGTCCGATGTACCTTTCCGTCGCTCGCGTCGTCGATCTCACCGATCCCGCCCTCAACCTTCTCGGTGGCTTTTCGCTCGAAGACGCCCGCGCGCGCGTCGCCTCGGGAGACGCGAAAGCGGTCGCCGACCTCGACGGCTCGTACGCGCTCGTCGGCGTGGACGGGATCACGGTGAGGCTCGCGCGCTCGCTCGACCGCCCGCTCCGATACTTCCTCGCCAAGGAAGCGGACGGCCCCGTCCTCGTCGTCGCGGACCGGATCGATGCGATCGAGAGATGGCTCTCGGCGCACGGGCACGGCGATCAGTTCCACCCGAGCTATACGCGCATGGTGCCCGCGCACCACGTCGTCACGCTGCGCCTCGTCGGCTGCCCGGATCCCGCTCCGAGCTATGTGCGGACGTTCACGCCCGCGCGGAACGTCCTCCCCGGGGACCTCGGCGAGATCGGCCGCCTCTATATCGGCGCGCTCTCGGACGAGATCGCAAAGTGGCTCGAGACGGTTCCCGCGAACGAACCGGTCGGCGTCTGCTTCTCGGGCGGAATCGACAGTGGCGCCGTGTTTCTCGTGACGCACCACGTCCTCCGCCGCCTCGGCATGAGCCCGGCGCGCCTTAAGGCTTTCACGCTCTCTCTCGGGAGCGGCCCTCTCGTCGAGGGCCCGGATCTCGCCCAGGCGCGGGCGTTCCTGGACTCGCTCGACTTCGGCTTTTTCCTCGAGCACATCGACGTCGACCCGGAGTCTCTCGACCCGAGGGAAGCGGTGCGCGTCATCGAGGACTACAAGCCGCGCGACGTGGAGTCCGCGACGATGGCGCTCGCGCTCCTCCGCGGCATCCGCGCGCGCCATCCCCAATGGCGCTTCCTGCTCGACGGAGACGGCGGCGACGAAAACCTGAAGGACTACCCCATCGACGAGAATCCCGAGCTCACGATCCGGAGCGTCGTGAGCAACCTGATGCTCTATCAGGAAGGATGGGGCGTCGGCTCGCTCAAGCACTCGGAGACGTACTCCGGCGGCCAGAGCCGCTCGTACGCGCGCACGTATGCGCCGCTTCGCGCCTGCGGTTTCTCCGGTTTCAGCCCGTTCACGCGCCCGCGCGTCATCGCCGTGGCCGAGGGCATCCCGTTCGACGCGCTCACGAAGGGCCGCGTCGAAAAGCTCTACGCGCTGAAAGGCGAGATCGTCTCGCGCGGCGTCGAGGCGATCACCGGCCAGAAGATGCCCGTCTACCCGAAGCGCCGGTTCCAGCACGGGGCAGGCGGACAGGACGTCTTCCAACGGCGCTTCCCCTTCTCCGAGGCGCAGTACCGCGCCGCGTTCCTCTCGCGATACCTCGGCGCGGCGTGATCGACTTTTTGGCGGCTGATCACGAGGCGCGCGAGGAATCGATCCTCGGCCTGAGGCCTCCGCGGAACGCAGTGGATCCCTCCCGCCCGTACGGCTTCTTCGTCGAGGAGGAACCGCGCGCGGGCGGCGGCACGGATCGGGTCGCCACGGTTTTCCTGACGAACCGGGAGTGCCCGTGGCACTGCCTCATGTGCGATCTCTGGAAGAACACGCTCGAGGCGCCGACGCCCAAAGGCGCGATCCCGGCGCAGATTCGATTCGCGCTCGAGAGGTTGCCTTCCGCGAGCGCTCTGAAGCTCTACAACGCGGGCAGCTTCTTCGACCACGCTGCGATCCCGAGGGAGGACTACAGGGCGATTGCTTCGCTCGCGCGCGGCTTCGAGCGCGTGGTCGTGGAGTGCCATCCCGCCCTCGTCGGCGATTCGAGCCTGAGGTTTCGCGATCTCCTCGGAGGCCCGCATCTTCAGGTCGCGCTGGGGCTCGAGACCGCGAACGAGGAGATCCTGAGAAGGCTGAACAAGGGGATGACCGTCGCCGACTTTCGGGCCGCCGCCTCTTTCCTTCTTCAAAACGGGATCTCTCTGCGGGTCTTCGTCCTCGTCGGGCTCCCTTTTCTCCGAAGGGAAGAGTGGGCGGACGCGACGCGCATGAGCATCGAAGCGTCTTTCCGGTCGGGCGCGGAGGTCGTCTCGCTCATTCCGACGCGTCTCGGCAACGGCGCGATGGAGGAGCTGCAGAGACAAGGCCAGTTCCAGCCCCCGACGTTTGAGGATTTGGAAATGGCGCTCGAAGATTTCTTAGAAGGTGAAGAGGGGAACGCCCGCTCGTCGGGCCTCGTCCTCGCGGACCTTTGGAATGCCGACGCTCTGGGCGCCCCGTCCTGCTGCGCCGTATCTCGCGTGAACAGACTCCGCAAAATGAACCTCATTCAAAGAAATCTCCCTCTCCCTCCTTGCCCCTCGGGCCTGCATCGCCTTCGTTCCGAGGCGTGACGCATGCAGGCCGATTTCGACGTCGCGATCGTCGGGTCCGGCTTCGCCGGCTCGCTTCTCGCGCTCGTGGCGCGACGGCTCGGCCTCTCCGTCCTTCTCCTCGAAAAAGGTTCGCATCCGCGTTTCGCGATCGGCGAGTCCACGTCGCCGCTCGCAAATCTCCTCCTCGAGGAGCTCGCCACGCGCTATGCGCTCCCCCGCCTCCTGCCGTTCGCGAAGTGGGGCTCCTGGCGGCGCGCGCACCCGGAGATGAGCTGCGGCCTGAAGCGCGGCTTCAGCTTCTTCCACCACACGGAGGGACGGCCGTTCGCGAGCGCCCCTGATCGGCAGGATCAGCTTCTCGTCGCCGCGAGCCCGAACGACGAGGTCGCCGACACGCACTGGTACCGGCCCGACTTCGACGCCTTCCTGGTCGAGGAGGCACGCGAAGCGGCGGCGGAGTACCTCGACGGGACGGAGATCGAGAGCGCCGCCTTCGATAGCGGGAGATTTCGCGTCGACGCGGTCCGGCGCGGAAAGGGGATCTCTCTTCGCTCGCGATTCCTCGTGGACGCCTCGGGACGAAGCGGCGCGCTTCACGATGCGCTCGGCGTTCGCCGCGTCGCTCCGTTCCTCCCTTCGACGCAGGGCCTCTTCACGCACTTCGAAGGAGTTCGACGACTCGACGAGATGGGAATTCCCGGCGGTCCCGAGATTCCGCCATACCCGATCGACGACGCGGCCGTTCACCACGTCTTTCCGGGCGGCTGGATCTGGATACTGAGGTTCAACAACGGCCTGACGAGCGCCGGTGTCGCGGCCTCGGACGCCTTCGCCGATGCGGTCGGTCTCGCTCGAGGCGAGGCCGCGTGGAAGCGGCTACTCGGGCGTTTTCCGACGATCCGGGACCAGTTCGAAAAAGCGCGCCCGACGCTCCCCTTCGTCCATGCCCCGCGACTCCCGTTCCGCGTCGACCGCGCGGCCGGGCCGGGCTGGGCTCTCCTCCCGTCGGCCGCGGCGTTCGCCGACCCGCTTCTCTCGACGGGCTTTCCGCTCGCCCTCCTCGGCATTCATCGGCTCGCCGAAGCGCTCGAGAAGGACTTCGCGACGCCGCGCTTCGACACCCGCCTCGCCGCCTACGGCGCTCTCACGCTCGAGGAGGCCGACCGCTCAGCGCGGCTCGTCGCGGCGCTTTACGGTTCCTTCGGGGATTTTCCTCTCTTCGTCGAGCTGTCGAAGCTCTACTTCGCGGCGGCCCACTTCTCGGAGTCCGCGCGGCGCCTCGGTCGACCCGAGCTCGCGGGCTCGTTTCTGTGCGGATCGCATCCTCAGTTCGGACCGGCGCTCGACGCCTGCTGCCGCGCGGCTCTCGCCCCGCGAGATGCGAAAGGACGCGAGCGGCTTCTCGCGGACGTCGCCCGCGCGGTCGCGCTCGTCGACCTCGCGGGCCTTCTCGACACCTCGCGGAGAAACTGGTTCCCCGCCCCGCCCGTCAGCGTTTCTTGCGCGGCTTCTTCGGCACCGGCTTGACCGGCTGTGGCGCGGCTTTCGACGGGGGCGGCGGCACGGGCCCGTAGAGCTCCGGCGGCGGGCCGCCGAAAAAGGCGACGACCGCGGACGCGAGCGACTCGGCGAGGGAGTCGCGGAAGACGCGCGTCTTCATGAGCGCGCGGTCCTCCTCGTTGCCGAGGTTCGCGAGCTCGACGAGAACCCGGTTCGGGACCCGGTTGTACCGGAGCACCGCCGGCACCCACTCGCGGCCGGCGCGGATCACGTGCGTGCGCACCGGCGAAAAGCTGTGCACCGGCAGCCCCGCCTCGCGCAGCGCGGCGATGATGCCGTTCGCGAGCGCCGTGGAGACGCCCTCGGATGCGACGCGCTCCTTGCGGTTGAACGAGACGACCGGCTGCTCCTTCACCTCGCGATATTCCGCGTACGCCGGGCCCGTCTTACCGTAACGTTCGCGGAGGTAGCGCTCGCCGGGCACGTAGACCATCGCGCCCCGCACGGAGGGATGCAGCGAGTCGGCGTGCAGAGAGACGAAGATCGTCCGTTCCGGCGGCACTTTCGTGCCGTCCGGCCCGGGCCGCCGAATCAGGCTGTTCGCGAGATACCACCTGAGGTTGACGCCGACCGTGGGATCCGCGAGGGAATAGGTCGGGTCGGTGAGGAGGAGCTGGGCCCGGCTGCTGCGCAGTCCGTCGCTGTCGGGCACCTTCCACCCGAGCACGGAGTCCTTCGTCGTCATGAGGACCTCGGCGCGCGTCTTTTCGGCGAGGATCCTCCTCAGCCGGCAGGCGACGTCGTAGACGTACGTCGACTCCCAGACGCCCCCATGGAGCGTTCCTGTGTCGCGGCCGCCGTGGCCCGCGTCGAGAATCACGCGCACGCCCGCGAGCCCCCGGGCGATCTCGGGACGCGCGAACTGCGCCGACTCGGCCTTCTCCCGAGCGCGCTCCAAAGAGCGCGGATCGTCCTTCGGGAGGAACTCCTCAGTCAGGTATTCCATCGGGATCTTCACGGGGAAGCCGACCGGAATCGCGTGGACGTTCGCGATGAGGGAGCGCGCGGCGATCGTCATGGCGAGGTCGTTCACGTCGACGGCATCCAGGCGGCCCGTGAAGCGCACGACGACGGCCGAGTAGAGCGCCTCGCCCTTGCGCAGGCGGTACACGGCGTACCGGCCCCTGTCGTCCTGGTCGTAAACGAGATTCGGCGGCTCCGTATCGGGCACGCTCTCGGCGTCGCGGAACGGCGCCAGGAGAAGCTCCACGGGAATCCGGACCGTGGCGCCGGGCGGTACGACGTCGAGAGAGAGCGCGTTCTCCTTCGCGAGGGCCGGCACGTTCCCGGCCGCGCCCGTGAACCATTCGGCGATCTCGGCGAGGCGCTCTTCCTCCACCGCGATGTGAAGCCAGCCCGCCGTCGCGCGCACGTCGGACGGAAAGAGCGCCGTAATCGCGGCGCGCTTCGACTCGTCGGAAAGCGCCGCGTAGGAGAGCACGGCGCTCCGGGTGCCCGCCAAAATACCCGGCAGGGTGAGCAGCCGCTGCGCCGTCGCGTCGTCCTTCGAGACGCGGCGGGCGAACTCGACCGGCGTCTCGCCTTCGAGAGGCCGCGCCTCGACGGTGATCGCTCCGTCCGCGCGCTGGACGGCGAAGTCCCGCGACACCTCGACGCGGCGGACGGCGCGGAGCGGAGACGACGAGGCGGCCGGCAGGAAAAGGGCGGCGCAGGCCGCGGCGGCGAGAGAGTGCCGGCCGCTCAACTCACCGCGCCCGGTGCGCGCCGCGCGAGGGCGCCGGATGCGTCCTCGAGAACGCGTGCGAGCGCGAAGAGAAGCGGCTCCGAGTCGCCCGGCCCGATGAGCTGCATCCCGATCGGAAGCCAGTCCCGGGAGAAGCCCGACGGAACCGAGACCGCGGGCAGGCCCGCGAGGCTCGGAGGAACGGTGAAGACGTCCGCCAGGTACATCGCGAGCGGGTCGTCCGTCTTCGCGCCGAGCTCGAACGCGGGCTCGGGCGAGGTCGGGCACAGGATCGCGTCCACGCCGCGAAAGGCCGCGGCGAAGTCTCGCGAGAGAAGGGCGCGGACCCTCTGGGCGCGGCCATAGTAGGCGTCGTGATAGCCGGCGGAGAGCGCGAACGTGCCGAGCAGGATTCGCCGCTTCACCTCAGGCCCGAAACCCGCCGACCGCGTCTCGCGGTAAAGGCCAGCGAGCGAGGCCTCGCCCCTTCTCGCGCCGTAGCGCACGCCGTCGAACCGGGCGAGGTTCGACGAGGCCTCGGCCGTGGCCGTGAGGTAGTAGACCGGCACGGCGAGCGTCACGCGCGGCACGGACACCGTCGTCACCAGGGCGCCCGCGGCCCTGAACGCCGCCGCGGCTTTCTCGAAAGAGGCCTTCACGTCCTCATGGAGGCCCCCTTCCGCCGACGACGCCTCCGCGAGAAGGCCGATCCGCACCCCACGGGCGCCCCTGCCTGGCGCCGCGAGGACGTCCGGCACCGGCGTCGCGAGCGCCGTCGAGTCCCTCGGGTCGGCGCCCGCCATGACGGCGAACGCGCGCGCCGCTTCGTCCACCGACCGCGTCAGGGCGCCCGCCTGATCGAAGGACGACGCGAAGGCAATGAGGCCGTAGCGCGAGACGCGGCCGTACGTCGGCTTCCAGCCCACGAGGCCGCAGAAGGCGGCCGGCTGCCGCACGGAGCCGCCCGTGTCGGTTCCGACCGCGAGCGGCACCGCGCGCGCCGCGACCGCCGCAGCCGACCCTCCCGACGACCCGCCCGGCACGCGCGCCGGATCCCATGGGTTCTTGACCGGGCCGTACGCGGAGTTCTCGTTCGACGAGCCCATTCCGAACTCGTCGCAGTTCGTCTTGCCGACGACGACCGCTCCCGCCTGAACGAGCCGCGCGACGCACGTCGCGTGGTCGGGCGCCACGAAGCCCGCGAGGATCTTCGAGCCGGCCGTGGAGGGCCGACCCGCGACGTTGATGTTGTCCTTCACCGCGAACGGAACGCCCGCGAGCGGCAGCTGCTCGCCCGCGTTGACGCGCCGGTCGACCTCTTCTGCTTCGCCCAGAGTCAGCGCGGCATTCATCGAGAGGAAAGCGCCGAACGCTTCCTGCGCCTTTCCGGTGCGCACGAGCGACTCCTCGGCGACCGCGCGCGCGGTGACGCGCCCCGTGCCGACGGCATCGGCGAGCGCCACGAAAGATCCCTCGAGAAGCGCGGCCGGCGAAGGCTCGGTCAAACGCTCAATCCCTCGTCACGACGCGCGGCACCACGAAGTGCCCGTGTGCGAAGGCGGGCGCGTTCGCCTCGATCAGAGGACCGGGCGAGCCGTCGCGGGCGACGTCCTCCCTGAGCGGCGTCGGGTGCGCGGCCACGTCGCCTTCCAGCAGCGACTCGGGCAGCTCCCTCAGCGCCTCGAAGTGATCGACGATCCTCGTGAGCTGCCCCGCCATCGCCTCGCGCTCGGCGTCGGAAAGCTCCAGGGCCGCGAGCGCGGCCACCTTCGAGACGAGCGCGGGGGCGATCCTCATCGCGAAAGTATAGCGGCCTGCTTGACGCCCGAAGGGCGTGCCCGTACCGTCCCTGTTAAGGACCCGCAGACATGAGGCCCTTCCTTCTCTTTCGCCCGGGCGGCGACGTGCCGGAGGCCATTCGGAGCCCGCTCGAGAAAGCCGGCACCGAAGTTCTCGTCGCGGGCACGCTGGAGGAAGCCGGCACTCTGCTCTATTCCTCGATGCCGGACGTTCTACTCGTGGTCCCGCCCGGCACCGCGGCCGATGCGGCGACTCTGCTTTCCCTCCTGCCCCATGCGGTTGCGCCTCCCTCGGTGTTCGTCCTCGCGGACGACGGCGCCCCGCGCCGCCCGCTGGCGCTCGAGACGATCGCGCGCAGCCCGTGGAACCGAGCGACGGCGGCGCTCGGGGAAGACTCGGACGACCCGGCCCCGGCGATTCTCCTTTCCCGCGTCCAGCTCACCTCCCTCCTGGAGCTGTGGGAGCAGTTCGCGGCCGAGGGCCGCGATTTCATCGAGCACGCCCTTCGTGCGCTTTCGCTCTCCCTCGATGCCTCACGGGTGAGCCTCTTCCGGTGGAAGGCGGGCTCGGCCGTCGCGACGCTCCAGGGCTCGAGCCTCGGCTCCGGTGTCGTCGGCCGGGAGGTGGAGATCGCGCGCTATCCGGAGCTGCGCGCCGCCGCGTCGCGATCGGGCCCCGTCCTCGTGGAAGAGATCGACCGCGACCCCCTCATGGGTGAAGCCAAGAGCTACCTCGAAGGCGCGCCGATCCGGTCCCTGCTCTGCCGGCAGCTCCCCGGCGAGGGAAGCGACCTCTACCTTCACGCGGTCCGCCAGCGCGTGCCGTTCGGCCTCGTAGACGTGGCGCTGTTCGGGGCCGCCGCGCGCCTGTTCCGGGCCGCGCACGACGCGGGCCGGCCCCACGACGCCCTGGAGAAGAACCCCGACCGCAAGCGCCTGCGCACGGTGCAGCGCATTCTCACGGGAATCCCCGACGCGACCGCGATGGTGGGGCCGACCGGCGAGATTCTCATCGTGAATCCGCCGTTCTGCGGGCTGACGGGCCGTCTCGAGTCCGAGCTCGTCGGGCTCGACTACCACGTGCTGCTTCGGCCGCCCGGCCCGGAGGAAACGTTCGACGAGGCGCCGCGCCCAGACGGCTCGCGCCTCGCGCGGGAGAGGGTGCGTCTTCTCACGGCTTCGGGCCAGACGATTCCCGTCGAGGTCATCTCGATGCCGACGCCCGACGAGACGGCGGGGCAGGCGGGCTGGTCGACGCTCACCTTGCGCGACCGGCGGAAGGAGAACTCGCGCGAGGCGCGGGAGAAGGTGCTCGCCAAGGACCTGGCCGAGACGTCGCGGCAGCTCGAGGTCCTGCAGGCGAGCGTGCGCGAGGCCGAGGCCATGCGCGCTCGCTTCTGGACGGCGGCCGCGCACGAGCTCAGGACTCCTCTCGCGATCGTGCAGAGCTACCTCGAGGTCGTGCTGACCGACCTCTCCGCCGAGGTCCCCGAGCGCCCGACCCAGCTCCTGAAAACCGCCGCGGACGGGCTCTCGCGTCTCGAGAGACTCATCGCGGATGTGCTGGACGCCGCGGTCACGGGACGCGCGCGCGCCACCGTCCACCTCTCCCAAGTGGATCTCGGCGAGGTCGTGCGTGGCCTCTCGGGCACGCTCTCGGCGTCGGCGTTCAAGCGCGGCCTTAGGCTCCGCGTGGACGTGCCGAAAGGGCTCCCCCGCGTCAGCGGCGACCGCGAAAAGATCGAGCGGCTCGTCACGAATCTCGTGGACCACTCCCTGAGGACCACACCGCGGTCGGACGATCCCATTGTTCTCTCTGCGTCGCGCGAGGGCGACCGCACCGTGATCCGAGTCGTGGACCGCGGCCCGACGCTCTCCTCCGAGAGGACGGCTCACCTTTTCGACGACGTCGGGTCGGCGCGCAGCGGCGGCGAATTCGGACTTTCCGTGGCGCGGCGGCTCGCCGACGCCATGAGGGTCGAGCTCACCGCGTATCCCGATGCGGACGGCTCGAACGTGAAGTGTGTTGTGTGGCCGGCCGCGCCGGGGCCCGACGAGGCCTCCCGCTGAAGAGTGATCCCGCGATCCGGCGTAGTCTCCGCGCCCTCCTCCGGCGCGCCGACGCGGCGGCGGCGGCGTCCATCGCGCGGCCGGAGGACCGCGTCCGGGCCGTTGGAGGAGCGGTGCGCGACGCATTCCTCGGAAGAAGGGGCGGAGATCTCGATCTCGTGGCCCCGCCCGGGAGTGCCGAAAAGCTCGCGGCGAAGCTGGCGGCGCGGGCCGGCTCGCGCGTCGTGCCGATCGGTGCCCCGCCGAAGCGCATCCTCAAGGTGCCGTTTCGCTCGCACGAGATCGACGTCTGGGAAGAGACCGGGGATCCCGCTGCCGACCTTCTTCGGCGCGACTTCACCGTGAACGCTCTCTCTTTTTCGCTTCCCGAAGGCACGTTCGCGAGCGCGCCCGGCGCGCTCGCGGATCTCGCGGCGCGGCGGCTCACGCCGCCGCGGCCCGGGGTTTTCCGCGAGGACCCGCTCCGGGTTCTACGAGCGGCGCGTTTCCTGGCACAGTTGCCGGGGTTCCGCGTCGCGAGCCGAGCAACGCCGGAACTGAAGGAAGCCGCAAAATCTCTTCGAGTGGTGCCCGCGGAGAGGCGTCTCGTCGAATGGGACAAGCTCCTCGGCGCGCCCGCCGCCGGCAGGGTGCGCGCCCTTCGGTTCCTCGAGCGCATCGGCGCCCTGCAATCCCTCTTTCAAACCACGGCGCCGCGCACGCGGCGCGGAATCTCCCTCGTCTCCCGCCTCTCCTCGGCGGACCCGCGCGTGGCGCGCGCCCTTCTCCTGCTGCCGCTCGGCCGGGAACGGGCGCAGGAAATTCTTAGAAGGTGGAAGACCAGTCGGGAGGAGCAGCGGCTCGCGAGCCGCCTTTTCGCGCTGCCCCTCCGCGGGCCGCGGCGAGCTCCGACGCGCCGCGACGTGGCTGCGCTCCTCCGCTTTTCTTCCCCATTCGAAGAAAAAACCACCGCCTTCCTTCGCGCCGCCGGCGACTCGCGCGCAAGAGAGCTTGCCCGCGCGGCCCAAGGCATCCTGGGCCGCCCCGCTGCGCTCCGTGGGATCCTGCGGCCGACCCGCCCTCTTCCTTTCGCAGAAATCTCTTCTCTTCTCGGCCTCCGGGAAGGGCCGGCCCTGGGGCGGGCGCTGGACGCCTTCGACCTCGCTCTCGCGTCCTCGGAGATCCGCGGCCCGCGCGCGGCCCGGGCCTGGCTTCGGCGTCCTCGGCCGCTTCCGGGCGCACGGCCGCCGCTGTTGAAGTAAAATGACCCGAGAGTCGACATCCAGATGGATCTGACCGAGCTTCTGAAGTTCGTCACGAAGAAGGAGGCCTCGGATCTCCATCTGAAGCCAGGCCGTCCGCCACTCCTTCGCGTCAACGGCCGGCTCGTGCCTCTCAAGACCGACCCGCTCTCGCCGAAGGAGATCGAGGACATGGTCCTCCCCATCCTGACGCCGTACCAGCGGGACAAGCTGCAGCAAAACTACGCCGTCGACATCGGCTACGGCATTACCGGCGTCGCGCGCTTCCGCGGCAACATATACCTGCAGCGCGGCACGTGGACGGCCGTCTTCCGCCGCATTCCCTACCAGATTCCGCAGGTCGCTGCCCTGAATCTGCCCGAGGTGATCGAGACGTTCGCCGACCTGCCCGCCGGCCTCGTCCTCGTGACGGGGCCGACCGGATCCGGCAAGTCGACGACGCTCGCGGCGATGGTCAAGCTCATCACCGAGCGCCATCCCGTCCACATCGTCACGATCGAGGACCCGATCGAATATCTCTTCCAGGACAACATGGCCTCCGTCTCGCAGCGGGAGATGGGAACCGACACCGTGTCCTTTCCGGAGGCCCTTCGCAACGTGATGCGGCAGGACCCCGACGTCATCATGGTCGGCGAGATGCGCGACTGGGAGACGATGTCGACCGCGATCACGGCCGCCGAAACGGGCCACCTCGTCTACTCGACCCTCCACACGAACAGCGCGTCCCAGACGATCGACCGCATCATGGACTCGTGCCCGCCGACGCAGCAGAACCAGGTGCGCCGCCAGCTCGCGCTCGTGCTCCGGGCGATCATCTCCATGCAGCTCATCGACCGCGTGGACGGCAAGGGCCTCATACCCGTCGTCGAGATCCTCATCAACTCACCGAAGATCGCCAAACAGATCGAGACCGGCGAGACGAAGGACATCCCCGAGGAGATCGAGACCTCGGTCGCGTATTTCAGGATGCAGTCGATGAACCAATCGCTCATCGCGCTCCTCGTGAACGGCGCGATCGACGTGAACGCTGCGATGAAGCTGTCGTCCGATCCCGAAGACCTCTCACTCAAGCTCCGGAAGCTCTTCCCGAAAATCGAGGAGCGCGGCCGAGGAGGAATCATGTCCCCATCCGCGAACGACTTCTCCGCCATCACCGAGCTCATGGACGTGAAGCGCCTTTACGAAGAGCAGGAAGAGAAATGGCGCCAGCGCCTGATCGAGAAAGACGAGCTCATCTCGTCACTCGAGGCCGACCTCTCGGAGAGGGATCGAATGATCCAGGTCAAGGCTCAGCAGGGATCCGAGGCCGAGAGCGAGATCCAGAAGGTCCGATCTGACGCCGAACGGCAGCGCCAGGAGATGGCGACGAAGGTCGCCCAGCTCAACGAGCGGATCCGGGATCTGAACCAGAAGCTCCTCGGGACCGGCTCGGCGTCCGCCACGCCGGTCGGAACTCCTCAGGCCGGCTTCTTCAAGCGCTGACGTTCGTCTTCAGCCAGCGCTTCTTCAGGTCGCGACGCGAGCTAAGCGTCTAGGAACGCGATGGCGCGCCGCGCGAACGCCACGGGGCGCTCGGTGGGCGGCACGTGCCCGCAGCGCGGCAGGACCTCGAGGCGGGCGTTCGGCAGGCCGCGCACGAGGCGCTGGCCCGCGGCGAGCGGAAAAATTCGGTCGCGGTCTCCCCAGACGACGAGCGTCTCGTGCGGAAGCCTCGCGAGATCGCGAGGCTTCACCGCGTCCTCCCCCGCCGCCATGGACGCGACGAGCTTCATGAGCTGCGGCCGATTCTTTCGGCGTCCTTTGTAGAGGGTTGCCGCGAGGGCGACGAGCGGATGCCCGAGGAAGCGCGAATTCACGCTCGTCGCGAGGAGGCGCCGCGCGTCGGCGTAGCTGCCCGGGACGAAGGGTAGCGACGCCGCGAGCACGTCGATGGTCTCTTCGACCGGCTGCCCCGCGGTGTCGACGAGGACGAGCCTCCTGACGAGGCGCGGGTAACGGCGCACCACGTCGAGCGCCACGGCGCCGCCGAGCGAATGGCCGAGCAGATCCACGCGCTCGGGCCGGTCTGGCAGCGCTTCGATCGCGTCGACGACGGCGTCCGCGAGCAGGCGAATCCGGTATTCGACGCCGGGGCCAGCCGGCTTGTCGCTTCTGCCGTGGCCGAGAAGGTCCATCGCGACGACACGCCGCCCCCGCGCGAAAAGCGGCAGCGTGAGGGCCCACTCGCCATGGTCCGCCCCGATGCCGTGCAGGAGGACGAGCGGCGGCGCACCGGAGGGACGGGACGCGCCGACGTCGAGGCAGCCGACATGGAGGCCGGTTGGAAGCGCGAGACGGCGGAACTTCACGATGAGAAGCTAGTACTTCCTCATGAGCCCGACGACGACTCCCTGTACTTTGAGGTCGCCCTCCGCGACCCAGATCGGCGACATGCGCTCGTTCGCGGGCTGGAGCCGGATGCGGCCGTCCGCCTCGCGGTAGAAGCGCTTGAGCGTGGCCTCGCCGTTCAGGAGGGCGGCCACCATTTCGCCGTTCGAAGCCTTCTCGCGCCGGTTCACGACGACGAAGTCGCCGTCGTGGATGCCGTCGTCGATCATCGAGCTGCCGTTCACGCGCAGGACGTAGTTCTGTCCCTTGCGCGTGAGCACGTCGGGGACGGCGACCGTCTCACCCTCGGGCTCGGGCTCGATGGGCTGCCCGGCAGCGATGCGGCCTGCGAGAGGGAGCTCGACGGCTCCGGCGGGCTTGTTCTCCTCGGCCAGGACGAGAGAGCGCCGCTTGTTCCAATCGCGCACGAGCACGCCCTTCTCGAGGAGCA
The DNA here is from genome assembly GCA_937888435.1 of uncultured Acidobacteriota bacterium. GTDB lineage: Bacteria > Acidobacteriota > Thermoanaerobaculia > UBA5066 > UBA5066 > Fen-183. The sequence continues at coordinate 13,539 of CALAQS010000054.1, forward strand.
GCTTGATGTGCTTCTGAAGCGTGCCGAACGAGGAGTACCCGAACTCCTCGCAGATCTCACGCTGGGTGGGCGAAAGGCCCCTCTTCTGCCGGTAGGCGCGAATGAAGTCCAGAATTTCTTTTTGCTTCGGAGTGAGAGTCAGCGCCATAAAAAATAAGGCCCTCTACGAGAAACTCCTAATTTTATTCGGAATAGCTGAAATCTGAATCCCATGGAACGCCAGCGCCATAAAAAATAAGGCCTTTTATTAAGATTACCTAATTTTCTTAGAAAGAATCGAGGATAGATGCTCGATAAAGTCAGGATACAGTTTCAATCAAGCCCATCACGCGCAAGATAGGCGTAAATTGCAGATTCGTCAAGGAAAAATGGGGAGCGTGGCCGAGCGCTAAACTCTAAGGGCGTTGCGCGAAAAGAACCCCGCTAGGTCGCCAAAAACCCTCGGGCGGCGCATCCTGCGCACGGCTCTTTCCCTCGCCGTCGCCGCGTTCCTCCTTTTCGCTGGCATCCTCTTCCTCTTCAACAGGCCATTCAGCGACAACCCGGAGGCGCTCCGCGCGTCGCGCCTGACGACCACGAATCAGCTCTTTCCGATGCAGGTCGCGGTCTTTCCCGAACGGATTGCGCGCTACAAGCCTCGTTTCTTCGGCCACACGGAGGATTCGATCTCGACCGACCAGATCGCGTCCGTGAAGATTCAGGCCGGCGTGGTGTTCGCGGACGTCGTCATCGACACGACGGGAGGCTCGCCGCCGATCGTGATCCACGGGCTCTGGAAAAAGGACGCCGAGCGCCTGCGCCATCTCATCGGCGCCGCTCAGGAAATCCGCCGAAAACGGGCACCGTGAGCGCAGGCATCCATTTGAAGTTCGGGCGGTTTGCGGGGAGAATCCGCCGACCCCACCAAGGCAACAATCGACAGGGAGGATTCGAATGAAGAACGTTCTCAGGATCACCGCCGTGGCGCTCTGCTGCGTGGCGCTCGTCGCCTGCAGCCAGAAGGGCCCGGCAGAAGCCGCCCTCAAGGCCGCCGAAGCTTCCATGAACGAGATCAGGGCTGAAGGCTCGAAGTACGCGCCAGAGGAGACGAAGGGCGTCCTGACGTCATTCGTGTCCGCCCAGGACTCTTTCAACAAGGGCGACTACAAGGTCGCGATGGAGATCGCGCAGGGCATCCCCGCCAAGTCCAAGGACGTGAGCGCGGCCATCGCCGCCAAGAAGGACGAGCTCGGAAAGGCGTGGGCCGGCCTCGCCAGCGTCCCCGCCATGGTCGACCAGATCAAGGCGAAGGTCGAAGCGCTCGGCGCGATGAAAAAGCTCCCGAAGGACATGGACGCCTCCAAGCTCGAGGCCGCGAAGGCGAGCCTCGCGGACATGACGAAGACCATGGGCGAGGCCTCCGAAGCGTTCAAGTCCGGCAACCTGATGGACGCCGTGACGAAGGGCAACGCGGTCAAGGCCAAGGCCACCGAGACGATGGCCGCCCTCGACCTCACGGCCGGCGCTCCCGCGGTTACCCCTCCCGCCGCTCCCGCTCCCAAGGCCGCTCTCAAAAAGGCCAAGCCGGCCAAGAAGTAAACCCCTCGAATCCCGGAACCTCAGACCCGCGCCAAACCGCGGGCCTTTTTTTCTCGCCTTCAGCTCCTGTAGTCGGCGTTCAACGACACGTAGTCGTGTCCAAGGTCCGAGGACAGCTTCGAGGCCGTCGCCGTTCCGGCCCCGAGGTCCACGACGACCTTCACGCGCTCTCTGCGGAAGATGCGCACCGCGTCCTTTTCACGATAAGGCGCCGGACTGCCGTCCTTCACGAGCGTCAGCGGCCCGAGCCGGAGCGAGACTCGCTTTTCCGAGAAGCGGGCTCCGCTCCGGCCAACGGCCGCGAGGATGCGCCCCCAGTTCGGATCGCCGCCGTGGAGCGCGGTCTTCACGAGCAGCGACGTCGCGACGGCATGCGCAGCGGCCTTCGCCTCGGTCTCCGTTCGCGCGCCGGTGACGGTGAGGTCGAGGACGCGCGTCGCCCCTTCCCCGTCGCGCACCATTTTCCACGCGAGCGTGCGGCAGACCTCGGCGAGCGCCTTTCGAAACTCCGGCCCGTCGTCCACCGCCGCGAGCTCCGGCCCTCCGAGCGCGCCCGATGCCATCAGCAAAACCGTGTCGTTCGTGGAGGTGTCGCCGTCCACGGAGACGAGGTGGAAGCTCACATCGGCCGCACCGCGAAGCGCCGTCTTGAGATAGGCGGGCGTGGCGGGCACGTCGGTCATGACGAACACGAGCATCGTGGCCATGTTCGGATGGATCATGCCGGCGCCCTTGGCGACTCCCACGACGCGGCCACGGCGGCCCATCCACGCGAACGAGGCCTGCGCGACCTTCGGGCCCACGTCGGTCGTGAGGATCGCGTGCGAGGCGGCGTCGAGCCCCGAGGGCGAAAGGCGCCACTTCGCGTCGGGAAGCGCGGCGCGGATCTTCGCATCCGGCAGGACCACCCCGATGACGCCCGTAGACGAGACGATGACCTCCTCCTTCGGAAACCCGAGGAGCGCCGCCGCGCAGTTGCGCACGCGTCGCGCGGCGTCGAGACCCGGTTTTCCGGTGACGGCGTTCGCGCAGCCCGCGTTCACGACGACCGCGCGGACACGGCCCCGGCTCCGGGCGAGGTCGCGCCTGCCGAGGATGACGGGCGCGGCCTGGAACCGGTTCTTCGTGAACAGGGCTGCGGCGTTTGCGCCTTTCTCGGCCACGAGGAGCGCAAGGTCGGGGCGCTTCTTCCGAATGCCTGCGCGCACACCCGAGGCCAAAAAGCCCTTCGGGAGCTTCATGCCGCACCTCCCGCGAGACGCCGTACCGCGGCCTTCGCGGCGCGCGCCACCTGGCGCGGCGCGGTGCCGCCCGTGATGTCCCGCTTGGCGAGCGCGCGCCGCAAGTCGAGCGCCTGAAGGTCCTGGGCGGTGATCGCCTTCGAGGGCCCGAGAGCCGCAAGCGTCGTGCCGAGCGCCTCGGCCTCCGCGATGCGTCGGCCGACGAGCTCATGCGCCTCGCGGAACGGCATGCCCCGCTTCGCAAGCGCGTCGGCGAGCTCGGTGGCGAGCAGGCGGTCGTCCGAAGCCGCCTGAGCCATCCGCTCGCGGTCGAGCTGAAGCCCCTCGACGATGCCCGTCAGCGCCGGCAGCGCGGCGAGAAGGACGCCCCGCACGCGGAAGACGGGCTCCTTGTCGAGCTGGAGGTCTTTGTCGTAAGCGAGCGGCAGCCCCTTGAGAACCGCGAGCAGCCCGGTGAGGTCGCCGATCGCACGTCCGGCGTGGCCGCGCGCGAGCTCGAGGACGTCGGGGTTCTTCTTCTGCGGCATCCGCGACGAGCCCGTCGCGAGCGCGTCGGGCAGCGTCGCGAAGCCGAACTCGTCGGACGTGAAGGCGATGAGGTCCTCCCCGAGGCGCGAGAGGTGGACGAGGAGGAGCGCCGACGCGAAAAGGTATTCGGCGGCCGCGTCGCGGTCGGAGACCGCATCGAGCGAGTTCGCGGTGGGCCTGAGGAACCCGAGGCTCCGCGCGAGGGCCTCGCGGTCGACCGGCAGCGGCGTCCCCGAGAGGGCGCCCGAGCCGAGCGGGCACTCGTCCGCGCGCGAGGCGGCGTTGTCGAAGCGGCTTGCATCGCGCCGCAGCATCTCGACGTAGGCGAGGCACCAGTGGCCGAACGTGACGGGCTCGGCGCGCTTCAGGTGCGTGTAGCCCGGCATCGGAGTCGCGGCCTCGGCTTCCGCGCGGCGCGCGAGCGCGAGCGCGAAGGCGCGCGCGGCCGCCGCTCCCTCGGCGAGGGCCTCTTTCAGGTAGAGGCGGAAGTCGGTCGCGACCTGGTCGTTCCGCGAGCGGCCCGTGTGGAGCTTCCCCGCGAGCGGCCCCACCTTCGCCGCGAGGCGCGCCTCCACGAAAGAATGCACGTCCTCGTCGTCCGCGTCGGGAGGCACGCCCGTCCTGGATACTTCGACGCCGATCTCCTCGAGGCCGGCGACGATCTTCTTGACTTCGCCCGGCGAGAGCACACCGGCCCTGCCGAGCGCCTCGGCCCAGGCGATCGAGCCGCGGACGTCCTCCGCGAGGAGCGCCTGGTCGAACCCGAACGAGTCGTTGAAGGCCCGGAGAACCTGGGCGGGAGGCTCGGAGAACCGGCCCCCCCAGAGCTGGCGCCGGGTCAATGCCTCACCCTTCCCCGGAGACGACGGCCTGATACGTCGTTCCGGCCTTCAGGCGCAAGCGCCCCTTCGTCGGCAAACCGAACAGGCGGATGAAGCCGGTCGCATCGGCAGGCGTGTAGCCGCGCATGTCGAACGAGGCGAGGTGCGCCGAGTAGAGCGCGTGCGGCGAGGTGCGGCCCACGACCGACGAGGAGCCCTTGTAGAGCTTGAGCGTGACGTCGCCCGTCACGGTCGGCATGAGCGCGTTCATGAACGCGTCGAGCGCCTCCCGGAGCGGCGAGAACCATTGCCCGAAGTACACGAGCTCGGCGTAGCGCGCGGCTAGCTTCTCCTTCTCGTGCACGCTGTCGCGGTCGAGCGTGAGCGTCTCGAGCGCCCGGAGCGCCTGGACGAGCAGCGTCCCTCCCGGCGTCTCGTAGACCCCACGCGACTTGATTCCGATCAGCCGGTTCTCGACGATGTCCACGCGGCCGACGCCGTGCCGGCCGCCGATCTCGTTGAGCTTCTGGATGAGCGGAACGGGCGCGAGCCTCTGGCCATTCACGGCCGCCGGCAGGCCGGCCGAGAAGGAGATCGTGACGCGCTCGGGCACGTCCGGCGCCTTCTCGGGATCGACCGTGAGCTTGAACATCGAGGGCTCGGGCTCGAACCCGGGCTCTTCCAGCGGGCCGCCCTCGTGCGAGAGATGCCAGAGGTTGCGGTCGCGCGAGTAGGAATCCTTCTTCGTGGCGGAGACGGGGATGCCCCGCGCCGCGGCGTAGTCGATGGCGTCCTCGCGCGACGCGATGTCCCACTCGCGCCACGGCGCGATGATCGCGAGCTCCGGCGCGAGCGCCATGTACGCGAGCTCGAACCGGACCTGGTCGTTGCCCTTCCCGGTGCAGCCGTGCGCGAACGCGTCGCAGCCCGTCGCGAGCGCGACCTCGACCTGCTTCTTGGCGATGAGCGGGCGCGCCGTGGCCGTGCCGAGCAGGTAGTCGTGCTCGTATGCGGCGCCCGCCTTGAGGACCGGGAACAGGTAGTCCTTTGCGAACTCGTCCTTTGCGTCGACGAGGAAGAACTCGGAAGCGCCGGTCTTCTTCGCCTTCTCTTCGAGGCCCGAGGTCTCCTCGGCCTGGCCGACGTCTACCGCCACGGCCACGACCGCGCAGCCGTAATTCTCCTTGAGCCAGGGAATGATGACGGATGTGTCGAGCCCGCCCGAGTAAGCGAGCGCGACTTTCTTGATCTTCGGCTTCACGAGATTTTCTCCTTCGGCGGCTCGCGGAGGATCTCCTCGAGCGCCCTGACGAATCCGGACAAGGCCGGGCGTGGCACGACGTACGGGGGGAGGAGGCGCAGCACTTTCGCCCGGGACGTCCCGACGACGAAGCCCTTCTTCAGAAGCGCGTTCTGAACCTCGGCGGCGTCCCGGTCCAGCTCCACGCCCCAGATGAGGCCGCGGCCGCGGACGTCCACGATCGCGCCCTTGCTGCGCTTCTGTGCATTTCGGAGCTTCTTCCCGAACCATTCCCCCGTCTCGCGGATCTTCTCGAGGAGGCCGCCGTCCACGATCTCGGAGAGCGTCTCGAGCCCGAGGCGGCACGCGATCGGGTTGCCACCGAAGGTGGTCCCGTGGTGACCGGGTTTGACGAGCGACGCGATCCGCTCGCTCACGAGAACGGCTCCGAGCGGCAGGCCGCCGCCGAGGGGCTTGGCGAGCGTCACGAGATCGGGCGCCACGCCCATCTCCTGGAAGACGAAGAGGTGGCCGGTGCGCCCGAGGCCCGACTGAATTTCGTCGAAAACGAGCGCCGCGCCCACGCGGTCAGCCGCGGCGCGCGCGGCTCTCGCGTACTCTCTCGTCAGCGGGACGATGCCCCCTTCGCCGAGAATCGGCTCCAGGAAGATCGCGGCCGTATCCGGCGTGGCGGCGCTCTCGAGGGCCACGACGTCGTTCGCGGGAAGGAAGATCGTCTCGCCCACGAGCGGCTCGAAGGGCTTGCGGTACGCCTCGTTACCCGTGAGCGCGAGCGCTCCCATCGTGCGGCCGTGAAAGCCGCCCTCGAGAGCGAGCATCCGGCTTCGCCCGGGCGCGGCGAGGCGCGTGAACTTCACCGCGGCCTCGACCGCCTCGGTGCCGCTGTTGCAGAAGAAGACGCGCGGCATCCCGGAGAGCTGCGTGAGGCGCTCGGCGAGAAGCCCCTGCGCCGGGTGGTAGAAGAGATTCGAGACGTGGAGAAGGCGGTTCGCCTCCTCGCGGAGCGCCTTCACGAGGCGCGGATGCCGGTGGCCGAGCGCGTTCACGGCGATTCCGGCGAGGAGGTCCCAGTAGACCTTTCCCTCGGCGTCGACGAGCTTCGCGCCCTTTCCCGCGCGCGGGTGGAAGGACGTGCGCTTGTAGGTGCCGAGGATGTTCTCGGCATCCCGCTTCTCGACGAGCGACGGGGATTCAGGCGGCGGCTGCTGCAAGGCGGGTCCCTCCGATGCCCTCGGACAGCGCCGAGGCGTGGTCGTTCGGTCCTGCGATGACGACCTGGGAAACGCCCGCCTTCACGGCCTCGAGGCAGGCGACGAGCTTCGGGCGCATCCCCCCGGCCACGGCGCCGGACGACAGCAGCGCCCAGGCGGAGTCGGGGTCGAGCTCCGGCACGACCTTCCCCTGGGCGTCGAGGAGGCCTTCGACGTCGGTGAGAAAAACGAGTCTCTCGGCCCTCAGCGCCGCCGCGAGTGCGGAAGCGGCCGAATCGGCATTCACGTTGAGGAGCGTCCCCTCGCGCCCGAGCGCGACGGAGGCCACGATGGGCAGCAGGTCGGCACCGAGGATCGCGCTGATGAGCTTCGGATTCGAGAATGTGACGCGCCCGACAAACCCGAAGTCCACGCCGTCGAGACGGGGGTGGAACTCGGCCCACAGCGTCTCGCCGTCCGCGCCCGAGAGCCCCGCCGCCGTGATCCCGAGCGAACGGAACTCGGCCACGAGCGACTTGTTCACGAGGCCCGACAGGATCGAGACGACGACGTCGAGCGTCTCGGGATCCGTGATGCGCAGGCCGCGGTAGGTCTTCTTCGGGATCTTGAGCGCCTGCAGCGAAGCGTCGATCCGCTTGCCGCCGCCGTGCACGACGACGATGCGCGCTCCTGCGGTCCAGCGGGCCGCGATGGCGGCAAGCGCGCGCGCGCGGAGCGCGGGGTCCTCGAGAAGGCTTCCGCCCAGCTTCACGACGATGGGACGCCCGACGTGGGTCGCGCTCACGCGAGGCCCTCCGTCTCGGGATGCCGGAAGAGCCGGTTCATGTTCTGCACGGCCGAAGACGCCGCCCCCTTGAGCAGGTTGTCCAGGGCCGAGACGAGAACGCCGCGCCGGCCGCCCGGCAGCACGGCAAACCCGATCTCCGCGCGCGGCGTGCCCACGACGTCGCGCAGCTCAGGCAGCTCGCCCGGCGCCCGAACGCGCACGAACGGAGTCTTCTCGTATGGTTTCGCGTACGCGGCCGCGAGCGTCTCTTTCGTCTGCGGCTCCTCGAACGAGACGTGGAGCGTCGAGAGGAGGCCGCGTACCACCGGCAGGAGGTGAGGCACGAAGACGAACGGCGCGTCCTCGGGAAGGCCGAGGCCCTGCCGCATCTCCGGCTCGTGCCGATGCACGCCGACGGCGTAGGCCTTGAAATTGCCGTCGAGCTCGGAGAAGGAGTAGGCGACGTCGCTCTTCTTCCCCGCCCCCGAGACCCCGCTCACGCTGTCGCAGATGACGGGCTGCTCTTTCGCGAGGAGAGGGAGCACGGGCTTGAGCGCGAGGAGGACGGACGTCGGATAGCAGCCCGGGTTCGCGACGAGCCTCGCGCCGGGAAGCTCCGCACCGCACCACTCGGTGAGGCCGTAAACCGCTTCGGCGAGGAGCTTGGGTGCGGGATGCTCGAACCCGTACCACTTCGGGTAGGCGGCCGCGTCGCGAAGCCGGAAGGCCCCGGAAATATCGATGACCTTCGCGCCGAATTCGAGGATCTTCGGAGCGAGCTCGGCCGACGTCTCGTTCGGCGTCGCGAGGAAGACGACGTCCGGCCGCGACGCCTCGAGACGCTTCTCGGAGAATGGCTCGGCCTCCGGCCCGGAGGCGCGCCCGAGCAGCGGATGAAGCCGCTCGAACGGGATGGGGCGCGCGTCTTTCTTTCCGGAGGAGAACACGGAGACGATTTCGGCGTGGGGGTGGCGCGAGAGAAGCGCGCAGAGCTCCGCTCCCGAGTACCCCGTGGCCCCGACGACGGCTGCCCGCGTCACCCGTGCCCCCGCCGGGAGCGGTTCGGCAGAAGGCCTGACGAGAGCCGCCGGGCGAGCCGCTGTGAGATGGCACCCGTGGCCGCCGCGAGGAAGATCGTGTCGTCGCCGGCGATCGTGCCCACGACCCCTTCGAGCGCGGCCTCGTCGAGGGCGCGCGCCACGGGGTGCGCCGCGGCCGGAGGCGTCTTGAGGACGACGAGGTTTCCCGCCGTCGCGACGCCGAGCACCCACTCGCGGAGCGCGCGCTCGAGGCGCTCCTCGCGGCGGGCCTTCAGCTCGCCGTCTGCCGCCAACGCCTCGGCGCCGGGCACGACGTAGCCAGCAGCCGACTTCGCGAGGCCGAGGTCCTTGAGATCCCGCGACAGCGTGGGCTGCGCCACGTCGATCCCCCGGCGTTGGAGGCGGTGCTGCAGCTCTTCCTGCGAGTGCACGGCGCCGTCGCGGATGACCTTCAGGATCTCGTCGCGCCTCCTCAGCGTGGTCGAATGACTATTCACATGAACGAATATTCATTCATTATCGCCGCGCGTCAAGCTTTTTCTTTCGTGACGCAAGCCACGCGGTCCGCCGCCTTCGGGGGCTAGAATTCCTCAGATGAGCCTCGACGCTTCCCGCCGGCGGGTGCCAGGATGAGCCCTTCGCGCTTTTTCGACCCGTTCGAGGCCGAGATTGGACGGCTGCCGGAGAAGCTGCGGCGCTTTTTCCTTTCGCGCGGCGTGCGCACGGAAGACGATGCCCGGGACCTCGCGCAGGAGACCCTCCTGCGCGTCCTGCAGCGGCTCTCGCGCGGCGAGCTGCTGGACTCGCCCGAGGCGTTCTCCCTCGGGGTCGCTAAGAACGTCTTCTTCGAGTACTGCCGCCGTGTCGCGAAATCTCACGCCCACGACGGCCTCTCCGGTGCCGTGGAGCTCGCCGGAGTCGAGGATCCCCTGACGGACGCGCTGGCGTCGAGCCAGGCAATTCTCTTCCGCAAGGCGCTCGAGCTCCTGCCCGAGCGGATGAAGAGCCTTCTCGTCAAGCGGTTCGTGGAGGAGGTGCCGTCGCGCACGATCGCGCGCGAGGAAGGCATCTCGACGGACGCCATCGACATGCGCGTCTATCGCGCGAAGCGCGAGTTGAAAAAGCGCATGGACCGCGAACGCGCGGCGCGGGGAAACGGAGATCCTCCGCCGGATCCGGACCTCCTTTCGTGAGCGTCTCGTCGCCCGGATTCGCGGAGATCCGCGACTATCTCCTCCGCCGCATGACCGACACGGCACGCAGCCGTTTCGAGGAGGCCTACTTTCGCGACGACACCCTGCTGGACCGGATCGAAGCCGAGGAGGACGCTCTCGTCTCCGACTACGTCCTCGGACACCTGAGCGACGGCGAAAAGCGCCTCTTCGAGGAGTCGCTTCTCGGAACGCCCTACTACCGCGAGCGGGTCGAGACCACGAGCCGGCTCCGGCTGAAGGTGGGCTCACCATCGCTCTTTCCACCGCGAGCGGCCGCGGCGTCCTCCGCCGACGCGCGCCTCTTTCCGGGGCGAACGGGTATCGCGGTGGCGTTCTCTCTCCTGACGCTTCTGCTCGTCGCGGCCCTTCTCTCGGCTCTGCGCCTCAAGAGCGATCTTTCGCGCGCGCGGCTGGAGCTCACCGCGAGGCCGGCGCCAGCCGCCGGTCCGGCCGCGCAGGCGGGTGTCGTCCCGCTCGCGCAGTCGGTCGTGCTCGGCACCGCACGGGCCTTCGGTCCGGCGATCGCGAGCCTCAGGCGGGCCACGGGCGGTGCGATCCTCCTGAGCTTCCCACGCGCGCTGCTCAGCCGGGAGAATGTGTCCTGCACCGTCGTTCTCTCCGACGGGAAGAGGGTGGCCTGGGAGTCCGCTGTTTTCCCGTCGAAGGAAATGGACGAGGGGGACGTGTCGCTGCGCCTGCCGCCGGGTGTGCCTCCCGCCGGCGCCTACTCGGTCCTTCTCAAGGCTCCCGGCGCGCCGGATCGCCCGGAGACCCTGCTCGGCATCCTCGAGATCCTCGACCGTTAAGGAGGGAGGTCGGGTCGGCCGGCCGAGGGCGCGCGCAGGCCGTCGAGGAAGAGCGACGCGAACGCTTCACCGATCTCGTCCGCGGACGCCCCGCCACCCGCGCGATACCAGCGCGCCATCCAATTCAGGGCGCCGAGGATCGCGAACGCCGAGATCTTCGGATCGATCGGGCGAAAAATTCTCTTCGCCACGCCCTCGGCGATCACGTCGCGCAGGCTCGCTTCGTATGCATCGCGGACACTCACGACGGTGGCGCGCCGCCGCGCGTCGAGCGCGTCGAACTGGAGCGCGAGCGCCGTCCCGTGGAACTTGTCCACCATGACCCGGGCGTGCTCCACGACGATCCGGCGCAGCGCCTGATCGGGCGGCAGCGCGGAGGCCCGCACGCGCTCGGCCACGTCGAGCATCGCGTGGTTCGCCGTCTCGTGGCAGAGCGCGAGAATCTCTTCCTTGTCGCGAAAGTAGTAATAGAGGCTGCCGCGCGTCAGCAGAAGCTCCTCGGCGATGTCGTCCATCGAGGTGCCGTAGAACCCCTTCGCCGCGAAGCTGCGCACGGCGCTTTCGAGGATCCGCGCGCGCTTGACCCTGCGTTTCGTCGCCACGTGCGCCGACGGGGTCCGGCGACGGGCGGCGCTGCCCCGCGTTCCGGCGACTTCCTTGCGCGACATGGCGCGTTTGATCTTAGGCCCTTCACTCGCGGAATGAAAAAGGCCCCGCGCGGGAAGCGGGGCCGAAGCGTGAGGAGATGGTCGGGGCGAGAGGATTCGAACCTCCGACCCCACGGTCCCGAACCGTGTGCGCTACCAGGCTGCGCTACGCCCCGAGGAGCGCAAACGATACCATCCGGCGACCCTCGCCGCCAACGGGTGGATGACGCTCCGCGATCGGCTACGGTCCGGCCGCGGCCCCGTAGCCGCGGGGGTCCGCGACCCCCGTGAGCGTTCCGTCTCTCTCGAAGGCGATCGCGTGAACGATTCCGAGCGCTGATCGCTCTTCGAGCACGTGCCCTTTCTCGCGCAGCGCCGCTTTCACATTTTCGGGAAACGCCCCGGTTTCCACCTCGATGCGGTCCGGCAGATGCTGGTGATGAAAGCGCGGTGCGGCGACCGCCTCGGCGAGCGGCTGCCCGCGCGGGCCGGCGTTCAGGAAAACCTGCAGGACCGTCGTCGGAATCGTGGCCCCGCCCGGCGAGCCGAGGACGAAGCGCGGCCGGCCGTCCTCGAGGACGATCGTCGGCGTCATGGACGACAAGGGCCGCCCGCCCGCGCGCACGGCGTTCGCCTCGCCCTGAACGAGGCCGAACATGTTCGCGATCCCCGGCACCGCCGAGAAATCGTCCATCTCGTTGTTGAGGAGGACCCCGACGCCCGGCACGACCGTTCCGTTTCCGAACGTGTCGTTCAGCGTGTACGTCAGCGACACGGCGCCGCCGTCCGCCGTCGCGCTGGAGAGGTGCGTCGTCTGATCGCGCTCGCCGGGCCACGCGCCGCCCGGCATCTCCCGCGACGGCGTGGCCTGCACGGGGTCGATCGAGAAGCCGAGTGCGGCGAGGCGGGCGGGCGCGAGGAGCCGCGCCAGCGGCATGTCCACGCAGTCGGGGTCTCCGAGAAAGCGGTTCCGGTCGGCGTATGCGCGGCGCTCGGCTTCGGCGATCAGGTGGATGGCCTCCGCCGAATCGCGGAACGAGATGTCCCCGCGCACGAATCGAAGCTGCCCGAGGATGGACGCGAGAAGGAAGCCGCCCGCCGAGGGAAGCGGCATCGTCACGAGCCGAAAGCGGCCGTAGTCGAACGCGAACGGGATCCGCCATGACGGCGCGTAGCCGGCGAGGTCCGCCTCCGTGAGGACTCCGCCGGTCGCGCGGACGAACGCCGCGATCCTGCGGGCGACCTCGCCGCGGTGGAATCCGTCCGCACCCCGCGAGGCGATCGCCTCGAGTGTCGCCGCGAGATCCGGTTGCACGAGAAGCGTTCCCGCCGCGACGGGTTCTCCCTGTGGATAGAAAAGGCGAGCGGCCTGGGGATCGCGGGACAGGACGCGCCGGACACGCTCTTCGGCGAGCTCGCGAGCGAGGCCGGGAGGGACGCGATACCCGTCCCGCGCGAGCGCGATCGCGGGCGCGACGAGCCGGCCCCAGGGCAGGCGGCCAAACTTTCTGTGCAGGGCTTCGAGGCCGCGCACCGTTCCGGGGGTCGCCACCGCGAGACCGCCGTAGCGCGAGGCCTGCGCGCGGGAGGCTCCTCCCGCGTCGAGATAAGTGTTTCGCCATGTGGCCGCCGGGGCTGTCTCGCGGAAGTCCAGCGCGAAAAAGTCGCCCTCAGCCGTTCGCACCAATGCGAAGCCCCCGCCCGCCAGGTTGCCGGCCTGCGGATAGGTGACCGCGAGAACGAAGGCGGCGGTAATCGCCGCATCGACGGCGCCGCCTCCCGCGGCGAGGACACGGGCGCCCGCCTCGACGGATTCAGGCGTCGCGGCCGAGACTATGCCCCTTTTCGAATGTGCCGCCAGCGCCTCGCCGAACGGCGCGGAGGCCTGCGCCGACAGGGCGGCGAGCGCGAGAAACAACGCGGCGGCGGCTCCGGCGACGAGGCGCAAGCGCATACGGCCAGAGCCTAGCGCAGCGTGACGGCGAGATTCTTCGACACGTCCACGTCGAGCGCGAGCGTCCGGCCGTCGCCGCCGAGCGTGAACGTGGTGACTTTGTACTGGTTGACGCTGCGATCCGTCGCGATGACCCAGGCTTTGAACTCGGCCTGCCCGGTTGGCAGATCGATCTCACCGTCGAAGCTCCCGCCGCCCGACTTGCGGCCGAAGTCGAAGGAGCGCCGAAAGACCTCGACGTCGTTGCGGCGCACCATCACATAGCCCTGCGGGGCCGGCACGGTCACGGCAATGTGCAGCCGGACGCGAGCCGGCGTCGGCTTCGTAGGCGGTGGAGTCTCGGCTTTCGGCGCCACCGCGACCGACTCCGGAGCGGCCGTCGGCACGACGGCGGGCTTCGACGAGGACTTCAGAGAGCGAATCTTCTCGGCTGCTTTCTTCTGAGCCCCGCGCCCTTGCTTGGCAACCTCCGTCTGGGCGGCGGCCTTGAGCTCCTGCGCTTCGGCCGAATCGGGGATGAGCGCAAGGACCGTGTCCGCTTCCACGATGACGCGGGCATAGTCCTGCGCGGCGCGGGCCTCGCGGGCGACCGCGAGGCGCGCGCCGGCCTCCGCGACCCGGCGGTCCTGATCTTCCTTCTTGGCGAGCGCCGCGTCCGCCTTTTCGAGGGCCGCGCGGGCGGCGACCGATTCGGGCGCCTGCCGCAGCAGCTCGAGAAAAGCCGTTCGCGCTTCCGCCGGGCGGCCCTGGGCCAGCGCCCGGGATCCATCCTCGAGAAGCCTCTTCCGCGCGAGCGTGTCCCGTTCCGCCGTTGCGTCAGGGGCCTTACCCGCGATCGCGCTGCTCCGCTGGAGGAGGGCGACGACGACGACGAGCGCCAGCAGGACGGCGCCGCCGACGATGAGGAACACGAAGCGCCTACTCACCTCGCGCTTGAGAACTTCGGGCACCTTCTCCGCGAGAGACTGCCCGCCCGAGCCGAGGCTCACGGCGCCAGTCACGGGCCCTCCAGGGCGCGGCGGAATCGTCGCGACAGGGCCCGTGACGTCGCGGCCGGGCGGACGCGCAGGGACGCCGGCGGGCCGGGCCATGGGCAACCGGGCAGACGGCGCCATCGTGCTTGCCGCGGGACGCAGGGGCTGGATCGGCCCGGTGATGTCCCGCCCTGCTTTGACGATGCGGGGAACGCCGCCCGGCGACTCCACCGGCGTAGCGGGCGGCGTCGGCGTGCGCGGCGGCGCCGGGGTCCGGGCGAGCGGGGCGGGCGGGCCGGACACGGCGGTGACCGCGGGAGGCGGCGCCGGCGGAGTGCTCTCCCGGATGGCGTCCCTCGGCGGGACGCCGACAGCCGGGGATCCCGCCGGTGGGCGGATCGTCTGAATCCTCTCGGTCACCTGCGAGAGCGGGTCGTTCGCAGGCAGCACCGGCTCCGACAGACGGTCCGGGATCTTCTCCAGTGGACGCTCCGGGGCCTTGATGCGTCCGCTGTCCCGATCCGTCGCCGGCTTGACGCCGCGCTTCACGTCGGAGACGAGCGTCCCGGGAGACGACGGCGGCGGCTCGTGAGGAGCAAGGGCTTCATCCCGCGCATTCACCGAGTTCCTCTTCAAGGAGTCCGTGTCCAGGCTCCAGTCGGGAATGGGAGACTCCTTGCTGAACGAACGCGGTGGAAGGGCGGCCAGCGAGGGGTCGAGGTCGCTCCGCCCGCGGCGGGCGAGATCCTCGAGCGTCGTGGTTCCGCCGCCGAGGGGTCTCAGCGCCGCCCCGGGGCGCGCGAGCGGAGCCGCGGGCACGGGAGACTTTTCGGAGGTCGCCGGACGGCTTTCCTTGGATTCGACGGCCGAGACGGGGCCGAGCCGCTCGGCCTGCGCCACCATCTCGCCCAGATCCTTCAGCATCTCCATCTCGGCGTGGCGGGCGCGAAACTCGGAGAGGGCCCGCACGAAGTCCCTTCCGCTCTGGAAGCGGGCCGCCGGATCCTTCGCGAGCGCACGTGCGAGGACCGGGTTGAACTCGGCCGGGATCGCCGCGTCGTATGTCTGGGGAGACGGATACTCCTCGTGGACGATCTTGTAGGAGATCGACGTGAGGTTGTCGCCGGCGAACGGCTTTTTCTTCGTGAGGAGCTCGTACAGGACCACGCCGAGCGAGAACAGGTCGCTGCGCCCGTCCACGATCTCGCCGGTCACCTGTTCGGGCGACATGTAGTTCGGCGTGCCGAGAAACTGCCCGGTGGCCGTGAGGCTCGAGCTTTCCATCTTCGCGATTCCGAAGTCCGTGATCTTCACGGTGCCGTCGGTCGTGAGGATGATGTTTGCCGGCTTCACGTCGCGGTGCACGATGCCGCGGCGGTGGGCGTAATCGAGAGCGTCCCCGACGGAAATCACGATCTCGGCAATCCGGTCGTACGAAAAGGACACCTTGTCCTTCAGAAGTTGCTTGAGATTCTTCCCCTCGACGTACTCCATCGCGATGAAGGACGTCCCGGTCTCGACTTCCTCGCCGACATCATGGATCGTGACGATGTTCGGGTGGGAGAGTGTGCCTGCCGCCTGCGCCTCCCGCAGGAAGCGCTCCGTGAACTCCCGCGTCTCCGAATCGTCCTCGCCGCTGGCCCGGATCGTCTTCAGCGCGACACGGCGGCCGATGACCGGGTCGCGCCCGAGGAAGACGACTCCCATCGCGCCCTTTCCCAGCTCGCGTTCCACCTCGTAGCGCGCGAATTTTCTGGGCAGATTGGACGGTCCCGGTTCGGGCGGCAGACGACCTCCATGCCTGCGCACGGTCACGCAGGCGATCCGGGGAAATACCCGGAATCCCGAAATTCTAGCAGCCGCGCGGCAAGCAGCCCGGGAGAGCCGCGCAATCGCCGTGTCCTGTTCCTGCGCAGTCCCGCGGCGGCGAAAAGAACCTGCCACGCCAGAACACCCGCGCCTATAATTCCCGCCCCGAAACGAACCACCGGAGGGCCTCGAATGAAGGTTTACCCCGCTTCCGCCATCCACAACGTCGCCGTCGTCGGCCACAATGGGGTCGGCAAGACGACGCTCGTTTCCGCCCTCCTGCACGAAGCCGGCGCGACGCCGCGCTTCGGACGCGTGGAGGACGGCAACTCGCCGACCGACTTCGACCCGGAGGAGATCGAGCGGAAGATCTCGATTTCGCTCGCGGTCGCGTCGCTCGAGTGGAAGAAGAACAAGGTCAACCTCATCGACACGCCCGGTTACGGGATCTTCGTCTCCGAAATGATCTGCGGCCTGAAAGCGGCGGACGCCGCGCTTCTCGTCGTGGACGCCGTCGCCGGCGTCGAGGTCCAGACGGAGAAAGCCTGGAAGCTCTGCGACGAGCTCGGCCTCCCCCGCCTCCTGGTCGTCAACCGGATGGACCGCGAGAACGCGGACGGCGGCCGCGTCATGGAGCAGCTTTCCCGCAAGTTCGGCCGCACCTGCGTCTGCCTCGAGGCTCCCATCGGGCGCGAGAAGTCCTTTCGCGGCGTCATCGACCTCGTGGCCATGGAGGGCTATCTGACCGACCCCGCCGGCAAAACGGTGCCGGGCCCCGTCCCCGAGGAGTTCGCGAAAGATGCCGCGACCCTGCACGAGTCGCTCGTCGAGATGGTCGCCGAGGGCGACGACAAGCTCATGGAGATGTTCTTCGCCCAGGGCAACCTCTCCGAGGAGCAGATGAAGCCCGCCCTCACGAAGGCGATTCGCGACCGCAGGATCACGCCGGTCCTGTTCGCCGCGAGCGGCGACCACGAGACGGGCGTCGAAAAGCTCCTCGACGAGATCGTGGATCTGCTGCCGGCGGCCGACTCCTTCCAGACCGTCGCCCAGAACAAGGCCGGGCAGAGCGAGGCTCTGGCCGCCGACCCATCCGGCCCCGCTGCCGCGTTCGTCTTCAAGACGATCTCCGATCCGTACGCCGGGCGCCTGACGCTTTTTCGAGTCGTCTCGGGCACGTTCAAGAGCGATGGCACCTACTGGAACGCCTCACGCGAGACAGCCGAGCGCTTCGGTCCCGTCTTCTCTCCCCTCGGCAAGACGATGCAGAACGTGACCGAAATCCCCGCGGGCGACATCGGAGGCGTCGCCAAGCTCAAGGAGACGCTCACGGGCGATTCCCTCTCCGCGAAGGAAAAGCCTTTCATCTTCGCGCCTCCAACCATTCCGGAGCCCGCGATCGCCTTCGCGATCGAGCCGAAGTCCAAGGGGGACGAGGACAAGATATCGGTCGCGCTCCACAAGCTCATCGAGGAGGACCCGTCCCTCCGCTTCTCGCGGGACGCCGACACGCACGAGTTCCTGCTCGCGGGCGCGGGGCAGCTGCACGTCGAAATCGCGGTCGCGCGCATGAGGAGGAAAAGCGGCGTCGAGGTCATCCTCCACCCGCCGAAGGTCCCGTATCGCGAGACGATCACGCGGCCGGCCGAAGGGCACGGCCGGCACAAGAAACAGACGGGAGGGCACGGCCAGTTCGCCGACTGCAAGATCCGCATCAAGCCCCTCGCCCGCGGCGAGGACTTTGAGTTCGTCGACGACCTCTATGGCGGCTCGATCCCGCGCAACTACGTGCCCGCGGTGGAAAAAGGTATCCAGGACGTGCGCAAGCGCGGCTTCCTCGCCGGGTTCCCGATGGTGGACTTCCGGGTCGAGCTGTACGACGGCCAGTACCACGACGTCGACTCGTCGGAGATGGCGTTCAAGATCGCGGGATCGCTGGCCTACAAGGACGCCATGGAGAAAGCGAAGCCGACCATCCTCGAGCCGATCATGAAGATCGCGATCCGGGCTCCACAGGAGTACATGGGCGATCTCATGGGCGACCTCACGTCGCGCCGCGGCCGGCCGGCGGGCATGGACCAGGACGGGGACGACTCGATCATCCGCGCCGAGGCGCCGCTCGCCGAGATGATCTCGTACGGATCCATCCTGCGCGCCATCACGCAGGGACGTGGCTCGTTCCACATGGAGATGGGCCATTACGAGGAAGTCCCGCGTCCGCTCCAGGAAAAGCTCATCGCCGAGCGCGCGAAGCACCGCAAGGTGGAGGTCGTCGAGGAGTAAACGCTCAGCGGAGGCGTGTCACGCCGGGGTACCCGTCGAACCCGGCGTCGAAGGTCAGGATCTCGGTCACGCCCTGCTCTTCCATGACGGCGAGGTGCAGGGCGTCGCGCGCCGAGAGCTTTCGCCGGGCGAGGAGGATCGCCTTTGCGCGTTCGACCGAGGACGCCTGGACTGAAAACACCTCGTCGACGACCGCGAGAAGCGCGTCGAAGGCCGGCTGGATCGCTTCCCGCCGGTCGACCGCCGCGTAACGGTGGAGAATCTCCTGCAGGACTTCCGCGTCCGTAACGAGCCGGCGTCTCTCCGAAGCCAGTTGCTCGAGAAGCCGTTGGGTGTCGACCTTGTGCGGATGCGCTCTCCCTATGAGGTACATCGGAATGTTGGAGTCGACGAAAATCAAGGTTCTTCCGGCTCTCCGGCGCCGTAGCCCTTCTCGATCTCCGCGAGCATCTGTCCGATGTCGCCTGACGGGAAGGAGTGCCGTGCAGCCCTGCGTATCGCGGCGATCTTGTCCCCAACGTCTCCGAGCGGCTCTTTCCGGCGCGCTTCGCGCAGAGCGCCGCGCACCCACTCCGCGACAGTCATGCGCTTCGCGCGCGCGGCGCGCTGGATCTCGCGGATTTCCGGCTCGTCGAGAAGCACCTGAAGACGCTTACTCATGGGCATGAGTCTATCAGACTTGTGCTGCGACTTCTCACCTTGGCCCTCGCGGGCCTCCAGCGGCTCCTCCGCGCCGCGGCATTTTGCACTGATCTGTCCGCATCATGGCGGCAGGCGGCCTCGAGGGCGGACGTTTAGGGGGAGGTCCGCCAATGCCAGTTGTGGAGACGACCGCCGAAGGGGAGCTCCTCGGAGGGCCGATCAGCAACGAACCGGGCCCGGCGGGGGCGCCCGTCTCTTCCGCGCCCGAGACGCTATGGGGGTCGCGCTTCGCGCAGCGCATGCAGCGCATCAGGGCCTCGATGATCCGTGAGCTTCTCAAGCTCACGGAGAATCCGGAGGTCATCTCTTTCGCCGGCGGGCTGCCGGCACCCGAGGTTTTTCCCGTGGAGGAGGTCCGGGCGGCCACGAACCGCGTCCTGACGGAGCACGGCACGACGGCGCTCCAGTACACGACGACCGAGGGCTACCGGCCCCTACGCGACCTGTTCGTCCGCCACATGGCGCGCTACGGAGTCACCGTGGGGCCGGAGAACGTGCTCGTGACGTCCGGCTCGCAGCAGGCGCTCGACCTCGTGGGCAAGCTCCTCATCAACCCGGGGGACCGGGTGCTCACAGAAGAGCCGACGTACCTCGGCGCGCTCCAGGCCTTCAACGCTTACCAGGCCGAGTACCTCCCGGTGCCGATCGACGACGAGGGTCTCGATCTCGACGCCCTCGAGAAGCAGCTGCGCGCCGGTCCGAAGTTCCTGTACGTGCTGCCGAACTTCCAGAATCCGGGCGGGGTCACGCTGAGCCTCGCCCGCCGCCGCCGCGTCGTCGAGCGGGCGGCTCACTACGGCATCCCGATCGTCGAGGACGACCCGTACGGGCAGCTTCGATACGAGGGCGAGCACCTCCCACCGCTCGTGAAAATCGACGCCGAGCTCCACGGGTGCGGGGGCGGCGAGCGGGGGTTCACGGGCAACGTCCTCTACATGTCGACGCTTTCCAAAACCCTCGCGCCCGGCCTGCGGATCGCCTGGGTCGTGGCGCCCGAAGCCGTCGTCTCAAAGCTCGTTCAGATCAAGCAGGGCGCGGACCTCCACTCCTCGACCTTCTGCCAGTACGTCGCGTACGAGGTCGCTAGGGGCGGTTTCCTCGACCAGCATGTTCGTCGCATTAGGGCGGTCTACGGGGAGCGCCGCGAGGCCATGCTGTCTGCGCTCGCACGGCACTTCCCACACGGCGTCCGCTGGACGCGGCCGCAGGGAGGCCTGTTCCTGTGGGTCACGCTGCCAAAGGGGTTCGACACCATGGCGCTTCTCGACGAGGCGATCCGGGAGAAGGTCGCCTTCGTCCCGGGCGCGGCTTTCTACCCCTGCGGCGGAGGCGAGGAGAGCATGCGCCTGAACTTCTCCTACGCGGCGCCCGACGTCATCGAGGAAGGCATCAAGCGGCTAGCACGCGTCGTCCAGCGGAAGAAAGAGATTTGATCCCCGCTTCTCTCCCCCGCCGTCACGCCCCGTGGATGCCTTCCTTGGATCCCGCAATGAAGTCGCGGAGGACCTTCACGTCCTCCGACGTCCCGACGAGCGCGTCGAGCCCTGCGAGGAGGGCGGCCTTGTCGTGGCGGTGCCTGTGGAGGACGCGGTAGGCCTTCTGCAGGGCGGCCACGCGCTCTTTCGAGAACCCCTTCCGTTCCAGCCCCACGCTGTTCACCTTCCACGCCCTCACGTCGCGGTCCGAGGAGCTCCAGAGAAACGGCAGAACGTCGTGGTTCATGCCCGAGAACGCCCCGACGAAGGCATGCCGGCCGATCCTCAGAAACTGCCGGACGGCGGCGAAAGCTCCGAGGACGACGTCGTCCCCGACGACGCAGTGGCCCGCGAGTGAGGCGCCGTTCGCGAAGACCGTGCGGTTTCCGACGACGCAGTCGTGAGCCACGTGCGAATACGCCATGAACAGGTTGTCGTCCCCTATGATCGTGGTGCCGTGCCCGGTCATCGTCCCGCGGTGGATCGTGCAGAACTCCCGGAAGGTGTTGCGGTTGCCGATCGTCAGGGTCGTCGGCTCGCCTCTGTACTTGAGGTCCTGGGGCGGACCTCCGAGCGCGGCCTGGGGGGAGACGCGGTTGTCCTCTCCGAGCGTCGTGGGCCCTTCGATCACGGCGTGGGCGCCCACGGTCGTGCGGGCGCCGATCGTGACCCGCGCGCCCACGATTGCATAGGGGCCGATCTCCGCGGTCTCATGGACGGAGGCCGAAGGGTCGGCGATGGCGGTGGGGTGGACGCCCATCAGGATCCCGCCGTCGGGCGCCTGACGAGACTGCTCATCAGCTCGCCCTCCGCGCAAAGAGCGCCGTCCACGCGGGCTTCCGCCTTCATGCGCACGATGTTGGAGCGGACCTGCACGATCTCGGCGACGACGATCAGCTGATCGCCCGGAAAAACGGGGCGCCTAAAGCGCGCCTTGTCGACGCCCGAGAGGTACATCAATGTTTGCTCCGGCTCCTCCATGCCCGTGAAGAAGAGGCAGCCGGCGACCTGAGCCATGCACTCGAGGATGAGGACGCCGGGCATGACCGGGTTCCCCGGAAAATGGCCCTGGAAAAACGGCTCGTTGACGGAGACGTTCTTGAGACCCGTGACCTTTGAGCCCGCGACAACCGGTCCCGCGGTCAGGGAAACGATGCGGTCCACGAGCAGGAAAGGATACCGGTGCGGCAGGAGCCGCATGATCTCCAGGATGTTCCTCCCCGTCCTCTGTTCGCTCATTCCCCTGCTCCCTTGAGGAGGCCCGCTTTTTCGGCGAGGCGGCGCACGAGACGCGCCGTCTCCGGCAGCCGGCGAAACTCGATGTGCGACTTCTGGTAGGCGCGGTACGCGAACGCGGGCGTCCCGTGGAGCGCTTCGCCGTCCGGCACGTCCGCCCCGATGCCGCTCTGCGCCTGCACCTTGACGCCGTTGCCGACGGTGATGTGGCCGGCGACGCCCACCTGCCCGCCCAGGACGACGCCGTCTCCGATCACGGCCGAGCCCGCGATGCCGACCTGGGCGCAGAGGACGTCGTGGCGGCCGAGCCGCACGTTGTGGCCCAGCATGACGAGGTCGTCGATCTTCGTGCCGGCGCCGACAGACGTCGTTTCGAGAGCCGCGCGGTCGATGCACGTGTTCGCGCCGATCTCGACGTCGTCGCCGATCGTGACGCCCCCGACCTGCGGGATCTTCACGAGGCCTTTCTCCGTCGTCGCATAGCCGAAGCCGTCCCCGCCGAGGACGGCGCCGCTGTGGATCTCGACGCGCTCCCCCAGCACGACATCGTCGTAGAGAACGACATGGGGGTGCAGCCACGAGCCCGCTCCCACCCGGCATCGGGCCCCGATGACCGTGTGAGCGCCCACGATGGCGTTCGCCTCCACGCGCGAAAGGTCTCCCACGACGGCATAGGGACCGATTTCCGCGGACGGATCGACGAACGTGCCCGCATCGACGACGGCAGTCACGTGGATGCCGGGCCGCGGAATCCGCGCCGGATGGAACAGGCGCAGCACGAGAATGAGAGCCGCGGACGGATCCAGAACCTCGATGACCGTCCGGCCGAGGAGCGCGGACGCCGAGCGCGCGAGGAACGCGCCCGCCGCGGAAACGGCCGCGCGCGGCAGTGCCGGCTCTTCGCTCACGAACGAGAGCATGTCCGCGCCCGCGCCTTCGAGCGAGCGCACGCCGACGAGTCTCCGGTCCCCGTCGCCGACGACGCGTCCGCCGCAGGCGGCTGCCACTTCGGCGACGGAGAGCGACGCCACGCCCGGCTTACTTCTTCGGCGCGGCCGGGGTGGCCGTCGTGGCCGGCTTGGCGGCGGCAGGCGCGGCGGGCTTCGCGGCCGCCGGTGCGGCCGGCGCGGCGATCTGCGAGTTGAACTTCGTGATGACGGCCTCCGTCAGGTCGACGGTCTTGTCGTCGGCGAAGAGCAGCCCCGAGTTGAACTTGTTGAAGACGAGGGCGTAGCCCTGCTCGCGCGCGACCTCGTTGATGACCGGCATGATCCGCTTCTCGAGCTCCCCGAGTTCCTTGCGCTGCGACTCTTCCAGCTCGCGTTGCGCGTCGTCCTGGAAGCGCTTCAGATCGAGCGCTTTCGCCTGATAGTCCTTCTGGAGCTTCTCCATCGCGTCCTCGGACAGGGCCTTGCCCTGGTCCTGGATCTTCTGCTCCATGTCCCGCAGCTCCTTCTGGCGCTTCTGCAGGTCTTCCTGCTTGGCCTGCTGGACCTTCTGGACACGGGCAAGGCTCTCCTTGCCGATGGCGGATTCCTGGACGATCTTCTGGACCTCGATCACGCCGATCTTTCCGCCGGGCGCGGTCGCGGTAACGGTCTGGGCCGAGGCGCCGCCGGCGAGGACGCCGAGAGCGAGGGCGCCAGCCGCGAGAGTGACGATGCGATTCATGGATGGAACTCCTTCAATTAATTTTGGCCCGGGCGGGGACGCCGAGTCCACGAAGGCGGCCATCATACTGGAAATGGCTAGAACGTCGTCCCGATGGAGAACTCGAAATCCGTCCGGGACTCGGACTGGATCACGGTGCCCGCCTGGTCCTTGATGTCCTTCGGCTGAAGGTTGATGCCGTAGATGAACCGCAGGGGCGCCTGGAAAATCGGCAGGAGAATCCGCATCTCGACTCCCGTCGACTTGCGCAACGATCCGAGGGCCGGAGATTGGCCCTCGAGCCACGTGTTCCCCGCATCGAAGAATACCGCGAGCTTGAGAGGGCCGGCCACGGCGTAGACGTACTCGGAGTTGAACACGAGAAATCGGTCGCCACCGAGGAGCGCCCCGGCGCTCGTGAAGAACGCCTTGTTGTGGCTGTCGATCGGGTAGATCGACCCGAACTTGAAGCCGCGCACCGACCGGTCTCCCCCGATGCGGTAGCGTTCGAACAGAGGCAGCCGGCTGTCGTAGCCCGTCTCGCCGACGACCTGCTCGCCGGCGTACGCTCGAAGCATGCCCATGTCGAGGTTGAAGGCGAAGTTCGACTTCTTCCCCACGGGGATGTACCGCGTGATGTTCGCGCTCAGCTTGAGGTACGAGAAGTCGCCTCCGAAAGGGCCTCCCGCCACCGACACGGAGAGACCGATCTTCATACCGCGAGTCGGGTCGAATGGGTCGTTTCGGCTGTCGTACCGGTAGCCGGGGGTGACCGCCGAAATCGTGCCCGCATACGTCGCATAGGCGATGGGGAGATATCCCCCGCCCGGTGGCGCGGGCGGCGGATAGACCTGATAGGTGCTCGTCGTGTCGGTGAACCCGTAGAAGATCGAGAAGAGGTCGAAGAGGCCGAGACCGTAGCCTAAGGAGACGTTGACGCCCTTGCTTGTTTCGCTGAGGCCGCCCGCGACGTCGGTGTAGTCGAGCGAGCGGTCGAAGATCGACCCGCCCACCGACATCCGCTTGTCGAGGAACCACGGCTCAGAGAACGAGATGTCGAAAAAATTCGAGCGGCTGCCGCGCTGGAACTGCAGGCCGAGCGTGTCGCCCCGACCGAGGAAGTTGCGCGTGTTGAACTGGAACTGCCCGAAGAGGCCGTCCAGCTGCGAATAGCCCGCTCCGAACTGGACCTCGTTGCGATTCGTGTCCGTCCCCTTGATCGAGACGTCGACGGTCTTCTTTTCCGCGTTGACGCGGAAGTCCGGGTCTTCCTCGATCTTGTAGTAGCCGAGCTGCGTCACCTTGAACAAGCTCTTCTTGAACGTCTCCATGTCCATGATGTCGCCTTCGAAAACCTGCAGCTCGCGCCTCAGCACCTTGTCGCGCGTCGTCTTGTTGCCCGTGAACTCGATCCGGCCGAGCCGGTACTGATCGCCCTCGGTGATCTTTACGGCGACGTCCACGACGTGCTTGGGCTTCTCGGTGTTCTCGGGGTTCATGAAGACGTAGATGTAGCCCCGGCTGCGGTAGGTCGCGTCGATCGCCTTCATGCCGTCCGCGATCACCTTCTGGCTCATCGGCTTTCCGGCTTTGTATCCGAAGAACCGCTCGAGCGCCTCCGGCCGGAACACCGTGGAGCCCTCGACGGTGACCTTGCCGAAGTAGAACTTCTCGCCCTCGACGATTGGAATCGTGATTTTCACCCGGCGGCTGATCTTCTCCGGGCGCTTCTCGGAAGGGTTCGCCACGAACACGTCGAGGGTCGGGTCCTTGATGACGACGTCCTTGTAGCCGACGTCCTGATAGACCTTGCGCAGCGCCTCGACGTCCTCTTCGTATCCCGCCTGGTTGTACGTGGACTTGCTATCGAAGAAGCGCCACCAGTGCGCCTGCTTCGTCTTGGAGAGCGCGTACCGGAGCTTCGTCTGGCCGAAGACCGTGTTGCCCGTGAACACGATCGATTCGATCTTGACCTTGTCGCCCTCATCGACGAGGAAGACGATGCGGCGTTGAAGGTCGGAGACGTTCTCGGTCGTGGCGTCGATCGCCGCGGAGCGGAATCCTTCGGTCTTGTACGCTTCGAGAAGTACGGCCTTCGCTTTCGCGATGTCGCGCAGCGAGACGGGCGCGCCGACGCGGATCTCGGCCTTGCCTTCCTTGAGCTTGTCCTTGAGCTGCGACGTCGTGAGCTTCTTGTTGCCCCGGAACTCGAGGTCCGCGACCGTGGGCTGTTCCACGACGGTCGCGACGAGCACGACGCCCGCGGGGGACGTTTCCTTTTCGAGCGTCAAGTCCTCGAACAGCCCGGAATCCCAGAGCTTGCTGAAGTTCCGCTTGATCAGGTCGTCGTCGTAGGGGTCGCCCACTTTGACGCCCAGGTAGAAGCCGACGGTCTCGGGAGCCGTGGTCTTCCCGCCGCGCACGAGGATCTGCACGATCTTCGGCCTATCGGCGGCGGGGACCGCGGGCTCGGGGGCGAGGGCCATCGACGCCTTCGGCATCGTGCCCGTGAGCGACGAATCGGGCCGGGTCGCGCCGAACATGCCTTCGCCGGCAGCCGTGGGAGCGGGCTCGGGGGTGGGCACCGGAGTCGGTGTCTGCGCACGGGCCGTCTCGCAACAGAGAAAGGCCGCCAGAACACAGGCGAGAACTCCGGCCGGAATGACGCGCGCGGATCGACTCGAGGCGGACCCGGCTGGACCGCCGGACGAGCAATTCAGGGGCACCCTGCTTACCGGTCCGTACCGACCGGCTCGGGAGCTCGAATTTGAACCTTGAGCTCGTCTCCTGATACGGTCACTTCGACACACTCGACAGGCTCTCGCGAGCCGATGAGCAATTCCGATACCGCGTCCTCGACGTGCCGTTGGATGGTCCTGCGCAACGGACGTGCGCCCGAGTGGATGTCGTGCCCCGAGGCCTTGAGGAGCCAGTCCACGGCAGCTTCGTCCACCACGAGCAACAGTCCGCGGTGCTTCAGAGTCTCCCCGACGTCGTCGAGGAGCAGCCGACCGATGGTCCGGAGCTCCGGGAGCCCCAGCGGGTTGAAGACGATGATTTCGTCGATGCGGTTGATGAACTCCGGCGAGAACTCACGCCGAAGCTCCTTGAGCACCATCTCCTCGATCTCGCGCTTCTCGGGGGCGTTCTTTCTGTCACCGAAGCCCATGCGGCTGCCCGTGACGAGGAACTTCGTCCCCACGTTCGAGGTCATGATGATGAGCGTGTTCTTGAAGTCGACGACGTTCCCGTACGCGTCCGTGAGCTGGCCGTCCTCGAGAATCTGCAGGAGGAGGTTCGCGATGTCCGGGTGGGCCTTCTCGATCTCGTCGAGGAGGATCACGGAGTAGGGCTGGCGGCGGATGCGCTCCGTGAGCTGGCCTCCCTCTTCGTGGCCCACGTAGCCGGGGGGCGAGCCGATGAGCTTCGAGACGGCGTGCTTCTCCATGTACTCGGACATATCGAAGCGCACGAGGGCCTTCTGGTTGTTGAAGAGGAACATGGCGAGCTGACGAGCGGCCTCGGTCTTGCCGACACCGGAGGGCCCGAGAAAAATGAACGAGCCCATCGGCCGGTTCGGGCTCTTGACCCCAAGGCGCGAGCGGCGGATCGCGCGGCTGATCGCCTCGAGCGCGCGATCCTGCCCGATGACGCGCTTTTTCAGGGAGTCCTCCATGTGGAGCAGCTTCTCGGCTTCCTCAATCTGGAGTGAAGTCACCGGGATGCCCGTCCAGCTCGAGATGATCTCCTCGACGTCCAAACGCGTCACGTCGACCGGCAACCCGTCGTCGAGAGCGGAGGTCTTCGTATGCTCGATCTCCTCCTTGATCTCGATCTCGCGCTCGCGCAGGAAGACGGCCCGCTCGAAGTCCTTCTCCGAGATCGCCTTCTTCATTTCCTTGACGATCCCCTTGATCTCGCTCTCGAGGCGCCTCAGGTTCTGGGTGTCGGCCGTCTTGCGCAGCTTCACTTTCGCGCCGGCCTCGTCGAGGATGTCGATGGCCTTGTCCGGGAAGAAGCGGTCCGGGATGTAACGGTTCGCCTGGTAAACAGCCGTCTTGATCGCGTCCGGCGTGTAGTGCACGCGGTGGAACGTCTCGTAGCGCTCGCGCACTCCTTCGAGGATCCGGAGCGTCTCCTCCTCGTCCGGCGGGGCCACCATGATGGCCTGGAAGCGGCGCAGGAGTGAACGGTCCTTCTCGATGTACTTGCGGTACTCCTTCAGCGTCGTCGCGCCGATGCAGGAGATCTCCCCCCGCGACAGCGCGGGCTTGAGGATGTTCGCGGCGTCGAGCGAGCCCTCGGCCGAACCCGCGCCGATCAGCGAGTGGATCTCGTCGATGAAGACGATGAGGTCGAGGTTCTCCTTCAGCTCCTTGAGGATGCCCTTGAGGCGCTCCTCGAACTGGCCGCGGTACTTCGTGCCCGCGACGATGAGCGAGAGGTCCAGGGCGAGGATCTTCCTCTGCGCGAGGAACAGCGGAACGCCGCCCTCCACGATGCGCTGCGCGAGGCCCTCGACGATCGCCGTCTTGCCGACGCCCGGCTCGCCGAGAAGAATCGGGTTGTTCTTCGTGCGGCGCGAGAGGATCTGGATGATCCGCTCGACCTCCACGTCGCGCCCGACGAGCGGGTCGAACGCGCCCTGCTGCGCGAGCGCGGTCAGGTCGCGCGCGTACTCGGCCAGGAACGGCAGCTCCTTTTTCTGCTTCGACGCTTCGCGCTCCTTGATGAGCGCGATCGTCTCCTCACGCACGCCGTACAGGTTGAAGCCGTGCGACATCAGGATGCGGCCCGCGACACACGGGTCCACGCGAAGGATGCCGATGAGGAGGTGTTCCGTGCCGACGTAGGGATGCATCATCGACTCCGCCTCGTGCGAGGCGTAGGCGAGGATCTTCTTGGACTCCTCCGAGAGCGGCAGCTCCTGGGTGGAGGAGACGCGCTCGACGAACACGCGATCGCCCTCGATCTCACGGCGGATCTCGTCCGGTTTCACGTTGAAGCGGGCGAAGATCTCCTTGATGATCTCCTCGCCCTCGCGGAGGACGCCGAGCAGGATGTGCTCGGACTCGATGACCTTGGAGCCCAGCTTCGAGGACTCGTACCGGGCGAAAAATAGCGCCCGGCGCGCCTTCTCGTTGTATTTCTCGAACATCGTCAGATGACCGTTTCAACCCCTCGGAGAGACGGGGAGGGCGGTCCCGACGACATCGCTCAACCCCTCTTCTCCCAGCAATTTGATCGTAGCACAGCGACGCGCCCATTCCGGGTCGTGGGTCACGACGATCGCGGCCCCGGCGCGCTCTTTCGCGACCTCGGCCAGAAGCTCGAAGACCTGTGCGGCGTGGGCGGCGTCGAGGCTTCCCGTAGGCTCGTCGCAGAGGAGGAGCCGCGGCCGCCTCACGACCGCGCGCGCGATGGCGACGCGCTGCCTTTCGCCGCCGGAAAGCGTCCGCGGGAACGCGGCCGCGCGGCCGAGAAGGCCCACGCGGTCGAGAACCTCGCGCGCCTCGCGGCGGGAGCCTTGCTCCGGGCGACCAGCGAGAAAAAGAGGCAGCGCCACGTTTTCCTCGGCGGTGAGCTCGGGAAGGAGATGATGGAACTGGAACACGAATCCCACGCTCGCGCCGCGCACGGCCGCGCGTGGGGCCGGCGCGAGCGTGGCCCAGTCCGCGCCGTCGAGCGCCACACGGCCCGCGTCGGGCGCGTCGAGCCCGGCGAAAAGGTGGAGCAGCGTCGACTTTCCGCAGCCCGAAGGGCCGGTGATGGCGAGGAGATCGCCCGCCGCGACGGCGAGTGAAACGCCGCGAAAGACCTCGACCCGCGCGTCGCCGGCCCCAAACCCCTTCGCGAGGCCTTCCGCGACGAGCAACGCCGCCGCCTCAGGCGCCACGCAGGGCCTCCACGGCGGGCTGGCGCGCGGCGGCGCGGGCGGGCACGGTCGCCACGACGAACGCCCACAGGATCGACAGCGCCGCGACCACGCCCACGTCGAGAGGGTCCACGCGAAACGGCGCGTGGCTCATCCCGTAGAGCTGCGCCGGGAGCGGAACGAGGCCGAGCCTCTCGAGCAGGATGGAGGCCGCGACGCCGAGAAGGACGCCCGCGAGCGTGCCGGCCATCCCCACGCAACCCCCCGCGGCCCGAAAGACGTTCTCCACGGTCCTCGGAGACGCCCCGAGAACCGAGAGGACGGCGGCGTCCCCCGCGCGCGTCGCGGCGAGAACCGCCGACGTCGCCGCGAGGTTCAGCCCCGCCACGATCACGATCAGGAAAACGGCCGCGAACAAGACGAAGCGCTCGAGCCTCAGCGCGAGGACGAGAGCGCGGTTCTGCTCTTCCCACGTCGTCAACGTGACGGAAGGCCCGAGCGCGGCCGCCACGGCCGCAGCGCCGGCCTTCGCCTTCGACGGGTCCTTCAGAAAGACCTCGTAGCCGGTGGCCCCGTCCGAGCCGAGCGCGAAGAGGCGCCGCGCCTCGTCGAGCGGCAGGCTCGCCTCGGCGGCGCGACGTCCCGTGGAAGAGGGCGCGAGGGCGGTGATCCTCAAGGTCGAGACGATCGGGACCGGACCGAGCGGCGAGAGCCGCGCGCGCGAAGAGACGAGCGTCACGGTGTCTCCAGGCACGACGCCGAGCGGCCGGGCCTGGGCCACGTCGAGCACGAGCCCTTTCGTCCGCTCGCGGCCCACGACCTCCGCCGGAGCGGCGTCGCGCCCCATCGACACCCACACGCGGCCCCGCGCCACGGGTGAGACGGACACGACGCCGGGGACGGCGGCGAGCTTGCCGCCGATCCGGTCCGCGTCGTGGAACGGGCCTCGGCCTGCGGGCGTCACGAGGAGATGCGGCGTCTCGGCGAGAAGTCGGCTCCTCACGTGCGTCTGAAACCCCGCGAGAAGCGCGAGCGACACGACGAGAGCCGCGACGCCGAGCGCGAGCCCGCAAAAAGCCGCGAGCGCGACGACCCCCACCTGCGCGTCACGCCGCGACGCGAGGAGATATCTTCTGGCGAGAAAGAAGGAAATCAAGAGAAGAAGATTTTCTTGGAAGGGGAAGAGGGCGACGGCCGCCTGCTGACCTTTCTAAGCATCTTTATCTTTCTTCGGTCTCATCAATGGAAAGAGAATCACGTCGCGAATGGAGGGCGAGTTCGTGAAGAGCATCGCGAGGCGGTCGATGCCGACGCCTTCGCCCGCCGTGGGCGGCATGCCGTAGGAAAGCGCCTCGACGTAGTCTTCGTCGTAGAGCATCGCCTCCTCATCGCCCTTGCCGCGCTCTTTCACCTGCGCGCGGAACTTCTCTGCCTGCTCGTCGGGGTCGTTCAGCTCGCAGAACCCGTTCGCGACCTCCATCCTCCCGATGAACAGCTCGAAGCGGTCGGCGGTATTCGGGTCGTCCGGCTTCGTCTTCGAGAGCGGCGAGATCTCGGCGGGATAGTCGACGATGTACGTCGGCTGAAGAAGCTCTTTCTCGACCACGGCGCCGAAGATCTCGGCGAGGAGCTTGCCCTTGGAATCGCCGAAGCGCTCGACAGACTCCACACCAGCCTCCTCGGCGATTTTTCTTAGAAGGTGAAGATCATCGAGGGCCTCCCTCGTGACAGGCGTGCGGCCGCCCGCCTGAGTGGGACCATTAAGGATCGCATCCACCATGCTGATCCGCTTGAAGGGCGCTCTCAGCGAGATCGTTTCCTCGCCCCACGGCAGCTCGGTCGTCCCGAGGATCTCCCGCGCGGCGCTCGTGAGGAGCTCCTCCGTGAGCGCCATCTGGTCGCGCGCGTCGGCGTACGCCGTGTAGAACTCGAGCATCGTGAACTCGGGGTTGTGGTGGGTGGAAATGCCCTCGTTGCGGAAGTTGCGGTTGATCTCGTAGACCTTCGGGAAGCCGCCCACGACGAGGCGCTTCAGGTACAGCTCCGGGGCGATGCGCAGGAAGAGGTCGAGGTCGAGCGCATGGTGATGCGTCACGAACGGGCGCGCGGCTGCGCCGCCCGCGAGCGTCTGCATCATCGGCGTCTCCACTTCGACGAAGCCGCGCGAGTCGAAGAAGCGGCGGATGAAGCCCACGATCTTCGCCCGGATCTCGAACGTCTTGCGCGTCTCCGGCGAGACGACGAGGTCGACGTAGCGCTGCCGGTACTTCCGCTCCACGTCCGTCAGGCCGTGCCACTTGTCGGGCAGCGGCCGCAGAGACTTCGAGAGGAAATCAAGGGAGCCCACCCTCACCGACAGCTCCCCCATGCGCGTCCGGAAGACCGGTCCGGCGACTCCCACGTGGTCGCCGAGGTCGAGCTGCTCCAGAAGCTCCCAGTCGCCCGGGCGGAGCGCGTCCTTCTTCATGTAAGCCTGCACGCGGCGGACGCCATCCGAGAGGTCGAGGAAGATCGCCTTCCCCATCTTGCGGATCGCGAGGATGCGGCCCGGCACGCGCACGGTCCGATCGGCCTCGGGCGTGGCGTCGAGCGCGGCGGCGTCCCGGGACGACCAGTTCGCGACGACGTCCGACACGAGATGCGTGGGATCCCAGCGATTCGGGTAGAGAGCGCGCCCGAGGGCGGCGATGCGTGCGCGCGACGCGCGGCGGTTCGCGATCTGCTCGGGGAGCTCGGGCCCCCTGGGAGGTTCCGGCGGGGCGGCGTCCTTCGGAGTCTCGGCCATCGGGCCGATTAAACCATCGACGCGTCCGGCAGGCCCGTCACCCGGGCCTTATCGATCGCCGTCACGCACCGCCGAGGGCGTCGAAGAGCAGCCAGAGGCCCGCGAACGCCCGGAGATGCCGGAAGCGGGAGCGCGTCAGGTGATTCCAGGGCTCGATGCCCTCCGACTCGGCCGCGGCGAGGGCCTGGCGGAAGAGGCCGTCGACCTCCCGGGCGCGCGCGAGGCACTTGCCGGCGGTCGCGAGCGTACCTTCGGAAGCGGACGAATCCCCCACTTCGCCCACGAGGTCGCGCAGCTCCCGCGCCTCTTCGTCCATCTTCTGCCGAAGGACGGAGGCGTTGAAGAAGAGGCGGTCCCGCTCACCCGGGGATTCAGTGTCCTTCCCTTTGCGCAGGATCCGGAGGGCCGACCGCACCTCCCAGGCCTCGAGCCGGGCTCCGTGCGCGGGCACGCCGGTCGCCGGGTCCGACCGAACGAGATCCACGCTCGCGAAAAGCCGGCGGGCCGTCTCGGACGTGACGCGATCCGTCTCGGCGCGCCAGGCGATCCCCGAGCCCGTGTCCCGGCGGATCGGCAGGGGCGTGGCGCCTTTCGACAGGGCCTCCCTTTTCCTGCGGCCGCCACCGGCGGTCGAATCCGAGCCCACGTCGAACTCCTCCGCGGCCGCGGGATCGAGGTGCGCGAGAAGCTTGTGGAGGGATTCCTTCAGCCGTTTGACGTCGCGCGGGCGCACCCCGCGCCGGCGGCTCGCCTTCTCGAACTCGTCCTTGTCCTTGCGGAAGCGCTCGAGATCCTCGCGGAACTCGGGGCTCATGAAGCGCGCGTCCTGCTCGAGGTCCTTTTCCTTCTCGAGGACCTCGCGCGACGCCGACAAAATGCGCTTCTCCTCCTCCTTGTAGAGAAGCTGGAACTTCTTCTTCACCGCGACATTCGACGACAGGATCGCCTGCATGACCTCGGAGTCGTAAAAGGCCCTGCCCATCCGGTGCTTCAGCGTGCGGATGTTCTCGAGAGTCCCGCGCTTCGAGAGGTCCTCGAACCGTTCGCAGGCCTCGAGGTCGCGGCGCAGGATGTCCAGGAGGGAGACGACGGACTTGACCTCGGCGGAGTCGGCCCGCTGCCGCACCATGAGAGAGAGGAGCGCCTCGCTCAGCTTCTGCAGCTCGGGGGCGGGCTTGATCTCCATCTCGCCCCCTTTCCCCGGCGTCGTGCCGAGGCGCGTCAGGAGGAAGTCCACCTTGTCCATCTCGTCGGGCGAAAGGGTCGGCGCGTAGTAATAGAACTTCAGGATCGAGAGGAGCAGATCCTCGTCGCCGGCCTTCACGCGCTCGAAGAACTGGCGCATCGTGCTCGGGGAGATCTGGCGGTCGTCCTCGGCCAGCGTCGCGTGCAGCGTGTCGAGCTGGCCGTCGAGGCGCGCCATCGCCGCGCGCGTATCGGCGGCGGGCTCGACGCCTTTCGTCTCCTTGATGCGCTTGATCTGCTCGTACAGGGGGGCGAAGGAGACCGCTGGCCCCGTGGCTCCGCGAAGGCTCGTGCGGTGCACGCCCTGGAGAAATTGGTGAAAGGTCCACAAGGTCTTGAACTTCGTCGAAAGGCGGGCATAAGCCTGCGAGATGGCTTCGGGGTCTGGCACGGCGCTGGTCACGTTTTTCGGATGATAGTCTGACCGCCGTGATCGACCGCATCCTGCTTTCCGAAGAGACGATCGCGAAGCGCCTGGATGTCCTCGCGAAAGAGATCGACGCCGCCTACGCGGGCAAGGATCTCCTCGCCGTCGGCATCCTCAAGGGCTCAGTTTTCTTCCTGACCGACCTCCTGAAGCGCCTCAAGGTGCCGGTTTCGGTCGACTTCCTCCAGGTGCGTTCCTATGCCGGAACGAGCTCCTCGGGAAACATCAACATCGTCCACGACCTCTCGATGGACGTGCTGGACAGGAACGTCCTCCTCTTCGAGGACGTGATCGACACCGGGCTCACGCTCCGGAAAATCCTCGACCTCCTCGCTTCGCGCAAGCCCCGCTCGCTCGGCGTCGCCGCCCTCCTCAAGAAGAAGCTGCCCGAGAACCGTGACATCCGCACGGACTTCCTCGGGTTCGAGATCGGCCCCGAGTTCGTCGTGGGCTATGGCCTCGACCTCGACGAGAAGTACAGGAATCTGCCGCACGTGGCCGTATGGGATCCAACGCGATGAGCCTGAAGACCATCTCCGTCGACAACGCCCCGAAAGCCATCGGCCCCTACGCGCAGGGCATCGTGGCCGGAGGGTTCCT
This sequence comes from uncultured Acidobacteriota bacterium, assembly GCA_937888435.1. Taxonomy (GTDB): domain Bacteria; phylum Acidobacteriota; class Thermoanaerobaculia; order UBA5066; family UBA5066; genus Fen-183. The sequence continues at coordinate 47,667 of CALAQS010000054.1, forward strand.
CTTCACAGCCGGCCAGGTGGGCCTCGACCCGGCCACCATGAAGCTCGTCGAGGGCGACGTCGCCGCCCAGACGCGGCGCGTCTTCGACAATCTCGAGGCCGTGCTCGCGGGCGCGGGCGCCACGCTTTCGGACGTCGTCCGCGCGGGAGTGTTCCTCGTCGACATGGGCGACTTCGCGAAGATGAACGAGGTCTTCGCGGCCCGCTTCGGCGCCCACCGACCGGCGCGGTCGACCGTCGCGGTCGCGGCGCTCCCGGCAGGAGCCCGAGTGGAGATCGAACTGGTCGTCCGCGTAGGATAGGGGACCCGTCCGGACACTCCGGACGTCAAGGAGCCCCACCATGCGCCTGCACCGCTGCCTCCCGGCCCTCGCCCTGCTTCTCTTTCTCCCCGCCCGCGCCGACGAGACCGCGGCGAACGCCCCGCCGAAGGAGCCCGCGGCGAAGAAGGCTCCGGCTGTGGCGACGGCGAAGCCGGCGGCTGCGGCGGGGGCCTCGCTGAGAGTGGCGCGCGATCCCGTGACCGGCGCCCTGCGTCCTCTCACCCCCGAAGAAGCCCGCCAGCTCCTCGGAGCGCGGCCGCTGGTCGTGGCCGAGCCCCAGGTCGTCACGCTGCCGGATGGAACGAAGATGATGCGGCTCGGCCCGGATCATGCCAGCCTCTCCGTCGTCCGAAAGAATCCGGATGGAACCCTCACGAGCGCATGCGTCCACGGCACGGATGAGGCACGAGCCTTCCTCGAGGCCGCGCCCGGACCCGTTCCGGCCCCCGCGACCCGGGAGAAGTAGGGCGACATGCTGCGCCGCTCACTCCTGCCGCTCCTCCTCCTGGCGACGCTCGCCGCCCCGCCGCTTTTTGCGGCGGCAAACATCGTCATCGTCAATGCCGATCCGGCGGGAACCGGCCTCAGCGACACCACTTCGGTCGCGCCCGTGGGCGGGAATGCGGGCACGACGCTCGGCCAGCAGCGCCTCATCGTGTTCCAGCAGGCCGCCTCCATCTGGGGCGGTCTCCTCGCGAGCACCGTCACGATCCGGGTGAGCGCGAGCTT
>CALAQS010000055.1 GCA_937888435.1 uncultured Acidobacteriota bacterium
CGGTGGACCATCACCGCTGCCCCCGCCGCCGCCGTCGCCTGCGCAAGAAGCCATGCAGCCGCGTAGGTCAGCAGTCTCCCTTTTCCTGCCGCCGCCAGGGACAGCACGCCGGCGGCGTAGAGAACGAGGCCGCCACCGCGGACGAGATTCGACGCCCCGAGCCTGCCTCCACCAAGAAGAAGGAAGCACCCATATCCGGTGATGAGCGTGAGCGGAACACCGGCGAGGGCGAGGCGCAGGGCGATCCAAGCGGGGGGCGAGAGCGAGAGCGTCGTCGCGAGAATCAGGCCGCCCGCCACCGCGAGAATGCCCCCCCAGATTCCCCCAACGACGAGACCGACGGTCCAAAGACCGCTCGCAGACTCCTTGTCGCGCGAGACGAGGAACGAGAGCGCGTAACTGACGCCCGGATCTCCGAGGACTCCGAGCGCGAGCGGCCAGAGGAGGACCATGGCCATCTCCCCGCGCGAGGAAGGATCGAGCGTTCGGGCCAGCGTGACACTCGAGGCGATTCCCGCCAGGGTCGGGACGACAGTGGAGGCGAGCGTCCCTGCGAAAGCCGCGGCAAAGTGCGGACGGGGAGCCGTCACGCGGGAGGACCGCTGCCGGGATGCCACGTCCCGGCGACGAGTACGTGGAACCCGAAGAGGCCCGGCCAGCGCCGGGGCGCAAAGGAATCCAGCCGCCCCGCGAACCGGCCCGCGATGGGGCGGAGCGGCCCGAGTGGAAAGTGCCCGACCGCTTCGTGGACCGTCACCCGGACGCCGCAACCCTCGAGCAGCTCGCGCGCCGACTGAAAATCGAAAAAGCGGAGGTGCGTCCGGTCCATGATTCCAGTCTCCGTGTATCGGAAGCGTCCCCGCAGGAACTCCCACCGCTGGCGGAATTGAAGCGCGTTGGGGAATGCCGCATAGACGCCGCCTCCCGGGCGGAGCAGCCGAAGAGATCGACGCAGGACCTCCGCCGGTTGTTCCAGGTGTTCGAGAACGTGGCTGAAGACGAGCGCATCGGCGGAGGCGTCGAGCAGGGGAATTCCCTCGCGCACGATATCGCAGACGAGACAGGCCATTCCCCTGTTCCGGACGATCGCCGCTTCCTTTTCCGAGAGCGTGATTCCGGTTACCTCGTGCCCTCTCTCCCGGAGGAGCCGCAAGTTGGCGCCCGCGCCGCACCCGAGATCGACAACGCGCCGGAGTGACGGGTCCACCAGCTCCACCAGAGCCGGAACCCCTTCGTTCTCATAGACGCGATCGCGGTAGACGTCAGGAAAGGGCATGGCCGATCCACCGAAGAGGGGACTCGAGCCGGGACGCGATGGCCAGTCCCTGCTTGAGGCCACTCCAGTCCCTGCGTCGAACCCGTCCCAGAAGCCGCGCCGCGACGAAGCGCTGCATCATCCATTCGAGGCGACGCGTTTCCCGCGCGATCCTCGCGGCGTCGCCCGCGAACATCCGCTCGATGTTCGTCTGGTGAATCCGCCGGACCGTTTCAACAGGTTTCCAGTTGAATACCCCCAGTACTCGCTCGGCGGAAGGTGAATGGTCCAGGAAAATGAGCGGCTTGTCGACATAGGCGACGTCGTATCCGGCGCACATTCGCATCCACATGTCGACGTCGCTGACGAAGCCGAAAGCCGGATCGAACGGAAGGAGCTCCTCGTAGGCCGAGCGGCGCGCCATGACGGTCCCCCAGACGATCGAACCGACGCGGCCGAGGAAATGCCGCTCGAAGAACTCCTGTCCCGGTGTGAACGGCGCGACATCAAAGAGGAGAACGCCTCCGCCGTGGCTCGTCCTCACCGGCCAGCATGCGAGCCCACAAAAGACGAAACCCGCGGTCGGGTGCGCGTCGAGCGCTCGTTCCCACTCCTCGAGCAAGGATGGGGCGTAGAGATCCCCATCGTGGAGGTTCGCGATGTACTCGCCCGAGGCCACCGCGATCGTCGCATTGAGGTTGCCCGGCATGTTCAGGTTCCACTCGTTCCGCCGGTAGACAAATTCCCGGAAAGCTCCCTTCCATTTCGTGGCGATCTCCGCCGTACGGTCGGTCGAGCAGTCGTCGCTGACGATCAGCTCGTCCGGGGGGCGGGTTTGTTTCGCGAGTGTTTCCAGCGTCCGGTCGAGAAGCGCGGCCCGGTTGTACGTCGTGAGGCAGACGCTGAGCTTCGGCCTCATCTCATCCCTTCAGTCCAGAAAGGAGACAAGGCGGTTCGTGCCATAGACCGCGATCGAGGAAGAACACTCCATCGGTCACCGGGCCCCCCGGCAGGCTCGCTTCCTCGGCTGGCGGCAGGGCTTTCGGACCAGAAGCTCAAGGCGGTCCGTCTTCGTGAAACCGCGAGAGTTCATCGCCTCGAGATTATGACGTTCGAGCTTCAGGTCCTCTAAAAGCGAAGTTCTTTGCCTTCGCGGCCACGAGATCGCTCTCCCGAGCGCTCACGTCCCGGCGCCCGTGTCAGAGCCGGCATGCTCGCTTGTCGATCCGGCCATGGAGTCTTCGGCGAGGCTTCTTTTCTCGACGACCAGATCGGTCGGTCCTGGGGCGAGATCGGGAAGGCGGGGCTTGCGGGCCGAACATCGATCGTTTTCGTCGCCGACCACGGCGAGGCTTTTCCTGAGCACGGACGATTCCTTCATTCGACGCTCCACCAACAAGAGCTGCACGTCCCTCTCATCGTCTGGGCGCCCTCCGGCGCCCGCGGCGCTCATGTCCCGGCTGGACGCCAGGATGGAGGGAGATTGACGGGAACCTCGATCGCGTCGAAGGTGACGGGCCGGACCGGGCCGCGCGCGCGCGCCCAGCGTGCCATCCGGTCGATCCCGGCCTCGAGCGGGATCGGCTCCGACGGCGCAAAGACCCGCCGGGCCTTTGCATGGGACGCGAACGCGTGCACGACTTCGAGGCGGGCGGGCAGATGGTCGACCGTGGAACTCACTCCGAAGGCGCGGGCCACCGCCTGCGCGAGGGCGTTCACGGAGTACGGCCTATCGGCACCGACGTTGAAGACCTGATTGCGGGCCTCGGGGACAAGCGGGGCCCGGGCGATCAGCGGTGCGACGTCGTTGACATGGGAGAACGCCCGTGTTTGTTCTCCGTCTCCGAAGACGGTCATCCGTTCGCCCTTCATGACCTGATTCATGAAAATGCCGATCACGTTCCGATACCGGTCCGCGACGTTCTGCCTCTCGCCGTAGACGTTGTGCGGCCGGAAGACGATGAACGGGAGTCCGAACATGCGGTGCGCCGCCTCGAGATCCAGCTCGACGGCGTACTTCGCGATCCCGTAGGGATCCTCGGGCCGCGGCACCAGCTCTTCCGTCATCGGCGTCTGGTTCGGGCCATACACGGCGATCGAGGACGTGAAAACGAAGCATGACACTACGCCGAGTACTGACTCGTTGACGAGGTTGACGGAGCCGATGAGGTTGTTCACGTAGTTAAACCGGCGGATGAAGTGGCTCAATCCCTCGGCTGCATATGCCGCGAGGTGGTACACGGTGTCGAAGCGCGTCCCCGCGAAAAGAGACTTCACGAACGCGGGGTCCGCCACAGAGCCCTGCCGAAAGTCCACCGCTGCAGGGACGTTCTCGACAAACCCGCCGGAGAGGTCGTCGGCGCCCACGACCGTGAAACCGAGCTTCAGGCAGTGCTCGGCCACGTGGGAGCCGATGAAACCCGCGACGCCGGTGACGAGGACTCTATTTGTCACGGAACTCCTCCGACTCTAGCGGGACGGCCCTGGTCGAGGCCGGAACCCGAGCATGATATCGGGAATGGCAATTGCGAAGGCGGGCCGGGAAGTCAACGGATTCTGAAGGTCCGAAGGTGTTCTCCCGGCAGGTTCAGCGGCTCGCGCGCGGGAAGATCCAGGAGGATTTCCACGATCCGCTGCCGGAAGGGCGCCTCCTCCAGGAAGACGCCCGAACCATCGAGGATGCGCGTATCCGCGCCGTGCGGCTTGTCGATGTTGGGTCGCATGGTCACACCCTCGGGCGGCAGGTGCTCCGTGACGATGACGAAGGGATAGTGCCGGGTCCGCTCGAGGACGGCGAGAATCTCGGCGTTCGATAGGTGCTGCCGCACCAGGCAGAGGTCGCCCGCCGGCAATTCGTCCGCGGTGATGTCGAGACAGACGAAATCGACACCCGCGGCGCTATGCCGGTCCCGGTTCCGGCACACGACCTCGTCGACGACGTCGACTCCCAGGTACCGCACGCCGGTCGACGCGATGAGGCGCCCGACGGAGAAATCCCCGCACCCCAGGTCGACCACCGTCCGCAGACCCCGCTCTCGGACGAACCGGTTGATCGCCTCAGCATAGGGAATGGCGAATTCGTCGGCGGATCCGCTGCCCGCTACTGAAAATACCCGTTTACGTCGAAGAAAATGTCGACGGTTCCGGGCCCGTCCACCTGAACCGTGATCGCGCCTGCGGCGTTCAGGGGCACGACGGCCGCGTTGGCCAGCGCCAGGATGTTCGCCTCCCAGTTCAGGGTCGAGGCGTTCGGCGCTATGCCGCTTCCG
>CALAQS010000056.1 GCA_937888435.1 uncultured Acidobacteriota bacterium
TGGCGAGGTCTTTCGACATCCAGAGGCACTCGTCGTCCGTGACTTTCTTCGCGTCCACGATGACGCGCAGCTCGCGGCCGGCCTGGATCGCGAACGTGCGTTCGACGCCCTTCATGCCTTCCGTCATTTTCTCGAGCTTCTCGAGGCGCTTGACGTAGGTCTCGAGAATCTCGCGGCGCGCGCCGGGGCGCGCGGCCGAGATCGCATCGGCGGCGTTCACGAGGACCGCCTCGATCGTGCGCGGCTCGTAGTCACCGTGGTGGCATTCCATGCCGTGGATGACGGACTCCGTCTCGCCGTACTTCTTGAGAATCTGCCGGCCGAGCTCGAGGTGGGTGCCCTCCTGCTCGCGGTCGATCGCCTTGCCGATGTCGTGGAGGAGCCCCGCGCGCTTGGCCACCGCGACGTCGGCTCCCAGTTCGCTCGCGAGGTGGCACGCGGCCCACCCGACTTCCTTGCTGTGCTGCAGGACACTCTGGCCATAGCTCGTGCGGTACTTCAGGCGCCCGAGCAGCTTGACGACTTCCGGGTGAAGGTCGGCGATTCCGAACTCGAAGGCCGCGGCTTCTCCGGTGGTCTTGACGTCCAGCCACAGCTCCTCGCGGACCTTCTCGACGACCTCTTCGATGCGGGCCGGATGGATGCGCCCGTCCTGAATGAGGCGTTCGAGCGCGCGCCGCGCGACTTCGCGGCGGATCGGGTCGAACGACGAGAGAAGGATGGCCTCGGGCGTGTCGTCGATGATGATGTCGACGCCCGTCGCGGCCTCGACGGCCCGGATGTTCCGGCCCTCGCGGCCGATGATGCGCCCCTTCATGTCGTCCGACGGAAGGTCGAGAACCGACACCGTCGTCTCGACGACGTACTCGGACGCCATGCGCTGGATCGTCATCGAGAGAAGGCGCTTCGCCTTCCAGTTCGCGCTCTCGACGGCGTCCTCTTCGATCCGGCGGACGAGCCCGGTCGCCTCGAGGCGCGCCTCGTTCTCCAGCTCGCGGATCAGGTCCCGCTTGGCCTGCTCGGCCGTCAGGCCCGCGATCTTCTCGAGCTTCTCCCGCTGCTCGAGGACAATCGCCTCGGCCTTCTTCTGCGCCTCGGCCTCGACCTCCTCTATCCGCTTCTCGCGCTTCGTGAGGTTCTGCGCGCGATTCTCGGAATCCAGCTCGCGCTTTTCGGCGGTGACGATCTTCCTGTCGAGGGATTCTTCCTTTTGAAGAAGCCGCTTCTCCTGGTCGAGAAGCTCGGCCCGCCTTTTCGCGGCCTCCTGTTCGGCGGCTTCACGCGCCTTGAGCGCCCGCTCTTTCGCATCGAGCTCGGTCTTCTGGGCGGAGGCCTCGGCGCGGCGGACGGCGGCTTCCGCGGCGAGCTTCGCTTCCTCGAGCTTCTTGCGGGCCTCGAGCTCGGCTTCGGCCTTCGCGATGGAAGCCGTGCCCCGGGTTCTCAGGGCCCAGATGAGGATGCCCACGGCGAAAGCCGCGAGCACGACCTCTAAGGCGATGATTGTGATGGAGTTCACGGGTCGGTCCCCCTCGATCGAGCGTTCTTTCGAGGGCGATCCGGATCGAAGCTAGACGCGATCCCGAAAGAGTCTCCTGGGATGGGCGCGATAAAGATAAAGGCGCCCCGCCTCGGCCGTGTGGGCGTTGTCGATTGAACCCGTCGTAAGACAGGGGGAGCCCACGGGGCAGACCATTAGTTCCCCCGAAGGGGCGTCACAGGACGGCCCAGATACGCTGGCTCCACGATTGAAATATCGGTTCAAGGACATATCCCATTCACGCACCGCGCAGGGTGCCGATCGATTCGCTGCCGGCCCTCGCCGGAATGGCCCGAGAAGACGTCTTCAGGATCTCGTCGAGTTTTTCGACGAGGCGGGTGGCGCGCTTCGCGACCCGCCCCGGATCACCCTCGGAGCCTGACTTGGAACGGTACTGGTAGAACTCGTCGGAGATATTGAGCGCCGCGAGGATGGCGATCTTCGCGGCATCGACAGTCGGAGCGTGCTCGGAGACCTCGCGCATCTTCTGGTCCACGAAGCCCGCGAGCTCCTTGATGTACGCAGGGTCTCCCGCCGCCCGGACGGAGTACGTCTGGCCGAAGATTTCCACCTGCGTGACGGACGGTTTGGGTGCCATTTTTTCGCGCGGCGACCGCTTCGCGCCGCGACGAGAGGATAGCACGCGGGGTCAGGTGCGACTGCCGGGTACGTTCGTCTCCTCGAGCGTTTTCAGGAGGCGCTCGATGCGCGTCCGGACGGCCGCGCGCTCGGCCTCGTGACGCGCGAGCGCGGCTGCAGCGGCACCGTTCTTCTCGCTCGCCTCGCGGGCCGACGCCAGCTCGGACTCGAGGCGTGCGTTCTCGGCTGATAGGCCTTTCACGAGCTCCACGAGCGATTCGAGCCGCGACTCGATCGCGTCGAGCACGCCCTCGAGGGTCGTCTCCCCCGCCGACTCCGCTTTGCCTTCGCTCCGGCCTTTCGTTTCCTTCACGTCGTCCTCCTCAATTTGCGGCCGGCACGCCGTCCACCGCAGCGCCGGGCAGCGCCAGAAGGCGCCGCGCCGCCGCGTCGCGCCATGCGTTCACGTCCTCGCGGGCCAGAGAGCGCAGCGACGAACCGAACCGCAGGGTCAACGTCGTCTTCACGAGTCCTTCTCTCACGCCGGGGCCACGGTAGCGTCCTTTCGCCTCCACGGCCACGAGCTCCGCGGGCGCGCCCCCACGCACGGCCGATTCGAGCTCCTTCCACGCGGTCGAAAGCGGATGCGTCACGGTGAGATCCACTTCACTGCCGGGGAAGCGAGGCGGCGGCTCGACGGACGTCACAGGAGGCGCCAGCAGAGAGCCCAGCAGGTCGAGATCGAGATCCGCCACGACGGGATCGGTCAGATCCCACGTGGCGGCCAGCGAGGCCTCGAGAACCCCGACCCAGCCGCACTCACGGCCCGAGCACCGGATGCTGGCGGCGCGCCCCTGGGCGAGGTACGAAGAGAGATTTTCTTCGAAGGTAAAAGAGCCGGGGGCAAAGCCGAGGCCCTGAAGCAATGCCGCGGCGATTCCCGCCCCTTCGAAGAAATCGGTTTCTTCGGATGTCTCCGACCAGTGGCGCCGACGCCGCCCCGAGAGCAGGATCCCAACCCTCTTTCTTTCCAAGACTCTCTCTCTTCCCTCTCTATCCTTCTGTTCTTGCGTCGCGTCCGGATTCCACCCAAATGACGTTCCGACCTCGAAAAGCGCGAGGTCCTTCTGGCCGCGCCGCACGTTGTGCCGCGCGCTCTGCAGGAGCCCGATCACGGGCGTGGCGCGCAGCGTCGTGAACGGCTCGCCGAGAGCGTTCTCGATGAGGACCGGGGCGCCAGGCGCAGCGGATGCGAACGGGGCGTTCTCGGATCCCGAGACGAACGAGTACGTCGCGCACTCGAGGAGGCCGAAGCCGGCGAGAAGATCGCGCGCGCGGTCCTCGACGAGAGCCGCCTGCGGTGGACGCACGGGCGCATACGGGCGCGGCAGCGTCTCGGGCAGCCGGTCGTAGCCCTCGCACCGGATGACCTCCTCGATGAGGTCCTCCTCGCCCGCGACGTCGACGCGCCAGGAGGGCACCGTCGCGCGAAGGGTGTCGCCCTCGCGGACCGGAGAGAACCCGAGGGCGGCGAGGATCTCCGCACAGCGCGCGGCCGGGATGTCCATTCCAAGGAACGCCGCGAGACGCGCGAGGCGGAGCGTGAGCGCTCGGGGTGCATGGGGGCTCGCCCGCCGTTCGCGGACGTCAATCGTGCCCCGGCACAGCGTGCCGCCGCAGGCCTCGAGGATCAGGCGGGCGGCGCGGTCGAGACCGTCTCGCGTCGCCTCGGGATCGGTTCCCCGCTCGAAGCGGTGGGAGGCGTCCGTGTGCATGCCGAGAGAACGCGCCGTCTTCCGCACCGCGCGCGGGTCGAAATGCGCTCCCTCGAGGAGGACGCGCGTCGTCCTCTCCGAGATCGCCGTCGCGAGCCCGCCCATGACGCCCGCGAGAGCGACCGGCTTCTCGGCGTCCGCGATCACGAGGTGCTGGGAGGTGAGCGCGCGCGTGACACCGTCGAGCGTCACGAGCGTCTCCCCCGCCCGGGCTCGCCGCACGACGATCGTCGGGAAGCCGTCGACCCCCTTCGCGAGCATGTCGAGGTCGAACGCGTGAAGCGGTTGGCCGATGTCCCAGAGGACGTGGTTCGTGGCGTCCACCGGGGCGGAGATCGTCCCCGCGCCGATCGCACGAAGCCGCGCTGCAACGGCGCCGCCAGTCGCACCCGCGCGGATTCCCTCGACGACGCGCGCAGAATATCGCGTGCAAAGCTCCGGCTCCTCGACGTAAACGCGCGCGCGCATGTCGGCGGCCGTTTCACTCTCCCGAAGAGGGGGCCCGACCTCGGGCTCCGCGAAGGCGCGCCCGAGCGCCAGGGCCGCCTCGCGCGCGAGGCCGCGGTGGCTCATCCCGTCCGGCCGGTTCGCGGTGATCTCGACGTCGAAGACGGTATCCGCGCCCGATCCTTCGACTCCCTCGACGATGAAACCGACCGCCGTCAGGCGCTCGCCGAGCGCTTTGGGGTCCGGCGCGGGGCCGGGGAGGTACGACGCGATCCACTCGTGCGAGAACTTCATCCGCGGCCTCAGCTCCACACGCGGTCGAGGAAGCGCACGTCGTTCTCGAAGAACAGGCGCAGGTCGGGGACGCCATAGACGAGGAACGCGATGCGGTCGATTCCCATGCCGAACGCGAAGCCCGAATACTTCTCGGGGTCGATCCCTCCGTTCCTCAGCACGGCGGGATGGACCATCCCAGCGCCCATGATCTCGATCCAGCCGGAGCCCGAGCAGGGGCGGCAGGTCGCGCCGCCCGTGTTGCCCGCGCCCGAGCAGAAGACGCACGAGACGGCCACGTCCACGCCCGGCTCGACGAACGGGAAGAACGTGGGGCCGAACCGGATCTTCGTCTCTGGCGTGAAGAGCAGGCGCGAGAACGCCGCGAGCGTGCCCTTCAGGTCGGCGAACGTCACGCCTTCGTCCACCGTGAGCCCCTCCATCTGGTGGAAGACGGGCGAGTGGCGCGGATCGATGTCGTCCTTTCGGTAGACACGCCCCGGGATGACGATCCGGATAGGCGGCTTCTGCGCGAGCATCGTCCGGATCTGGACCGGCGACGTGTGCGTGCGCAGAAGCAACCGGTCCTTGCCCTCCCCGCCGCCCTTCACGAAGAACGTGTCCACGGCATCACGCGCGGGATGGTCGGGTGGGAAGTTGAGCGCCTCGAAGTTCAGCCAATCGGTCTCGACGTCCGGGCCGTGCGCGATCTCGTAGCCCAGAGACGCAAAGGCGGCTTCGATCCGCCGCCTCACGATCGTGAGCGGGTGCAGCCGCCCGACGCGCGGAGAGCGCGGCGGCAGCGTCACGTCCACGGCCAGAGCGCGCTGCTTCTGCGAGCGTTCGAAGAGAAGAGATTTTTCTTCGAGAGAAAAGAGAGCAGCCTCGACGTCTTTCTTGAATCCGTTGATGGCGGCGCCGGCCGCGGCCTTGTCTTCCTTCGAAAGGGTCCGGAGCCCCGCGAGAAGCTCCGTGAGGACGCCCTGCTTCTGCCCGAGCCAGCGCACGTGCATCGCACGCACCTCCGCCGGGAGGAGGCCCGTACCGGACGAAGCCATCTCCTCGGCAGTCTTCAACTCTTCGAAGAAAACTCTTCGTTTCTCTTCGACGGAGGCGAGCAGATCGGTCACTCGATTCGGATCTAGGCGCTCGCGGTCGCGGTCGCGGTCAGCCCCAGAGCGCTCTTCGCCGATGCGACGATGTTCGCGAATCCCTTCGGATCCTCGACGGCGATCTCCGCGAGGACCTTGCGATTCACGTCGGATCCGGCCTTCTTCAGGCCCGCCATGAGCTTGCTGTAGCTGAGGTCGTGTTGGCGCGCGGCCGCGTTGATGCGGACGATCCAGAGCCCCCGGAACTCGCGCTTTTTCTGCTTGCGATCGCGCGTCGCGTAGACGAGCGACCGCTCGACCTGAAGCTCGGCGATGCGGAAGCAGTTGTGCTTGGTACCGTAGTAGCCCTTCGCGAGCTCCAGAACTCGTACTCGGCGATTCTTCCTCTTGGGTCCACGCTTGACGCGAGGCATGGTGTATCTCCTTGTCTTGTGATCTCGTTAGGCGTAAGGGAGCATCGACCGGACGTTCTTCGTGTCGGCTTTCGACACGAGAGTGGCCTTCTTGAGGCCCCGCAGGCGGCTCGCGTTCTTCTTCGTGAGGATGTGGCGCTTCATCGCGTGGCCGCGCTTGAACTTGCCGGTGGCGGTCTTGTGGAACCGCTTCGCCGCGCCGCGGTGCGTCTTTCTCTTAGTGGCCATGTTCGGGGCTCCTTCTCAGTGCTTTTTGATCGGGCCGAGGATCTGGTGCATCCGGTTTCCCATCATCTCGGTGCCGGATTCGGCGTGCGCCCGGCCTTCGAGGTCCTTGATGAGCCGGTCGAGGACCTTCCGCCCGTTGTCGAGGCGCGACATTTCGCGGCCGCGGAACTGGACGGTGGCCTTCACCTTGTCGCCCTCCTCCAGGAACCGGAGGATGTTCTTCAGCTTGAAGTCGTAGTCGTGCTCGTCGATGTTCGGCCGGAACTTGATCTCCTTGACCTGAGTGATCTTCTGTTTTTTCTTGCTCTCGTGCTCTTTCTTCTTCTTCTCGAACGTGAACTTGCCGAAGTCCATGATCTTGCAGACCGGAGGGTCGGCCTGCTCGGCGATCACGACGACGTCGAGCCCTTCCGCGCGCGCTTTCGCGATGGCGGACGGTGGATCGACGACGCCGAGCTGGGCTCCGTCCGAGCCGATCAGCCGGACCTGCTGGAAGCGGAGGATGAACTCGTTGATGGGAGAGTTTTTCGTGGGGGGAACGCGGGGGCCGCCTCTGAAAAATGCCAGGGTTATTTCCTCCTTAGGTCTCGGTGCGTTGGTGTTTCGCTGGCGCTCCGGCGTGCCAGGCGAGCGAGCGGTCGTCGACCGCGCTCTTCATCATTCGAAGCAATTCTTCGATCTTCTGATCCTTGAACTCGCCGCCGTGTCGGACGCGGAGGGAGACCGTGCCCGCCGTCTGCTCCCTCTCACCCACGATGAGGAGCGCCGGCACCTTGTCGAGCTCGCCGTTCCTGATCTTGGCGCCCAGCTTTTCGCTTCTGAGGTCGCTCGTCGCGCGCAGCCCGGCCTCTCCCAATTTTCTCAGAATCTTCTCCCCGTATTCGTTGAACTTCTCCGAGACCGGAACGACCCGCACCTGCTCGGGCGCGAGCCAGAACGGGAAGTCGCCGCCCGTGTGCTCGATGAGGATGCCGAAGAAACGCTCGAGAGAGCCGAGGATGGCGCGATGGAGGATCACAGGGCGGTGTTTGACGCCATCCTCCGCGACGTAGTGCAGGTCGAAGAGCTCCGGCAAGTTGAAGTCGCACTGGATGGTGCCGAGCTGCCAAGGTCTTCCAAGGGCGTCGTTTACACGGAAGTCGATCTTAGGTCCGTAGAACGCACCGTCGCCCGGCGATACGACGTACGGGCGGCCCGTCGCCTTGATCGCCGCCTCGAGAACCGCCTCGGCTCGGTCCCAAACCTCGTCGGGACCGACCCGCTTCTCGGGCCTGAGGCCGAGGGAGATGTCCACGTCGTGAAACTCGAACGTGCTGTAGACCTCGTCCAGGAAACGGAGGAAGTCGAGCACCTCGCGATCGATGCTTTCCGGCGCGGCGAAGATGTGCGCGTCATCCTGAGAAAAGGTTCTGACTCGCGTCAGCCCCTGCGTGACTCCAGATTTCTCATACCGGTGGAGCCGCGCGAAGTCGGCGTACCGCACGGGCAGGTCCCGGTAGCTCCACGCCTGAGACCCGAACAGGAGGCAGTGGCCCGGGCAGTTCATCGGCTTGACGCCGAACTCGCGCTCGTCGACCTGGACGAAGAACATGTTCTCGCGGTAAGCGCCGGTGTGGCCCGATGTCCGGAAGAGCTCCTCGTCGAAAATCTGGGGCGTGATGATCTCCTGGTAGCCGTACTTGACGTATAGCTCGCGGATCCATGCGATCAGGAGGTTGTAGACCGCAGCGCCTTTCGGCAGGAAGAACGGAGACGCCGGGGCCCAGGGATGGAAGAGGAAGAGCCCCAGCTCCTTGCCGAGCTTGCGGTGGTCGCGCGCTTTCGCGGCCTCGAGCCTCGCGAGATGCTCGTCCAGCTCCTTCTGCGTGAGAAAGACGGCCCCGTAAATGCGCTGGAGCATCGGGTTTCTTTCGTCGCCCTTCCAGTACGCGCCCGCCGAGTGCGTGAGCTTGAAGACGCCGAGCTTGCCGGTTGACGGCACGTGCGGGCCGCGACAGAGGTCGATGAAATCCTTCTGCTCGTAGCACGAAAGGCTGCCCTCGGGAATGCCCGCGACGATCTCGATCTTGAGCGGATCGTGCTGGCCCTCGAAGATCGCGACGGCCTCGGTCTTCGACATCTCCTTGCGGACGACGGCGTTGTCCTCGGCGACGATTCTCTTCATCTCGGCCTCGATCTTCTCGAGGTCCTCGGGCGTGAACGGCCGGCCCGGGTCGAAGTCGTAATAGAAGCCGTTCTCGATGGCCGGGCCGATGCCGATCTTCACGCCCGAGAAGAGGCGCTTGACCGCGTTCGCACAGAGGTGCGCCGTGGAATGTCGGTAGAGCTCCAGCGCGGCGGGGTGCCTCGGCGTGACGACCTCGAACGGGCCGGACTCCGTGAGCGGGCGCGAGAGGTCGAGGACCTTGCCGTCTAGTTTGACGGCGAGGGCGTCCTTCGCGAGGCGCGGGCCGATGGACTCGGCGACCGCGCGGCCAGTCGTGCCGGCAGGCACTTCCTTGACCGTCCCGTCCGGCAGCGTCAGACGGATATTTCTTCCGCCTTCTCCAGCCGCCGGATCAATTCGGTTCGCGCTTCCCACCGAGGACATACCGAACCCTCTTCCCTTCTCAGAAACTCTTCATCGCTTTCTTCTCTTGAACAAGAAGAAATCCGAGCTCGGGTCGTGGGAGGGAACAATAAGAGGTTGGTAGGCGCTAGCGGACTCGAACCGCTGACCCCTTCCGTGTGAAGGAAGTGCTCTACCGACTGAGCTAAGCGCCTTCGAGCGGCCTCTGGGCGGCGGCACGGGAGAGATCGGGCGATGGTAGGCGCTAGCAGGATCGAACTGCTGACCCCTACCGTGTCAAGGTAGTGCTCTACCGCTGAGCTAAGCGCCTGAACGCGTCGCGACTTCTCTCCGAGGGCTGTCGCCGGGGGCCGTTCGCAAGAACGTCTTGTGAGCCCCGACCTCGACCCGGATCGTCTTCTCCAAAGAGCATTTCCGGCGTTTCGACCGGAACGGCGGAGGATAGCACAGCGAGCGTAGCTCCGAACTGCTCGGACCTTGGCACCGACGGGCCGATCCGCCCTCCATTGAGATAGCATCTCAGCAAACGTGACGGGCTGCGTTCGCTGCGATGCCGAGTTACCGCCCCCCGGTCGCTTTTGCCGGCCTGCGGGCACGCCGTATCGGGCTCGCTGCCCCTGACGCTCGACCTCTCGGCCTGGTACGCGGGCTGCGGCGCCTTCTTCGTCCTCGTCGTCCTGGCGCTCGCCGTGTGGGGCTTCTGGGCCGCACGCAGTGGAGGGCCGCTCGTCGGGGCAGAGGCTCTGGACGGCTAGGCGGCCAGGGCCCTCTTCTTCACCCAGAGCCGCTCCGTGACGCGCGCGACGAGCTGCCCGTCGTCCGCGACGATTTCTGCGACGAGCACGGGCTCCACCTTCTCACCCCGGTCGGCGGCCGCGCGGATCTCCGCGATCTTCTCCGGCGGGACGTGGAACGTGGCCGTCACGCGCCCGCGGCCCGGCCTCAGGAACTCGATCGTGGCCGCCTTGTTCCACACGAGGTAGCCCGGGCCGAGGC
>CALAQS010000057.1 GCA_937888435.1 uncultured Acidobacteriota bacterium
TGCGGACGCTTTCCAGCCGGTACAGCACGGCCCGGAGGATAAACGAAGGGCTACTTCTCCACGTCGGAAGGCCAGTTCACGACGACGCTCAGCGGACGCTCGTCGGCCAGCGATTCCGGGACCACGGCGAGAAAGCGCTTGCCATCCGTGGAAACGTCGAAATCTAGCCAGTTTGACCGCCCCTTCAGCTCGAAGAGCGCCCTCGGCTCTCCCAGCTGGAGCGACGGGAAAGTCCGGACGGGCATCGCCATGAGGCGCCGTTCGGAGGACAGGTAGAGGAGCTCGCGCCCATCGCGGCTCCATCGCACGACCGCCGCTCCCCCCGTCGACACGCGCGCCTTCACTCCGGGTCCCGGATAGGGAATCACGTAGGCCTCCGGCCGCCCCGATTCGGCCGAAATGATCGAGATGAACCGGCCGTCCGGCGAGAATCGGGCATCGTCGTCCAGGGACGGCCCCTCGAGGAGCCGGCGCGGCTTTCCGTCGCCCGAGAGCGGCAGCGCCCACAGGTCGAAGGAGCCCCGGTCGGGCCTTTCGAAGTACGCGAGCGTCCGGCCATCCGGCGAGACGTCCGCGGCCTCCTGGAACCCGCCCGCCGGAAGGACCTCCTCCTCCCTGCCGGTCGCCAGGTCCCGGCGCACGAGACACGGGTTCCGGCCCCGAACGGTCGAATAGACGATGCTTCTCCCGCCCGGCAGCCACCGGGCCGCGAACTCGCTGTCGGGAGCCGATGTGATCCGCGTCTCGACGTTGCGGGCGGCGTCGTACGACCACACGTCCCACGTCCCGAGATCGGATCGCGCGCGGGCGAAGAGAACGGCACGCCCGTCCGGAGGAATGAAGACGCCCAGGAGGTTCGACGGCTGGCCGACTGTACCGATCTCCCGTCCGGCCCGGTCGAACCAGGCAAGGCGGTCGGCGTCGTCGTGCGGCTGGAACACGAGCGTGCCCTCGGACGACGTCGCGAAGACCGCGGCCCCCGTCGACATGAAGTAGTTCACATGCTCCGCCACCGAGAACGGACGGCCCGAGAGTCGCCCGGTGCGCGCGTCGAATCTCTGCCCGAGGAGGACGCCCTCGTTGACGAAGACGACGTATCCGGAATCGGAATACTGGACCATCGACGCGGCCTTCAGCAGGAGGCGCGGCGGCCGCCCGGGCTCGGCCAGCATCACGCGCCCGCCGTCGGCCGTACGCGAATAGAAGAGGAACCTCTCGCCATCGGGAAGGAACCACGGCCAGACCACGCGGGTCTCACCTTCTGCCGCGTTCGGCTTCAGGATCGCCTCCGCCGCGCCGCCGGACGCCGGGACCCGATAGATCGCATCTCCCTGGACGCTCGAGAACAGGATGTCGCCCCCGCGTCCCCAGGTCCCGGACTTGCCGCCGCCACCGGTGTCCTCGCAGACGGTCACCGGCGCGCCCCCGGGAAGATCGAGCCGTTTCAGCCTCTTCTCGACGAAGAAGCCGAGCGACGCCCCTTCCGGCGACCAGAACACCGAGACGGCCCCCTCCGTGCCGGCCAGAGGCCGCGCCTCGAACCCCGAAAGGGGCCGGAGCCACACGCGCCGCCCGCCTTTTGGATCCGACGCGATGTAGGCAAGCCGCGACCCGTCCGGTGATACGGCGACGGTGGCCGACTCGTACTCGTAGAAGAAGGAGCCGCCCTCAGGGGGCGCAACCGTGAATCGAATCGCCCTTGCGGGCGTGGCGCGCGGTGCGCCTCTCGACAGAAGCGCGGTCGATGCGCCGAGAACGAGGCCAGCGGCGCAGGCTCCCGCGATCGCCCATCGACCGCGGCGACCCGGGGGGCGGCCCGCAACGACAGTCGCCGCCGGAAGCGACGCTCCGGACGAGGTCTCCAGCGCGAAGGCGAGGTCCTCCGCCGACTGAAAGCGCCTCTCCGGCCTCTTGTCGAGACAGCGCGCGACGATCTGCGCGAGCGCCGGCGCCACGGCGAGCGGCGGCGCCTCGTGCCTGAGGATGGCGGTCATCGTCTCGGTGGACGTGGCGGCGCGGAACGGGTTTTTCCCCGCGAGCAGCTCGTAAAGAATCGTCCCGAAGCTGAAGATGTCGGAGCGGGCGTCGACGGCCTCTCCGCGCACCTGTTCCGGAGACATGTAGCCCACCGTCCCGAACACGGCGCCCGCCTCGGTGAGGAGCGACCGGGTCCCGGCCGACGTTAAGTCATCGTCGGCCCGGGCCTGCGGCGAGAGCTTCGCGAGGCCGAAGTCGAGGATCTTGACCCGGCCGTCCTTCGACAGGACGACGTTCTCGGGCTTGAGATCGCGGTGAACGATCCCCTTCTCGTGGGCGGCGGCGAGGCCGCGCGCGATCTGGACGCCAATGTCGAGCGTCTCCCGCGCGGACAGCTCTCCCGCCCTCAGGCGCTCACGCAGAGTTTCGCCTGAAACGAGCTCCATGACGAGGATGTGTCTCCCCCCATTTTCTTCGAAGGAATAGATCGCCGCGATGTTGGGATGGTTCAGCGCGGCTAGCAGCTTCGCCTCCCGCTCGAACCGCGCCACCCTTTCTTTGTCTTCGAAGAACACTTCCGGCAGGATCTTGACTGCGACCTCCCGGCCGAGGCGGGCGTCCTTCGCCCGGTAGACCTCACCCATCCCGCCCGCTCCGAGCGGACCGAGGATTTCGTAGGCACCGAGACGGGTTCCGGCCAGGAGAGTCAATCTCCCTCCCTCAGAGCGTTCCGACCACGAACGGCAGCGAGTCGACTCTCGTGCCGGCGGGAGCGATCGTGAAGCAGCCCGCGAGGCGGTCGTAGAACGTGGCGTTCGGTT
>CALAQS010000058.1 GCA_937888435.1 uncultured Acidobacteriota bacterium
CCTCGTCCCATACAGCCCCGGCAACAACCTTCTCCAGCACGGGGTGGTTCTTCTGCCTTCGGAACCGAAAGAATACGGCACGGAGTCCGAGCTTCTCTCGGAGATCCGCTCCTTCATTCACCACTACGTGGACGTCTCGCCCCTCTTTGAAGAGATCTCCTCGTACTACGTTCTCCTTTCCTGGCTCTACGACTCCTTCAACGAGCTGCCTTACCTCCGGGTAAGGGGAGATTTCGGTTCGGGGAAGACCCGCTTCCTCCTCACCGTCGGCTCCCTCTGTTACAAGCCCATCTTCGCCACGGGGGCCTCCACCGTGTCTCCGATTTTCCGCATCCTTGACGTTTTCCGGGGCACCCTCGTCATCGACGAGGGCGACTTCCGTTTCTCGGATGAGAAGGCGGAGATCGTGAAGATCCTGAACCAGGGGAATGCGAAAGGCTTCCCAGTCCTTCGGAGCGAGGCGGTGGACAAGAAAGAATTCGATCCCAGGGCCTACAGCGTCTTCGGTCCGAAGATCGTTGCGACTCGAGGCTTCTTTGAAGATCGGGCGCTCGAGAGCCGGTTCCTGACCGAGGAGATGGGCCACTCGAAGCTGCGGGAAGACATCCCGATCAGCCTGCCGGACTGCCAGAAAGAGGAAGCGCTCCACCTTCGGAACAAGCTTCTTCTCTTTCGATTCCGAAATCTCCAGCGACCAAAGACCACCGAGCCGCCAGTCGACCGAGGTCTTGAACCGAGACTCGCCCAGATCTTCTCACCCCTTCTTTCGGTGATGAGGGACGAGGGCGCAAGGGTCGCCCTCCTCGACCTTGCCCGCCGTTATCAACGCGAGCTGGTCTCTGAACGAGGGATGGACACCGAAGCTCAGATCCTGGAAATCATCCGAGAGCTCAAGTCCTCCTCCCCGGACGGCCGGCTGTCGATTCGAGATATCGCCTCTCTCTTCTCCGCCCGCTACGGCGGCGAGTACGAGAAGCCGGTTACGGCGAAATGGATCGGCCACCTGCTCAGGAAGAAGCTTCACCTGAAGCCGGAGAAGAGCCACGGAATCTACGTTCTCTCCATCTCCGAAGATTCGGTGCTCGGTCACCTCTACGAGAAGTACGGACTCACCGGAGAAGAAACGGAACCTTCGGAGAGAGATGTTCGGGTAGACGTGGGGGACTTGGGGGACATCGCCACCGGGAGCGCCTCAGAGGAAGCCCGGCAAATAAAGGGCGAGGACTCCGCGGGGATCGCTGGCGGAGCAGCGACTCCAGGCCTGCTCTGAAGTCCCCACGTCCCCGAAGTCTACCCAGCGTAGGAACAGGTCGACTCTGTCGAGTTTGTTATAGTTTGAGTGTAGAGATTAGGGCACGGGTGCGGGCGGCTTCTCGCGTTGTGCTTCTGCTTCGAGGGAGCGCGATCGGTGGCGATGTTGGATTCTTCTTATCGCGCCTTCGTCGCGCAGGATTCCTTGCCGCTGGCGGCAAGTTCTTCCCCGTACTTTGAAAGTCCTGTCCGGAGCTACGCTCTCTACATCAGAGCATGGCTCAGAAAAGGCTCGACAATTATCTGCGGGCATACAGAAAACGTGCAGGGCTCTCTCAGGAGGATGTTGCCTTTCTCCTGGGATACAAGAGCGGCGCGCAGGTTTCGAGGTACGAGCGGGGAGCAAGGAAACCGACCCTCGAGAACGCCCTCACTTTCGAGGCAATCCTTTCCGTTCCCGTCCGGGAACTGTTTGCCGGTCGGTATGAAAAGGTCGCGCGGGCGGTGTCCCGCCGCGCTGCCCAGCTGGCCGAAAGGTTGAAGGCGCCTGAGACCGGCGCGGTCAGGGCGAGGCGCCTACGGACTGTCGCGGCCCTCCGGAGTTCCCGATCATCTCCTTCATGAGCAGCGCACCCACACGAGTGCTCGCAATCGACCCGATCCCGAAAGGGATCACCTTTGTGGTCGTCGAGCGCGAGGACCTGCTGCTTGATTGGGGCTTCCGGGTAAGGCAAGGAGGAACGAAGCGCCTTCTTGAACGCGTCGAAGACCTCATCGCGCGCTACGAACCAGACTATCTTGTGGTTGAGGATTTTGAAGGCGAGGGTTCGCACCGCCGGCCGTCTGCGGAGAGGATGATCCGTGCCCTGCAACGACTCGCGAAACGGAGAGGTCTGCGCTGCCGTGCCTTCTCCCGAGAGGAGATCCGTCAGGCGTTTCCCGCTGACATGCGAACGCGGTCAAGGATTGCCGAATGCCTCATCAAACGTTATCCCGAGCTCGGGGACACGCTACCGCCGCCGAGGAAGTGGTACGAGAGCGGAGAGGACGAGCGGATGAGCATCTTCGACGCGGTATCGCTCGTGAACGCATTCCTCAGGGGCAGGAATCTGCGCCCCAGCATAGAGCAGGACGGCCGCGAAGATTCGGACCACGGCCGGCCGGCGCGGGAGCGACCGGTCTAGAACCGCCGGAGCGCCCCGGCCGTCGTTCGCTCGAGCTCGGCTCGCCGGATTCTGAAATGGAGGAGGTACTTGGCCCGGATCCACTCCGCCATCTTGTCCCAGCGCTCGCTCTCCCAGCCGATCGCCTCGATAGTCGCTTTGGCTCGAAGGTACGGCAGTTCCGCGGCCCGTAGCTCTGTTTCGAGCGTCCGGAGGCGTCGGGTAAGTTCGCGAGCCGGAGCGCCGAGGCGGATCAGGTACTCGATGA
Source organism: uncultured Acidobacteriota bacterium (assembly GCA_937888435.1). Lineage (GTDB taxonomy): Bacteria > Acidobacteriota > Thermoanaerobaculia > UBA5066 > UBA5066 > Fen-183. Next base: position 2,683 of record CALAQS010000058.1, read on the forward strand.
GCCAGGCCGCCCCGACAGTGAGGAGGACCATAAGGACAGCGAGGGGAAGGGAGGGCTCTTCTCCACTGCCTCCCGAACGAAGGAAGGCAACGGAGAGGACGACCACCCCATAGGCCCCTACGACGAGATAGAACCAACGCGAACGTCGAATGCCCGGCGTCGTTGTGCCGAGGCGCACCGAGAGCCAGGTGAGAGCCACGATCCCCACAGCGAGCATGACTCCGAAGATCGTCCGGTCCGGATTTGAGAAGCCCTCCTGTCGGA
>CALAQS010000059.1 GCA_937888435.1 uncultured Acidobacteriota bacterium
TCCTCGCCCCACCGAACGACCTCGTCCTTCACGGCTTCTATGACTCCCCCCTCCGGCTGCGCGAGAACAGGAACCGGAAAGAGACACGAGGCGACAAAGAGCGCCGCCACGACTTTCGGGGTGTGGGGTCGGATCACTTCTGGACCCTTCCGAAAACCTTCCATTCCCAGTCGCTTCACCATTGCCGCTCGACCCCGTTGTACCTGATGCCGTGCGACGCGTGAGGCCCACCGTCTTCATCGCGACAATGCGCTTTCCTGCTGCAGAAACCTGGCCCTGTAGAATTCGAGACCTGCTTCGCCGACTTCCCGTCCCGTGTATGTGAACGAGTTTGTCCGTGTCCCCGTCTCGCTGCGTACGGTGCCCCACGCGTCGAACACGGAGTTGTAGTCGAAGGTGCCAGCGGCGCTGTTCGTGCTCGCGATACTGCCGAGGGCGTCCACGTTGAAGTACGAAATCGTGCCGGCCGTAAGGCGTCACCGCCCGGGGGCGAAGGCGCTGTGCCCGGACGAGCGGTAGCACAGGCCGACGGCAAAGCGCGAGGCAGCTTGTTCAACACGGACGCACAGATCCTTTCAGGAACGATGATTCGCACCCTGTGCTCCTCCCCCGGCAATATGCTGCAGGAAGTCTTAACGCAGCCTAACGGGGCCGCTCATTGCCCCTACAATCCTCGGCGCGCAGCCGTCGCGAGCGGCATCGCGGGTTCTCGTGAGGCAGGGGGCGCGATGCGCCCCGCTTTTCATTTCCGGGGCGCGCGGGGAGTGCGGGCGACCTCTGCGACGGGCACGTCGTGGAGCGGAGGGTCCGTCAGGCGCGCGGCCTCCTCCGCGAGAAGGCGGAACATCTCGAGGATTGCGAGCCGCCTCTCGCGCTGGTGCCGGGCCACCTCCGGGGACAGGATCGCCGAGAACGGCGAGTTCGAGTCGTAGTGGGAGGCGAGGTAGAGGTCGGTCACGCCGTTCGGAAGGGACTCCAGCCCGAACGTGAAGGAGACCTGCTCGATGCCTCTGTCGAGGATGTCGGCCTCGTCGGAACGCACGAGAAACGAGAGCATGTCGGGCGGCGCGGCGACGATCACCGAGAGGTCGAGGTGCCGGGGCCCCTCGGAGGTCGTCGCCTCGAGCGAGAGGACATCGCCTTTTTCGGCGGTCGGGCCCTTCTTGTAGTGGGCGCCGCGCGGCTTCAGCTTCGGCGAGTCCGCGAAGAACCACGCCGCGGCGTATTCGGGCGCCACGAGGAGCCGCCACACGATGGAGCGAGGCGCGTGGATCGAAACGCAATTCACCCCCTGGAAGCTCGCCAGGGGGGTGTCGGAGAGGGCGCGCGCGCGCGCCGCCCAGGGGTCCTGCTGGGCCCGCGCCGGGGTCGAAAGGAGAGAAACGGACGCGAAGGTCGCGGCGATCACGCACCGGGAATGCCAGTTTGGGCGATCCCCGGCCCAATTAGTGCAGTCTTGGAAAAGGAAGCGATTTCCGTGTAGAAAACGGAAGGTGCGCGAGATCCTTGACCGGAAAGCAGCCTGAAAGGGCCTTCGCGACACTCGGCAAGCGGGGCCGGAGTGGGCCGACCTGTGCCCGCCCCACCTACGAGGCGAGTCCGAAAATGCTGGACTGAGCGCGCCAAGACGTCGGGCAATTCCCATTGCACCCCTACATCCCTCGCCAATATGCGTCCGGGAGTCTTAACGCAGCCTTACGGGGCCGCCAGACGATCGGGTTACGCTTCGTCTGCTTCTGCTAGGGGGTCACCGTGGGAAAGGCATTCGTTCTGGGATTTGTCACGGCTATCGCCACGATGACTGCAGCTGTCTGTTTCTTCGTGATGAGCGGCGCGCTGCCAGCCGGACAGGACTCGAAACCGAGCCGGCTGGAGAAGTGGGTTGCGAAGAGATCGCTTGAGGCGACCATGCGCCGAGAGGCTCAGGGGCTGGAGAACCCCCTTCAGCCCACGGACGACAATCTCACGGCGGGCATCGCGCTCTACCGTGTCCATTGTCAGGTGTGCCATGGAGGGACCGAGGGTGGGGTCTCGTCGATCGCGAGAGGCTTGACGCCGAACGCGCCGCAGCTCGCGAAAGACGGGGTCGAGGATGATCCCGAGGGAGTGATTTACTGGAAGGTCGTTCACGGTATTCGTTTTACCGGGATGCCTGCCTTCAGCGAGACCCTGTCTGCCCGCGAGATGTGGCAGATCGCGCTTTTTGCGAAGCACATGGACTCATTACCACCTGGAGCTCGCAGCGCCTGGCTGGCGGGGAAGGCCGCGCCGTGAAAGGGCGCGCCACCTGACGCGACGGGAGGCGGATCTCTTGCCCTCATATCGGACGCCAGGTCGTCTCCACTAGCACCGGCATTTCATTCTTGACAGGGACCGTGAAAAGCGAAGGCGGGGGAATCTTGAAGTCGGCGAGCGTCGCCGGTATCGTTCCGGAGATCCGGGTGTAAATTCCCTCTGTCACCTGTTGGAAGGGCACCTGCCTGTACGGGACGGTCTGCCCGGCGAACTCGATCTCGAGATCGCATAAGATCGTGGATGATCCAAAGTCCGCTTCGGGCAATCGGATGCGCACGCTGACGAGAGGAAACTGGGCGCCGTGCGTGGCTTGAAGCATGTGAAGATCGCGGTTGCTGTCCCCCGAATCAAACGACTTCACGGGCGCCGCGATCAACACATCGCACTGTCCAGCGTGACAAACCACTTTCCCTCGTGCTGCGTGGCTGATGCCGTCGGTGTCATGCAGCGGATGAGAGACATGATACGTAAGCGTTGACTTTTCCAGAACCCATTGACGGTCCGGTTGTGCAAGTCCGGGAACCGCCAGAAGCAGACAGATTATCGGCAACATCTGTCTCAGTCCGCGACCGATCACATGGCGATCGGTCCCGATCATGCCGCCTTCGACGAAAATGTATTCATTCATGAACGCCGCCTCAGAATTTGAGCGCTACGGATCCGATAGCAGCGGCATATGCCGCCACCGTTACGTCGGCGACGGCCGAGTGTGCTGTGGCGATCCCATGAACCTTTTCCCCGCGGTCGAGTTGAGAACGAGCCATCGCCCCCAGGATGGGAGTCAGGATCATTCCGGCTGCATGAACCCAGGCCAGGGCCTTGTGCACGCGAATGGGGCCGCGAACTTCCATTCCCGGCACGCTGGGTGCCCGGATGGCATAGGAAGCGGTCGTGATGTACATGCCCGCCGTCACCAGGCCCAGCGCGCCGTGGAGATCGCGTGACGACGTGCTGCCGTGGGCGCCGGCACTGCCGCCAGCGAAGATCGTCGCGATCATGGGGATGAGCGTTATCAGGCCGAGGGTTTGATGGATCTTCAGCATATGCGATCGTTTGTCGAGTCTCGCCTGAGCCTCGGCATTTCCCTGGGACTGATCCGGAGGAATGCCCAAATCCAGGAGCGAAGGCTTTGCTGGCTTCTCCTGAGGCGCTACCGTCGTGTCGTCTTTGGTTTGCGCAGCCATCGCCTTCCGACCGAGAAGCGGCATGTCGGAGACGCTGACCGTCGCGGAAAGCATCTCCACGGACTCGGAACAGGCGATCTCGAAGCTCTCACTGAAGTTGTCGGGCCGCAGGAGGTCGAACACTGGACCCTGGGTTTCCGTGACCTCGCCGGTCACTGCTGCCGCTCCTGCAGACTGGGCCAACGACGATGGAGCGATGGCGGCAGTCAGGCAAGCGACAGCAAGGCCCAGGAGCTCATGGCGCCAGGCGTGAAAAGCGATCGTCGACATCAGTCACCTCTTTAAAGGTCTCGAGGCTAAGGGACACGTCCTCGTCCCGCCACTATAGGTCCGCAATTCTTAACCCAGCCTAACGAGGCGGCCGGTTCACCCTCGAAGAGCACTTAGTCACGGCGATGCCGGATCGTTTCCAAGACCTGCGGCAAGAGGTAAAGCGTTGGCACCGGCGTGGTGGCACCCGCTCCTCCCCGCCAATATGCGTCCGGAAGTCTTAACGCAGCCTAACGGGGTCTCCAGACCGGCAGCCGGAGCTCGAAGGAAGTCCCGGCTCCCTCCGGAACCGCGCACGCCGAGCCTCCGTGTCCGGCGGCGATCCGGCGCACGAGGGCGAGGCCGAGCCCGCTCCCGGTCGAGACCTCCACCCCCCTTCCCCGGACGAAAGGCTCGAAGATCCGTTCGAGGTCCTCGGGGGCGACTCCGGGTCCCTCGTCGCGGATCGCGACGGTCACGACGCCGTCCCTCTCTGAGGCCGAGAGGTGGATCGGCGAGCCCGGCGTGCTGTACGCGAGCGCGTTCTCGGCGAGGTGCTCGATCGCCGCGACCAGAAGCTCCTCGTCGCCCCGGACGAGGACCTCGTCCGGCGCCTCGACCGTGAACGGGTGGGCGCTGCCGGCGCGTGACCGGGCAACGTGCCTGAGGAGGTCGGCGACGTTCGCCGCGGAGCCGGTTTCCTGCAAACGGACGTCCGTCCGCACGAGGACGAGCAGGCTCTCGACCAGACGGCGGAGCGTCTCGAGGGCTTCGCCGCTCGGCGGCATCCCGCTGTGGGACTCGGCGACGAGGCGGGTGAGCGGCGTGCGGAGGGCGTGCGCCGCGTAAGCGGCGAACTCGCGCTCGGCCGCAAGAGCCTGCGTGAGTCGCCGGCCCGTCTCGTTGAACGCGTCGGCGAGATGCACGACCTCGGCGTCCTCGGAGATGGCTTCGAGCGGCTTCCAGGAACTATTGGAAGGGCGTGCCGCGACCTCCCGCGCCAGCGTCTCGAGAGGCGCGAGCGCCCGTCGGGCGAGACGAACGGAGATCAGCGCGGAAAGGACGGAGAGGGGAAGGACGCCGAGAAGGAGCGTAGTGACGATCTCCCGCCGGAGCGCGCCCGAGAATGAATCCGGCGCCGCAACCGCTACGACGAGGCCTGTCACAGTGCGCCGCCGGGCGACGAAGCGGCCCTTCTCCTTATGCGGTTCCGCGTCGGCCGCGCCTCCGCCAGCGCCCACCTCGCCCCCCGGACCCTTCGCCGCGATGAGGCCGGACGGACCCCATACCTCCCTCCTCGCCCCGTCGAGGGCCAACTCGTCCAGGAATTCGCGAGCCGCGCTCTCGAGTGTCGGCTGTTCGAAGCGCTCCTGCGTGATGCCCGCGTCCATCGCGGCGGCCAGGTTCTCGGCGGTGCGCAGGTTGGCTGACGTGAGCCGAAACCCGAGGAGGACGAGCAGCACCGCGGCGCTGACCAGCGCAGTGACCGCGGTGGCCACGGCGGCGATCAAGGCGATCCTCCTCGCGATGCTCGGACGGCGCATCAGGTTCCTCCCCGCCAGCGGAACCCATATCCGCGGACCGTCTCGATGGCGTCCGGGAGCCCCCGCTCGCCGAGCTTCCTCCGAAGTCTCGAGAGGAAGACGTCGAGGCTTGCCGAGGTCTCGGGCGTCGCCTCGCCCCACACGTCTTCGAGGAGCTCCTCGCGCGCGAGCCCCCGGCTGGCGACGAGCCGCTCGAGGACGCGGAATTCCCGGTCGGTGACCGGAACCTCTCCGCCCCTGACGAAGGCTTCACGGCGGTCGAGGTCGAGGCGCACGGCACCAGCTTCCACGTGCCGCCGCGGAGGGTGTCCGCGCCGCAGGAGCGCTCGGACGCGGGCCTTCAGCTCCAGCGGAGCGAAGGGCTTGCCCAGGTAGTCGTCCGCACCGGCTTCGAGCCCTTCCACACGCTCAGGCACTTCCCGAAGGGCCGTGAGCACGAGAACCGCCGCCGTCTGTCCCGATTTCCTGAGATCGGCGACCCAGTCTAATCCCGATCCATCCGGCAGCATTCGATCCACGACCAGCAGTTCGAACGGACGTTCACAGAAGGCCGAGCGCGCCTCGCTGAGCTTGCCGACGCCCGTCGGCAAGGCGCCGATCTCCCTGAGCGTCGCGACGATGAAAGCCCTCGTCACTCTCTCGTCTTCGACGACGAGGATGTGCGGAGTGTCCATCATCACGCGCCCGGGCCGGGGCGTGCTACGCCTTCGCCTGCGTCGAGTCCGAGAGTCGCTTCAAGGGGACATCAGCTCTTCTGGATTGCGATCGAAGCAAAGGCAATACCCTGACCGGACGTTTCCGGGTTCGGAAGGGCGTGAATCGAACTTCTGCGGCGCTGTCAAAGAAACGGCGAGGCTTAGGGGCCGATCCAGAAACGGCGATCTCGAGCCAGATTATGGGATGGGCGCTAGTCGGATTCCGTCCCCATCGTCCCCTCGGCGAGAGTCGCGAGGATGAATAAATGACTGACCTCAGGGGGTCAGTTCCGAGGACGTGACCGGCCGTAATCGGTTTCGGCGAACCAGTTCAAGAACGCTAGAAGTGATTGAATAAGAGCCACTTATCGTCGCGCTCGAAGCTCGTTCGGTTTCCTCTTCTCTCGCGCAACGCTAGCCGTTAGCAAATACCCAGGGTTATTTATTCCCCTCTCCAGATTCGCCCGACGCGGGCCAACGTCGCGCGAGGAAAGCGGTTCGTGGGCTACAGCCAACACTGCCCTCAGGGTGTAGGTTGCCCCGAGAGCGCGAGCTCCTCCTTGAAACTGCCGCCCCACTCTTCAACCTGCCTCCGCCAATGGATGGCCCTGAAGGGCCGTTACGAAGATTAGCGAAGGGCGCTGGAGCGGGCCGACTTGCGCGCGCCGACCGCCGAGGCGAATCTGAAACGCTGGACTGAGCGCGCCAAGACGTCGGGCAATTCCCATTGCGCCCTCACACCGTCAGTCTTCGAGCGCCGGCATCGCCTGCAGCACATCCTGCGCCCGCGA
>CALAQS010000060.1 GCA_937888435.1 uncultured Acidobacteriota bacterium
AGCATTCGGCTGTTAACCGAAGGGTTGTAGGTTCGAGTCCTACCTGCGGAGCCACTCTTCTTCCCCGCGAATTCAATGCCGTTCACGGTTGACACGAACCCCGCGACAACCTTGCGGGTTTTTTAGCATTTTGGGCGCCCTAATCGCGCGCCCGCGCGCGCGTGAACCGAATACTGGATCAGACCGTAATCAACCCTTCCGACTCTTTGTCAATCCCGTGACGGGTCTAGCTGAGAACGCTTAACCCTTCGGGAGAGGGCCGCGTCAGGCAAAAAGCCACTCTCTGAGGGCGATTCTTGTCGAGAGCGGCTCAGACTGGTTGACGGGAAAGCCAGTGAAGATCTGCGTGCTCGGCCTGACTGGGAGCGAGGAGTAAATAACTGACCTCTGGGGGGTCATTTTCGGTGACGTGCCTGGCCGTAATCGATTCGACCGGGCCCGTTCGCGAGCGCTTGAAGTGACTGATTAATAGACACTTAATGCTGTGCGCTGAATTCCTATGGGGGCCTCACCTCCGGCACAGCGCGCGCGGCTCGTAAATACCCCAGGGTTATTTACTCCACTCTTCCGATTCGCCCGACGTGACCCAACGTCGCGCGGGGAAAGAGGCCCGTGTGGCCACAAGCCCGGCCAACCCCGCGAACCGAAACCGGGGTTGCAGCGCCCTCTGGTTTACCTTGCCTTGTTCACCAGAGAGAGCGTGCATGTCCCTGGCCGGCGGCGCCCAGCGGCCGCGGGAGGAAGGGGGGAGCATGAATCAGACATCGCACTCGGCACGACGCACCGAAGGCGCCGCCGTGGTGCGAATGGCGGCCGATCTCGCGGGCCTCGGCCGCATGACCGGCGCCGAGCTCGCGGAGAAGTACCTCGCTCTCTTCGGGCAGAGCGCCCGCACCCGAAACAAGGACTTCCTCAGAAAGCGCCTCGCCTGGCGGATTCAGGAACTGGCTGAAGGTGGCCTTTCGGAACGGGCCCTCGCCCGCATCGAAGAACTCGGAGGGGACGCGCACGCGAGATGGCACCTTCGGGTCCGCCCCAGGACTCCGGCCTCACCCCGAATCCGACCCGGGGGCGCCGCGCGTGACCCGCGACTCCCACCCGCCGGGACCGTGGTCAGGCGAGTCCACGGGAAGAGGGAGCACAGCGTGACCGTTCTCGACGACGGCTTCGAGTACCAGGGCGAGCGGTACCGCTCGCTCTCGAAGATCGCGCGCACCATCACCGGCACGCCCTGGAACGGCTACCTCTTCTTTTTCGGTCGGGCGAAGGGCACGAAGCCGCGGCTTGGAGCGCAAGGACCATGAAACGCGGGCGGAAGTCCACGCCGGAACTCGCGCCCGAAACCCGTCGTTGCGCCATCTACACCCGCAAGTCGACCTCGGTAGGCCTCGAGCAGGACTTCAACTCCCTCGACGCCCAGAGGGAGGCCTGCACGACGTACATCCAGAAGCTGCCGGGCTGGACCCTTGTCGACGAGTGCTACGACGACGGCGGCTTCACGGGCGCAAACATCGAAAGGCCGGCCTTCCAGAGGCTCCTGGCCGACATCGACGAAGGGAAGATCGACGTCGTGGTCGTCTACAAGGTCGACCGCCTGAGCCGGTCGCTCCTCGACTTCGCGAAGCTGATGGAGCGGTTCGGTCGGGCCGGAGCTTCCTTCGTGTCGGTCACCCAGAACTTCTCCACCGCCGACGCGATGGGAAGGCTGACTCTCAACATGCTGATGAGCTTCGCCGAGTTCGAGAGGGAAATGATCGGAGAGAGGACGCGCGACAAAATTGCGGCCGCACGGCGAAAGGGAAAGTGGACGGGCGGCCCAATCCCCCTCGGCTACACGGTCCACGAAAAGCGACTCGTCGTGAACGACCTCGAGGCGGTTCTCGTGCGCGACGTGTTCTCACTCTACCTCCGGGAGCGATCGACGCTGGCGGTCGCTCGGTTCCTCAACGAGTCTCACCGCTCCCCGAAGCGCCACGTCGCCGCCAACGGGCGGCTCCGCGAGGCACGGCCCTGGACGAAGGCGGACGTGACGAGGCTCCTCAAGAATCCCGTCTACGCAGGCTACATGCGAAGTCACGGTGAGTTCTACGCTGGCGAGCATGAAGCCCTCGTCGACCGCGAGACGTTTTCGCGCGTACGAGCCCTCGTGAACAGGGCGACAAGGACGACGAATGATCCGTCCCGTAACCCGGACTACATTCTGCGCGGGCTGCTCCGCTGTGCGTGCTGCGGTTCGGCCTTTACGCCCGCCTCGACCCGGAAAGGTCGGACCGAGTACCGCTACTACCGCTGCATCAGGAGGGACAAGGAAGGCAGGGACGCGTGCCCCTCGTCGCCTCTTCCCGCAGGAACCATCGAAACCTTTGTAATCGACCGGCTCCGCGAGATTGCGGCGGGTGGGACCCTTGCCGATGCAGCCGAGATCGAGACCTCATGGGTCGGACGATGCCTCGCTGACTTCGATTCCATCTGGGACGTTCTGACACCGGAGAACAGGGGTCGCCTGTTACGCGCTGTCGTCCAGTCCGTCGAGATCGACGAGCCGGCGAATCGGGTCAAGGTGTTCATCCTTGAACCCAGCGACGGACTTTCCGCACGTCCCGAAGACGTGCCTCACGAGGTGCTCGCATGAGTACGCGGGGCACGAGAGTCATAGACGGCGAGCTTCATCGGGTCCGGCAGGGACGACGGAAGCGATTCGTTGCTATCCCTTTGCCGGGGCCGGTGCATCGCCCCGCCCGCGTCGCCACTACACTCGCCTTCGCCCACAAGATCCGGCAGGCGATCCTAAGCGGGGAGATTCAGGATCAAGCCGATGCCGCGCGGAAGCTCGGCCTCACTCGGGCACGACTCTCTCAAATCATCGATCTCACGAACCTTGCACCTGACCTGCAAGAGGAGATCCTATTTCTCGAGACGCTCGACGGCCGCGAGCCTTTAAGTGAGCGGGCGCTAAGGGGAACGCTTCGTGCCGCGGCGTGGGCCGAACAGAGGCTGAACCGTTGCCGGGACCGCCAGTCCGCCCCAACCGAATCGCCGTAAGCCCGCCACTTTCGTGGGTCCCGAAAGAGCCAGAATTCAAGATTTGTGTAGGGAGCTTGAATCTCACGAGAGAAAACAGCCCTCTCTCGACATCCTGCCGTTCGTGCGGTGCGCTCACGCGTTATAACTGACTCTCGCCGGGCGGCGGCGCGCTCCGATGGGAACGTGCCGAATGCGGGCCCCCTTCTCCGCGCCGCTTAGGCATTTTTTTCCACCAAGGCGAGGGGAGGCGAGGAACGTGGGCGGAAAACGTATACGGCAGACTCCCCGCGAGATCGGAAGAGCACACGTCTGAACTCCAGTCACTGACCAATATCGTATG
>CALAQS010000061.1 GCA_937888435.1 uncultured Acidobacteriota bacterium
ACGTACAGGGCACCTACGACACGCGCTGGGACAACGGGACGCTCAATCCCGCGTTTTCGTCGATCCACGCGAGCGATTTCGAGGTCGTGCAGCTCGGCTGGAAGCCCGCGGTGTCGTCGACGAAGGGGCCCCTGTCGTTCTACACGCTGGCCCCCTGCCGGGTCGTCGACACCCGCTCGACGCAGGGGCCGGGAGCCCTCCCTCCGAACGGGTCGCGCGTCGTTCCGGTAGCGGGCGTCTGCGGCGTGCCGGCCGTGGCGGGTGCCGTCTCCGCGAACGTGACCATTCTCGGATCGGGACCGGGCTGGGTCAGCCTGTACCCGGGTGACGGAGGAAACCCCGGCACCCGCAACGTGAGCTTCTCCGCCGGCCAGACGCGCGCTGCGAGCGCTCTCCTGTACCTCGCGACGGACGGCTCGGGCGGCGTGGGGGTGGCCAATGTGTCCAGCGGTTCCAATCACTTGATCCTCGACGTGAACGGGTACTTCCAGTGAGAGAAACGACCCTGAAAGAGACACCGAGACGAATTCCCAATGCTTGACAGCGAGTTTTCGAGGCACAGACTCACTACAGCCGAGATCAAAGGAGCTGGGTATGAATCTTCTGAGGCGCGGCGCCATTCTCTTCGCCGCCGGCATCGCTCTCGCGGCTCTCGCTCCGAGCGCCGAGGCAGGCGGACCCTTCCAGTACTACGCGATCACGCCTTGCCGCGCCGTGGACACGAGATCCGGTTACGGCGGCATCGTGGGATCGGGGGTCGCCAACGAACGGCAGTTCCAGATCAAGACCGTCTGTGGAGTTCCTGCCGATGCTCAGGCCGTCTCGATGAACGTGACGGCGGTAGCGCCCAGCGGGGACGGGTACTATGAATTCTGGCCGGTCGGCGGCACGCCTCAGACCTCGACGCTGAATTTCAACGCCGGAGAACCGGCCCTCGCGAACGGCGCGATCTTCCCGCTCGGGCCGGGTAGCCCGGATCTGGTGATGTTCTACGGTAGCTACGTGACCCCGTCCGACTCGGCGACGGGGCATGTCATTCTCGACGTTACCGGCTACTTCAAGTAAGCGATCACGATATCGCGTCCGGCGTGACGCCCGGATCACCGCTTGCGAGGCGAGTGACCGGGCGTTCTTGCTTTGATGCACGCTGTCGGTGACACTCGATGAGAGGTCGCGGTTCGAGTGGACGAAACAAAGCTACGGGGCCTTCCGGTTCTCGTGACCGGCGGAAGCGGTTTCATCGGCTCCCATCTGGTGGATGCGCTTGCGCGCCACGGTGCGCGCGTCCGCGTTCTCGACGACCTCTCCACGGGCCGTCCCGAGAACCTCGAGTCCGTCCGGGGTTCGATCGAGTTCGTGCAGGGCGATATCCGCGACGAAGACACCTGCCGGCGCGCCTGCACGGGCGTACGCGCGCTGTTTCACCTCGCGGCCCTGGGTTCGGTCCCGCGCTCCATGATGGATCCCACGACGACCCTGCACGTCAATGTCCAGGGCACCGCGAACGTCTTCGATGCCGCGCGGCGAGCGGGCGTTGAACGGGTCATTTACGCATCCTCGTCCAGCGTTTACGGGGATAGTGAGCGCCTTCCCAAGCGCGAAGGCGAGGAAGGCCGGCCGCTCTCGCCCTATGCACTTTCGAAAGCGATGGGTGAGCGGTTGGCGGAGACCTTTGAGCACGTCTACCAGCTTCGGTGTATTGGTCTTAGGTACTTCAACGTGTTCGGCCCACGTCAGGATCCTCGTGGGCCGTACGCGGCCGTCGTTCCACTTTTCTTCAGCGCATACGCGAAGGGCCTGGCCCCACGGATTCATGGCGATGGCACGCAGAGCCGGGACTTCACGTATGTCGACGATGCGGTGAACGCGAACCTTCTCGCGCTGATGGCCCCCGAGTCTTCCTGTGGCGGTGCCTATAACGTTGCGGGCGGCAGCCGCACGACCGTGAACGAGCTCGCCGCGCTGATCCGCGAGGAGATGGAGGGAGGGCCGAACCCGGTGCACGGCCCGGCTCGCCCGGGCGATGTTCCGCACTCTTTCGCCGACCTCGAGCTCGTTCGCGAGGTGATGTGCTACGAACCGAGAACATCCCTGCGCGCCGGTCTGAAGGCGGTCGCGGCATGGTATCGGGGTGAAGCGGCATGAGCCGTTACCTCGTCACCGGGTCGGCCGGGTTCATCGGGTCGAGAGTGGCGGCGTCTCTCCTCGAGGAGGGTCACGAGGTCGTGGGGCTGGACAACCTGAACGATTCCTACGACGTGCGCCTCAAACAGTGGAGGCTCTCGAAGCTCGAGGTGCTCCCGCACTTCTCGTTTCGTCGCACCGATCTCCTCGACAGGGTTTCCCTCACGAAAGTCTTCGAAGCTCCTTCGGCTGGTACCCCGCCGTTCGCTGCGGTTCTCAACCTGGCCGCCCGCGCCGGCGTGCGTCAGAGCCTCGAGGACCCTGAGGCTTACTTCGACACGAACGTCACTGGCACCCTGCGGCTTCTCGAGCTCTGTCGGGCCACGAGCGTCCCGAAGTTCGTCCTCGCCTCGAGCTCCAGCGTCTACGGCTCTCGGAACACGGTGCCCTACCGGGAGGACGCACACACGAATCGCCCGATATCCCCCTATGCGGCATCGAAGAAAGCCGCCGAAGTCCTGTGTCATTCCTATCACCATCTTTATGGCCTCGACGTCACTGTCTTCCGGTACTTCACCGTCTACGGTCCTGCCGGACGACCGGATATGAGCCCGTTTCGCTTCATCCAGTGGATCGCGGAGGGCCATCCCGTCGACCTCTACGGCGACGGGCGCCAGTCCCGGGACTTCACGTACATCGACGACGTAGCTCGCGGCACGGTGGCCGGCCTCGCCCCTCTCGGATACGAGGTTATCAATCTCGGCTCTGATCGTCCCGTCGTGCTGCTCGATTTCATTCGAGAAGTCGAGCGCGCGGTCGGCCGAAACGCTGTCGTCAAGAAGCTCCCGGCTCACGTCACCGACGTGCGCGAGACATGGGCCTCGATCGACAAGGCGAAGCAACTGCTCGGCTGGAGCCCGACCTGGAGCGTCTCTGCGGGTGTCGCCTCCGCCGCCGAGTGGTATCGGTCGAACCGTGACTGGGCACGCGATATTCGGACATCCGCTCCGTGATACGCCTTGCCCGGCCTCGAGGCTTCCTGACGATCACCCGCCGGAATGTGATTGCGAATTTCTCCGGAAGAATCTTCCAGGCCGTCCTCTCGCTCGCCGTCATCCCAATCTACGTCCGACTCATGGGCATCGAAGAATACGGTCTCGTCGGGGTGATCGCCGGCGTGCAGCTATTGGCAAACATCTTCGATTTCGGCCTGAGCGCAACGCTGGGGCGCGAGATGGCTCGCCGGACAGCGGGATCCACGACGCTGCAGCCGCAGGGCGACCTCGTTCGAACCTTCGAAGTACTCTACTGGTCGCTCGGGATCTTTCTCGGCGTAATGCTGGCGATCGGCTCCCGCCTGGTTCGGTCCTCCCTTTTCATATCGAGTCACGTGAGCTTCACGGACATTCAGCGGACGCTGCTGCTGGGTGCCGTAGCCCTGACGATGCAATGGCCCCTCAGTCTGTACACGGCCGCCTTGATGGGGCTCCAGCGCCAGGGACTGGTGAATGCGGTTGCGTCGGCAGGCACGCTGTTGCGCGCCTTGGCCGGCGTTGCCGTTCTGGCCTTCGTGTCACGCCACGCCGGCGGCCTCGTGCTCTGCCTGGGGGCCGTCGCGCTCGCTCAGTCGATCGTTCTGAGGGTGTTCCTCTGGCGCCAGCTTCGTTCGGACGTCCCCGTCCGCTTCGACTGGCGCAGCCTGCGGAGTGTCTGGCGATTCGCCCTGAGCGTGAGTCTCGCGTCGAGCGGCTCGCTTGTCCTGTCACAGATGGATCGACTCGTTCTGTTGCCGATCCTTCCACTTTCGGAAATCGGCTATTACGTTGTCGCGGGCTCGTTTGCGGCAGCCATTGCTACGCTGGGGAGCCCGATCGCCGACGCCGTGGGGCCCCGGTACGCACAGCTTCTTGCGACGGGTCAGGCCCGCACGGTGATCGACCTGTTTCACCGAGCGGCACAGGCGACGGCCGTTCTTCTCTTTCCCGTCGTCGCCGTCTGCTGCTTCTTTGCGGGCGAGGTGTGTCAGCTATGGTCACGTAGCCGGGAAATGAGCGCGGAAATCGCACCGATTCTCGCAATTCTCGTCGTCGCGCACTGCGTTTATGTATTCGCGGTCGGGGGAGCTGACCTGCTTCAGGCGGCGGAGGGATCACTTCGCACGAGCGCATGGGGCCGGGTGGTCGCGATCGTCGCTGCGGCACCGCTCCTACTGGCACTCGGAAGAATTGCCGGGGCGCGCGGCGCTGCGTACGCGTGGCTGATCGTGTATTCAACGATGGCCCTAGCCCTGCCGCTGATCGTGCTTCGGCGGTGGCCCGGCGGGCCGGGACGGCAATGGCTCACGCAGGATTTTCTGCTGCCCTTCATGGCGGCGGCAGCGGGATGTGCTCTCGTACGGGCCCTCGGAAGTCTCTTGGACAGTGGGCTTCCACCATTGGTGCTCGTCGTCGTCGGCTATACGCTGGCGCTTCTTTTCTCGGTGGCGGTGACGCCGAAGGCCCGGCAGATCGCCCACGGCCCATTGGCATCATGGCGGCGAGAGGGCAGGGGTACGTGAGGGGCCCGGCAGGAGTTGGTCGCCGGCTCGGGAAGAGCCTCCGGCGCGCATTGAAGCAGTTCTACCTGGCCATTCCCTTGAAGCGCCAGGTCTTCAGCGCGATGCGCCGCTTCTATGTCCCGTCGGAGAGAGTGTGGCGATATCTGTACTTTCGCGGCCCGTTCGACGTCCGGGCCGGCGAAGGCGCTTTCCGGGTGATGCATTACGGCTTTCAGGTCGAAACGAGCATCTTCTGGAGAGGACTGACCGGAGGGTTGGAAGGGCAGTCACTGTCGCTGTGGCTCGGGCTCTGTGCCGAAGCCCGGGTCGTGCTCGACATCGGGGCAAACACGGGCGTTTACGCGCTCGCAGCCAAAGCGGTCAACCGAAAGGCGCGGGTCGTCGCGTTCGAGCCCGTAGCGCGAGTGTTCGAGAAACTGGTGGCGAACAATCGGCTGAACGCGTTCGACATCGAGTGCAGAAACGAGGCTGTCTCGAACTACGACGGCGAGGGATGCGTGTTCGATCTCCCAATCGAGCACATCTACTCGGTCACACTCAATCGCGACATGCATGACCAAAGCCTTCCGTCAGTCAAGCGGAGCGTCGACGTTGTAAAGCTCGCCACGATCATTGAGCGCGACGGCCTGAGGCCCGACTTGATGAAGCTAGACGTGGAATCGCACGAACCGGAGGTCATCGAGGGCCTCGGTCCACATCTGAATAGGCTTCGTCCTACGATGATCGTCGAGGTCTGGCACAGCGAGGAACACGGTGACCTTCGAATCGGCCCGCGTATCGAGGCACTTCTGAAAGGGAACGGCTACTCCTATTACCGGATCGACGAGGCCTCGGGGCCAGTGCTCGAGGACCACATCAACCCATCCGGGTTGGGCTATTCGAACTATCTGATCTGCGTGCCGGAAGTTGCACGCAGAATCGGAATTGCTGCGTCGCCATGAAGACCTCGCCGGCTTCGCCAGATGTGACCGTCATGACCGATCCGGCGCCCGAGGGTCGCTGGCTGGTGGGCGAGTGGGCACGTCGAGGTGCGCGAAGGGTGCGAGACCTCCTGCGGCCGCAGCCGGCGTACATGAAGTCGCCATTCCGCGGGCACTTCGCCGTCACGCGAAGCCTCGTCGAGGGCCTTCGAAAGATCGGGGTCGGGTGCTGCTATAACCCCCGAAGCGTGGCCCATGTTGGCGAGGTCGTCGTCGTCCTCGGGAATCTTCGTGCGCTGAGGCAGGCAATCGAGTGGAAGCGCGAGGGACGAATCAGGCGCCTGCTGGCCGGCCCGAATCTCGTCATTCTCCCTTCGGACAGGATGGAGCTGATCGCCGCACCGGAGATCGACCTGTACCTGGTGAACTCGCCCTGGACGCTCGATGCGTACCTGACCGATTGTTCAGGCCTGCGGGGAAGGTGCGTGGTCTGGCCTGCCGGTGTCGACACGGCGTTCTGGACGGCCGCCCCAATGCGCCCCGGGCGTCGCGCGCTTGTTTTCGACAAGTTGCCGCCCGGAGAGAAGACGCTACTCGACACGGTCCTCGCCTGCATGACCAGGGCGGGGTATGAGGCGAACATCCTGCGCCACGGCTCCTTTACACCTCGCGAGTACCTTTCAGAGCTCCAGCGCGCCACAGTTTTGGTGGGTCTATCGCTGAGCGAGAGCCAGGGGCTCGCGTGGGCGGAAGCGTGGGCCGCGAACGTACCGACGTTGATTTATGCGCGTGATCATCATTGGTACGGAACGAGACGGATCGAAAGCTCCTCCGCGCCCTACTTGAGCGATGCGACCGGCTCGTTTTTTTCGTCGGCCGAGAAGCTCGAGTTGCAGCTGAACGAACCCGACACGAGATGGAGGAGGGCCCGGCCGCGGGATTGGGTTCTCGCTCACATGTCCGATCAAGTGTGTGCCGCGAAGTTCTGCGAGCTCGCGGGGATTGGCATTCGTGGCGGTCATCCTGACGAGGAGATCCCGTCGGGCGGGCGCGAACGGTCACGGGGGTAGAGCGCAGTGTTGCAGCCGCAAATCGCGAAGTATGTCGCAGCTCTCGAGGAGCAGAGCTACAGAGTTACCCTGAAGAACGACGCCGCCCGCGAGGCGAACCGCGCCTTTGAAGACGACCCCTTCTTCAAAGCTACCTGGTTCTCGAGAGTCTGGGCCGAGACCTTTCGAGCGAAGCTGGACGCGCTCGGCGTGTCCCTCGAGCCCGGCTTGCGAATACTCGACGTGTGCTGCGGCCAAGGGTTTCTCGGAAGATCACTTCGGGAGGGCTCAGGAGCTGATCCCGTATTCTGCGACATCAGCTTGAGGCAGCTCCGGCACTTGAAGGCGGGATTCGGACGGGAGGGGAAGATCGAAATCTCCTCTGGCGATGTCACGCGGCTGCCTTTCGCATCGGCGCGCTTCGACCTCGTGACGGGGAACTCATTCCTTCATCACGTTCCCGACGTCCCTCTTGCGCTCGCGGAGTTCTACCGTGTCCTTCGCCCGGACGGCCTCCTGATCCTCTTTCACGAACCGGGAGAAAGGGCCACGTTCTGGGAATCGTTCCCGCTCTCGCTCTTCAAGGACACGACGATCCGAGAGGGGCCGTGTACCGATCTCTGGATGTTCGCACCCGAGGACCTCGAACGTCTAGCCCGCCAGGCGGGTTTCTCGCGAGTGGGCGCCAAGGGCTCGGGGATTGTGAGCGCCGTCCTTCTAAACTGGTATCAGCTCCTACTCATCAGGCTGGGAATCCGAAATCGTTCGCTGAACTACCCGTCTTACCGGCTCAGGTTGTGGCTCGCCGGTCTCGAGCTCCGCTGGGCTCCCCGGCGCTTCGACGGCATTCAGCCCAGCCTGACACTTCTGGCGTTCCGCGCGGGGTCGCCCTGACGTGACCATTCCGGGCGGATTGCTTATCGGTCTCCTGGCCATTCAGTGCGGGCTGCTCGCTGCGGCCGTGTTGCTCTATCGGCGCCGTGCGATTTCGCCGGTCCTCTCCGCGGGAATTGCAATCCTCGTGGGTCTCTGGTACTTGCTGCCCGTTGCAATCCGGCTGATCTTCGGGCGCGTTAGCTGGATCTATCGGCTGGTGCCGGATGAAGTATTTGCCCAGATGGCGTTGCTGGAGGGAATTTGCTTACTGGCGGTTCTGCTGCTTTTGCTGCTGCTTCGCCGGCGGAGGAACGCAGATGAAGCGCCGGAATCCCGTTCCGCGTCGCGGCCTGAGTTCGACGCACGCTGGGTGCTAATCGTCCTGGCTCTGGGATGGCTGGTGGACCTCGTGATCCGGTGGCATTGGTCGGGCGTCTTCGGGGCGGACTACCGCACGCGCAACGCGCTGGGGGTGGCACCGGGCACGGACGCGGTCCTTGCGACGTTCAGCGGCGCGGTATTCGTCGAGACGCTGTTCGGCTCCTTTGCGGCCGCAGCCGCGCTTGCGAGTCGGTGGCAGACGCGATGGGATCGAGCTCTTCTCGTCGCGTCATGGTTATCGGTCCTTGCAATCTCGGTTTGGGGTGCGGCTTCCGGCGGGCGACTCGCGCTTTTTGCGCCGGCCGTGCTCGGCTTGCTCTGGCTTCGTGAGGCGCCGAGAGTGAGTCCTGCCGTCCGAGTCCTCATCGTTCTGGTAATTGGCGCGTACTGTCTTCTTGCCGGGACCGTGAGCCTTTCAGTTGGGCGGCAGCGTGAGGGGGGAGCGATCGAACTTCAACGCGTGGTCAAAGCCAGCGGTCAGGAAGTGGCCGCCGCGTTGACGAGTCCCGACACGAAAGGGGCAATCGCAGCCTCACCGTCTCGTCCTGGCGCGCGGGCGGGGCTCTGGGTTCGGGTCGCGAGAGAAGCCCTCATGAAGTTCGACAGCATTTCGGCAGGGGCACTCCTCCTGAGGGTGGAGGGTGTCGGAGCGGCCGGATGGGCTCCTTTCGAAGGCGCGGTCCTCGCTCTCATCCCACGCGTCGTCTATCCGGGGAAGCCGGTTCCCGGCAGCCGGACCGGCGATCTTCGCGGCCATCCGTCGCGGATCGCCGCGCGAGCGGAAGGTGGTGATCCAAACTCGTCGAATGTCGGGGTGAGCCCCTCCGCGGTTGCGCTCTGGGAGCTTGGAATCGTGGGCGTCGTTCTCCTCGTCGCGGCGAACACCTTCAATCTCCTCGCGATCAACGCGCTCCTTCTTTCGCCGAATCTTTTCATTCAGTCGGTCGGTATCTCTCTCGTCAGCGTGCCGTCGTTCGTCACGCTGTTCGTGCCGGCGGACACCGTGATTCTCAACCTCCAGCGCGCCGCGGTGCTCGTCGCGGCGGTGCTTTTGGGCACGAGGCTGCTGGGCCGGACACCGCTTGCGCGAATCTTGAACAGAGATGCCGCGGCGCCTTTCGAAGGAGAGCAGCCGTGAAGAGAGCGCTGTCTCGCCTGCGAATCTTCCAGGGAATGTGGGGCGCAGCGAGGCGGGCGGAGCTACTTCGGAAGTACCGGGAGCGACGCGAGCTATATGCGTCGCAGGCGCGCGCCGAAGGCCTCGTCTATGACGAGAAAAAGGTCATTCGAGATATCCGTGCGCGACTCGTGGCGCGCGGCGCCGCTCCGCGCGCCCGCGCGTTCGGGGGGATTCACACCTTCACCTTCCTGCCTTCCTACACGTGGCACGACCAGTTGCTGTTCGACATCTCCGAGCTCGGCCCGGTGAGCCGGTACGACTATCGGAAGCGGGGTTTTGGCTGGGAGAAATTCTATGCGGCCGACCGGGCTGGTCTCGAATCGCGCCGGCAGATGAACGGGGAGTTTCTCTCGGCCGTGCTGAACGCCCATCGAGAGAGGCCGATCGACTGGATTTTCGTGTATGGCAGCGGTATCGAGGTCTCATCGAACACGATCCGGCGGATCCGAGAGGAAACGGGAGTCCCTACCGTCAACATGTGCCTCGATGACAAGCAGAGCTGGTCGGAACCCTGGATGGGGGACCATCGGGGCGGGCAAGTCGACATCGGCCGTGAGTTCGACATTTCGTGGACATCCGCCCGTGTCGCTTGTGAGTGGTATCTCGTCGAGGGAGCGCGGCCCATCTATCTTCCCGAAGGATTCGACTCGCGGACCTATCGGCCGGTCGATACCCCGGTGGATCTCCCCGTCAGTTTCTGTGGAGGCGCGTACGGATTCCGGCCCTCGGTCATCCGGTATCTTCGCGCTCATGACGTCGACGTGCATGCGTTTGGGCAGGGCTGGGCGAAAGAGAGCCGCTGGACGAACGATTTTGCGACGATCTTCTGCCGCAGCGCGGTCAATCTCGGAATGGGGGGGGTCGGGTATTCGGAGATGCTGACGAATGTCAAAGGCCGGGATTTCGAGGTTCCGGGGACGGGCGGCGGCGTCTACCTGACCTCTTACAACCCGGACCTCGCGCAGCACTTCGTGATCGGCAGGGAAATCCTCTGTTATCGACACCGTGACGAAATGCTCGAGTTGCTGCGCCACTACCTCGCTCATCCATCGGAGGCGAGAGAAATTGCCGTTCGTGCAAGAGAGCGCAGCTTGAAAGAGCACCGATGGCTCAATCGCTTCGAGAAGATCTGCCGGATTCTTGGAGTTCTGGCGCCTGAGACGTACGAAGGCAAGATCACGTCGGATTCGTAGCCGTGAGCCGGAGTCCATTGCTGTCCGTCTGCATTCCCGCCTTCAACCGCTCGGTTTTCCTGCCTCCTCTGCTCGAGTCCGTCCTTTCGCAGGCGGGCCCCGACTTGGAGGTCGTCATCTGCGAGGACGACTCAGCCGAGAGAGACGCGATTCGGTCCGTGGTCGACGCCGCACGCGCGAGGGGCGGCCCGATGATCCGATACTTCGAGAACGAGCGAAATCTCGGTTACGACGGCAATCTCCGGAGAGTGATCTCGCACGCCAAGGGCGCCTATTGCCTCTTTCTGGGAAACGACGACCTTCTCGCGCCGGGCGCCGTCGCGACGGTGACGCGCGCGCTCGTGAGGCACGGTGAGGTCGGTGTGATCCTGAGGACGTACGCGTCGTTCGACGACGATCCGGGCCGTGTCGATCAGGTGTTCCGATACTTCGATGCGGAACGTGTCTTCCCGCCCGGCCCGCAAAGCGTCACGGCGTTCTTTCGCCGCTCCGTCGTCTTGCCCGGCCTAGTCTTAAACACGGCGCAGGCGCTGCGGTACGAGACCGATCGATTCGACGGTACACTCCTGTATCAGCTTCATCTCGTGGCGAATATCCTGCTCGACCTCAAGGGGGTCTTTCTCCCGGAAGTGGTGGCCCTCTACCGGAACGGTGGCCGCCCGGACTTCGGAACCAGCGTTGCCGAGAGGGGCAAGTTCGTTCCGGGAAAGGTGACACCGGAGGCCTCGGTACATTTTGTGAGGGGCCTTCTCGACATCGCGCGCGATACCGAGCGGGCAAGGGATGTCGAGATCTTCGCCGCGGTCGAAAAGGATCTCGCGAACTACGCGTATCCACTTCTCGCGATTCAGTCGTCTCTCTCGCGGTCCGAGTTTCGCGGCTATTGCGGGGCGCTTGGCGCCCTTGGCCTCGGGTCCTATCCCATGTTCCATGTCTGGGTCGCCGTGGTCCGCCTGCTGGGGACTGGTCGTGTGGAGAGCTTCATCCGATTTGCAAAACGGCTACTCGGCCGGACGCCACTCCTCGGTCGCGTCTATAAAGGCGAGGCGGCATGAAGATTCTCATTGCGGGCGACTGGCACTCCGACACGCACGAGGAGCCGCTGGCCAGAGCGCTCGCGAGCAACGGGCACGAGCTGGTCCGGTTCGCGTGGCATCGCTATTTCCGCCCCGAGGAGCCTCGTGGCATTTCAGGGCTCGTCCGGGACGTCGCGGGTCGGGCGCAGAACAAGTTCCTCGTGGGCCCCGCGATCTCGAACCTGAATCGGGACCTCGTGGTTCTGGCCCAAGAGACGCAGCCGGACGCGATCTTCGTCTATCGGGGAACTCACGTCCGGAAGGGCACGTTGCTCGTGCTGCACGAGACACTCCCGCAGGTCACTCTCGTGGGCTACAACAACGACGACCCTTTCTCGCCACTCCAGCCACACTGGGCATGGCGACACTTTCTCGCCGGCGTGCCGGCATACGACCTCGTGTTGGCGTACCGCCGGCACAACGTCGAGGAATTCCGCCGGGCCGGCGCCAGGAACGTGGACGTGCTCCGGTCGTGGTTCATCCCGGAGCAGCATCACCCGGTCGTCCTCGACGCAGCCGACATCGAGAGGTTCGGATGTGACGTTGTCTTCGCGGGCCATTTCGAGCGCGACGCCCGCATCAGGCATCTCGTTGCGCTTGCGGAAAGCGGCGTAAAGCTCCGCCTCTTCGGTCCTGACTGGCCGCGCAGGCTGCCTCCCGGTTTGCAGGCGCTCGCCCCCGTGAGAGCGGTGCGAGGGGCCGAGTACGTCAAGGCGCTGTGCGGAGCGAAGCTGGCGCTCTGCTTTCTTTCCGCCAGGAATCGCGATACGTACACTCGCCGATGTTTCGAGATTCCGGCGACAGGGACGATGATGCTTTCCGAGTTCTCGGAGGAGCTGGCCTCGATGTTCGAGGAGGGGCGCGAGGCCGAGTTCTTTCGGTCTCCGGATGAGCTCGTTCGGAAGGCTCTCGCGTACCTGGTCGACACGCAGCGGCGGCGTGCCATGGCGGCGGCGGGCCGCGATCGGGCGATGCGCGACGGTCACGACGTCGCTTCGCGTGCGCGCTGGCTCGTTTGGCGCATCGAAGAGGCCGTCCGCGGTCGATGTGGCATTCCCTTCATGCGCCCAGGAGCCGCCTGACCGTGTGCGGAATCGTCGGGATGGCTTCGCAGAGGCCGTCCGAGAACCGCGACCTCCTCGGTGCCATGTGCAGGACGCTTCGCCACCGCGGCCCGGATGACGAGGGGCTCTGGTGGTCGGCGGACGGGAGAGTGGGATTCGCCCAGCGCCGCCTGGCGATCATCGACCTTTCGCCGCTGGGCCACCAGCCCATGTCGGATGCGGGCGGCGGGCTGCACGTGACCTTCAACGGGGAGATCTACAACTTCCAGGACCTGAGGTCGGACCTCGAATCGCGCGGCCATTCGTTCCAGTCGGCCAGCGACACAGAAGTGCTCCTGAAGGGATATCGCGAGTGGGGAAGCGGACTGCTGCCCCGGCTGAACGGAATGTTCGCCTTCGCGCTGTTCGATGAGGGCCGGCGGAGAGTCCTGCTCGCGCGGGACCGCGCCGGCGAGAAACCTCTTTTCTATCGGGTCGACGGAATGCGATTGAGCTTCGCGTCGGAGTTGAAGGCGCTCTTCGCGGACTCCGCGGCTCCGCGCGCACTCGATCACGACGCCCTCGAGTTTTTCCTGACCTACGGCTACGTGCCGGCACCCCGATGCATCCTGCGCGGCTACCTGAAGCTCGAGCCGGGCCATTCGCTCCTGTTCGATCTCGAATCCGGGCAGCTCACAAAGGAGCGCTATTGGACGCTTCCCGAGCCGGCCGCGGACGGGGCGGCCCGGCATCCGGAGGAGTTGTCGCGCACGCTCGAAACGCTTCTCGAGGATGCGGTCCGGCGGCAACTGGTCGCCGACGTTCCCGTGGGAGTTCTCCTGAGCGGAGGCGTCGATTCGAGTCTCATCACGGCGATGGCCGCGCGCGCGTCCTCGCACCGGGTCAAGACGTTCAACGTGTCGTTCCCGGGATCCGGGGGTTTCGACGAGGCGCCCTACGCCCGGCTGGTCGCGCGCCACTTTGGGACCGAGCACCGTGAGATGACCGCCGAACCAGCTTCCGTAGAGTTGCTTCCGGCGCTGGCCCGGCAATACGACGAGCCGATCGCCGACTCGTCGATGGTTCCGACGTTTCTCGTCTCGCGCCTGATCCGTCAGGAAGCGACGGTCGCGCTCGGAGGGGACGGGGGCGATGAGCTGTTCGGAGGATATCCGCACTATGCGTGGATCCAGCGGCAGGAACGGGTTCGGCGCTTCATCCCCTCTCCCATTCGCGCCCTGATCGGTCGTGCGGCGTCGCGATTGCTGCCCGTCGGACTCCGCGGACGCAACTACATCCTCGGATTCTCGGCCGACCTCCCGCGGAGCATCGCCCACGTGAATGTGTTCTTCGACTCCGTCGCGCGTCGCCGCCTGCTCCGGACCCCGCCGCCCGTGGACCCCGAGCTGGCCGAGTCCTTCAAAGCGGGCCTTTGTTCCGCCGCGCGCAGCCCCCTCCAGAACGCGACCCGGGTCGATTTTGCAACTTACCTCCCGGACGACATCCTTGTGAAGGTGGATCGCGCGAGCATGCTGAGCTCGCTCGAGGTGCGCGCTCCGTTTCTCGATCACCGCATCGTGGAGTTCGCGTTCTCCCAGGTTCCGGACGCGCTGCGGGCGACGGCCTCGGAGCTCAAGAAGCTCCCGAAGCTCCTGGCCCGGCGCGTCCTACCCGCCGACCTCGACCTGCGGCGCAAGCAAGGATTCTCGATCCCGCTCGCGGAGTGGCTCAAGGGCGACTGGGGCCGCTTCGTGGAGGCGACGCTGAGCGACGCCGATCCGGTGCTCTTCGACCGCGGCCAGGTCGCCCGGCTCGTTGGGGGGCAGCGTCGCGGCCTCTCGAATACGCACCGCCTGTTCGCATTGACGATGTTCGAGTTGTGGCGTCGCGAATACCGCATCGCGACGGGCTGACAGAGGCCGCGTCGTGAGAGCGGAGCTCGCCCCTGTTCTCTGCTGCCCGGCCTGCCGTGGTGCGCTTCGGGTGACTTCCCGGGAGGAACGCGCGGGCGAAGTGATCGAAGGCGAGCTGACCTGTGCGGCGTGCGGCAGGCGTCACCCGGTTCACGGTTCCATCCCGCGTTTCGTCCCTCCGGCAAACTACGCGTCCTCGTTCGGATTCCAATGGAATCGCTTTCGCGCGACGCAGCTCGACAGCCGGTCAGGCGTCGAGATCTCGAAGGAGCGGTTTTTCCGGCAAACGGGCTGGAGGCCGGAGGACCTGGCGGGAAGCTGGGTTCTGGACGTCGGCTGCGGAGCGGGCCGGTTTGCGGAAGTGGCGCTCGAAGCGGGTGCGAACGTCGTCGCACTCGACTACTCGAGCGCGGTGGAGGCGTGTCGAGCTAACCTCGCTTCTGGCCATCTCCATGTGATTCAGGGAGATATTTTCGAGCTGCCAGTGCTCTCGGAACGGTTCGATTTCGTTTACTGCTTCGGCGTACTCCAACACACGCCGGATCCGGCAGGCGCCTTTCGGGTGATTGGCGAACGCCTGAAGGCGGGCACCCGTCTCGCCGTGGACATCTATCCGAACCTCGTTCGGAACCTGTTCTGGCCGAAATACTGGTTACGACCGATCACCAAGAGGCTTTCGGCGGAGCGGTTGTTTGCGATCGTCAATTGGATGGTCCCGAGGCTTCTACCGGTGAGCTCCGCGATCGGCAGGATTCCGTTGATCGGCAGGCAGCTTCGCTACCTCGTGCCGGTGATGAACTATTCGGGCGTGCTGCCGCTGAGCGCGGAACAGCTGTGCGAATGGGCCGCGCTCGACACGTTCGACATGTTCGCGGCCGCCCACGACCATCCGCGTTCCGTACAGGACGTCGAAGAGTGGTTTCGTTCGCTCGGCTGGATTGACTACGAGGTCTTTCGGACTGGCGTCGTGGTCGGGCGGGGGACGAAGCCAGCGATGGTATCCACGATCAGAGAGGCTTGACGCGTTTCAGCCATCCGCCGGGGTTGAAGGTGAGCAGGAACCGCTCACAGTCCCGGTCGACCTCGAACGCGTCGGTCGAGGCAAGAAACTCCTGGACGGCCTCCCACGGACCCGGCCCGTGAGCCGGAAAGCTCGGGTGGCCGTTGACATTCGTGTCTTCGACGACCAGGTAGGAGCCCGGGGTGACGAAGCGCGAGTAGAGCCGCATCTCCTCGAGCACGTTGTCACGCGAGTGGTCCGAGTCGAGAAGGACGAGCACGTGATCGTCCTTGGACGCGACCTCTCCGATCTTTCGATCGACCTGCGCCACGATCGCAAGGTCGGTCGAAAGACCGATCAGGGAGTGGATGCTCTTCGTCGCCGGGTCGAACGTCCACTTGGGATTGAAGTCGATCGTGATGACGACACACGGAAGCTGGAAGAGGGCCATCATCTCGGCGAAGTAGAGGGCCGAGGCGCCCCAGTGCGTGCCCGTCTCGACGATGACACGCGGCTTCAGGCGCTGGAGAAGGTCCGTGAGCGTCCAGAGATCGCACGGGTTTTTGAGAAGGGGAAGTCCGCGCCATTCCATGCCGCTCGAGGCACCGCTTCGGTAGGACAGGTCGTTGAACCTCTCTACCAGATCGCGCCCCGCTGTATCCGCTAGGATCTTCCGAGCCGTGAGCGCGGGGGCGGCCCGCCTGCTGAGGCGCGACCGAAGACGCGCGGCGAGGATTCGAAGTTGAAGATTCACGAAAACGCGTCTCGTTCGATCTTAGCCGACGGAGGCGTGGCGTCGGTCGCACGACCCCGATGCGCATAGGGGTTGACGCGCTCTTCGACGCGCACGGGGGCTGCCTCGCGAATCTGCGGATGCTTCTGGCCGAGTGGCATCGCTCCGGGGCGCTGAAGGCTCATCACCTCACCGTTTTCGCGAGTCCCCGCACGGCCGCGAGACTCGCCGGGTTCACGGACGACCACATGGACGTCGTCGTCCTTGGGGCGAACGAGGGAGGGGTCGTCGGCCGCTTCTTCTACGAGCAAGTCACGCTCCCGGGTCTGCTTCGCCGGGGTAAGATCGAGGTCGTATTCTGTCCGGCGAACACGATGCCCTTTGCGGCCGCCATGCCGGCGGTTGCGACATTTCAAAACGCGGCTCCGTTCTGCGAGAGGCTGTCTGAGCAGGGCCTGGGGGTCGGTTACCGGGTGCGCTTCGCCCTGCTCGGACTGGCCATGCGCATTACGGCGAGCCGGGCGCGAAGGGTGATCTTCGTCTCGCGGTACTTCCAGAAGCTGTTCGAAGGCCGCCATGGCTTCGAGCCCGAGCGCGGCGTGGTGATTTACCGGACAGTGCCCGGGACGTATTCCGCGGGCGTCGTGGCGCTGCCCGCCGGTGTGCGCGCGCCGTTCATCCTGAACGTGTCCCATGCATACCCGTACAAGAACCTGGTGGAGCTCGTTCGGGGGTTCGCGCAGTCGACCGGCCGCCTCAGGCCCGACGTCCAGCTCGTCATTGCGGGAGACCACGAAAGCACCTATGGGCGTCGAGTTCGAGAGGAGATCAGGACGCTCGGGATCGCGGACCGGGTCCTCTTGACCGGTCCCGTCGCGCCGGAGGCCGTGGAGGCCCTGCTTCGCGGCTGTGAGTTCTTCGTGTTTCCGTCCACCTGCGAGAACTGTCCGACGGCGCTCATCGAAGCGATCGCGGCCGGCGTGCCCATAGTCTGTTCGGACGCCGGAGTCATGCCCGAAATCGCGGGCGACGCGGCGGTTTATTTCGACGGCCGCTCGCCGTCTTCGATCTCCGAAGCCATCGTCCGTCTCGAAGAGAGCGAAACGACCCGAGCGGAACTGCGCAGGCGGTGCGCCGCGGCTTGCGAGCGGTTCCCGACTCCTGCGGCAGCAGCCGACGCGCCCCTGGCGGCAATCCTCCACGCCGGGGAGCGGGGGGCATGAGATTCCTCTTTCTGAACCAGTGCTTTCCCCCAGATGAGAACCCGACGTCTCAGCTCCTCGGAGACGTCGTCGCGGCGGCCGACGGGTCCGACCTCTGCCGGGTCGTGGCGTCGGAGCGCGACTACGCGAACCCCTCTCGCCGTTATCCCTCTCGAAGGACGGAAGGACTGACGGAGGAGCGGATTGCCGTCTTCGGATTCCAGCGTGCCCGCCGGATGGGACGGCTTCTCGATTACGCGGCCTTCACCGCGGGGGCGGCGGTTCACGCGCTCCGCCGAGAGCGCCCCGACGTCATCCTCGGGATGTCGGCTCCGCCGATCCTCGGTGCGCTCGCGGTTGCGGCAGGTCGAATCCGTGGGGCGCGCTCCGTCTACTGGGTCATGGACCTCTACCCGGACGTGGCGATCCGTGCGGAAGTCCTCAAGCCGGGCGGGATGGCCGCGCGTTTCGCGCGAAGGCTCTCGGCATGGACGCTGCGAAACGCAGATGTCGTCGTTGCGATCGGGGAGAGCATGGCGGCGCGCCTTTCCGCTCAGGGCGCGAAGCGGGTCGAAGTGATTCACAACTGGGCGGATGGGACCGCGATCCGGCGCATCGAACCGGGTGAAAGCCGTTTTCGCGCGGAGAAGGGATGGGCGGACAGGTTCGTGGTTCTCTACTCCGGCAACATGGGGGCGGTGCACGAGTTCGAGACCATCCTCGAAGCTGCCGGGCAACTCCGTGACCGCCCGGAAATCCTCTTCGTCTTCATGGGGCACGGGGTGAGACGCAGCGAGGTGGAGGAGTCCGCGCGCCACCGCGGACTCCGGAACGTCGTCTTTCATGACCCCGTGCCGAAGGCACGCCTTGGCGACGCCCTGGCCGCGGGCGACTTGCACTGCGTGACGCTGCGTTCGGAAATGGCCGGCGTCGTCGTTCCGAGCAAGCTCTACGGGATTCTCGCAGCCGGCCGGCCGGTGCTCTATTTAGGGCCGGCAGAAGGAGAGGCTTTCGACATCGTGAAGGGCGGCTGCGGGACCCACGTGCGGATCGGCGACGCGGCCGGACTTGCCTCCGCCGTTCGCGCCTATGCGGATGCGGCGGCGAGGTGCCGCGAGGAAGGGATTCAGGCACGGCGTGTCTTCGAGGCGGGCTTCACCAGGGAGAGACAGGTCAGGAGACTCTGGAACATCCTTCGATCGCTCGACGGTGCGGAAGCGGGACAGGGGCCGTGAGTCGCCGTGGCTTCGACGCGATGGAGCGGATCCTCCGGAGAACGAAGCTCGCCCGAGCCTTGACACGACGGCGCCGTTGCGCGCGGCTCCTCCGTTGGGAACCGAAAGACGAGGAGAGGCGCCGCTTCTATGCCGCCTTCGTGGGCCCGGGAGACCTATGCTTCGATGTGGGTGCGAACCTCGGCAACCGCACGAAGGTCTTCCTCGCCCTCGGAGCGCGAGTCGTGGCTGTCGAACCGCAGGAGGAGTGTCTCGAGGTCCTTCGCGCCGTCTACGGCTCGGACTCCCGGATCGTCCTCGAAGACCGAGCCCTTGCCCGGGAGGAGGGCGTCGGGGAGCTGCTGGTGAGCGATGCCCACACGCTGACCTCGATGTCGCCCGCGTGGATCGGAGCCGTCCGCCAGAGCGGCCGTTTCGGGACGTACGGGTGGGACGAGGTGCGTCGCGTGGGCACGACCACTCTCGACCGGCTCATCGAAACGCACGGAATTCCTGCCTTCGTCAAGATCGACGTGGAGGGGTTCGAGGAGCAGGTCGTGCGCGGCCTTTCTCGCCCCGTTCGCGCTCTCTCCCTCGAATTCACGCCGGAGTTCGCCCCTTCGACCTTTGCCTGCATCGACCATCTCGCCTCTCTGGGTCCTCTCACGCTCAACTACACGCTCGGCGAGTCGGCGGAGCTTGCGCTCGAGGACTGGGTAGGCGCCGGGGTGTTGCGCGAAGAGCTCGAAAAGCTGCTCGGGGACGCCACCGTATTCGGCGACGTCTACGTGCGGTTCGGCTGATGCGCAGCACCCGGCTACAATCGAGAGTGAGCTTTCCTCGGTCGGGGACAGTACATTGCGGCTCATGGACGCGGACGTGAAGGAAACCACCGGCTCGCTTCGCAAGTCCGCGCGCCGTTCCGGCGTCTGGCAAAGGCTGCGCAATCGCCCCGTCCAGTACCTCCTGGACACGGCGGTTCTCTCGTTTGCGTTTCTGTTGTCATACGCGGTTCGATTCGAGCTGTCTCTCGACGGCGCGAATCTGGCGCGCTGCCTCCGGCAACTGCCGCTGGTGGTCCTGCTGCAGTTTGCGACGCTCTCGATGTGCGGCGTGTATTTCTTCATCTGGCGCTATGTCGGCATGGCCGAAGTCAGGGTTTTCGCGCGCGCGGCGACGTACGCGACGATCCCGCTGGTCGTCATGCGCCTCGCGCTGCCGGAGTCGTTTCAGGACTTCCGGGTGCCTCTCTCCGTCCTGTTCTTCGACGCGCTTCTCGCATTCGGCGGCGTGCTCTCGCTTCGAGTGCTGAGGCGGCTCCTCTGGGAACGGTGGGAGCGGGGAAGTCACGCGCCCGAGGCGGCGGAGCGCAAGCGAGTGCTCCTCGTGGGCGCGGGGCGCGCGGGCGTACTCGCTTTGCGCGAGATCCAGGGGCGCGGGGATTCGGAGCTGAACGTTCGGGGCTTCGTCGACGACGATCCCGAGAAGAGTGAGTCCGTGATTCTCGGCATCCGTGTCCTCGGAACGACCACGGAGCTCCCAGGCCTCGTGAAGCACCTCGCGATCGAGGAAGTCGTTATCACGATCGCCCAAGCGCCCCGGCGTGACATCCGGCGCATGGTGCGAATCTGCGAGGAGATCCCGGTTCGGGTGCGCATCATGCCGGGAATCTGGGAGATCCTGCAGGGCGACGTTCAGGTGAGCGAGATCCGCGACGTCGAGATCGAAGATCTCCTCGGACGTGACCCGGTCGAGCTGGACGAGGAGGAGCTGCGCCGCTTTCTCGTGGGGCGGACGGTCATGGTGACGGGCGCCGGCGGATCCATCGGATCGGAGCTCGCGCGCCAGGTCGCGCGCCTCGGCCCGCGGGCCCTCTTGCTGGTCGAGCGGGCCGAGTTCGCTCTGTTCGAGATCGACCGTGAGCTCCGGAAGTCGTTCCCCGGCGTGCCGTTCTTCCCCCTCGTGGCCGACGTAGGCGATGAGAAGAGGATGCGTGCGATCTTCGAGGAGCGGAGGCCACAAGTGATCCTGCATGCGGCCGCGCACAAGCACGTGCCCATGATGGAGACGAACCCCGCGGAAGCGCTGAGGAACAACGTTCTCGCGACGCACACGCTCGGGACGCTCGCCGGGATGCACGACGTGGAAGTCCTCGTCCTCGTCTCGACCGACAAGGCCGTGAGACCCACATCCCTCATGGGAGCGTCGAAACGTGTCGCGGAAGTCGTCGTCCAGGATCTCGACCGTCGTTATCGAACGCGTTTTCTGGCCGTGAGGTTCGGCAACGTCATGGGTTCGACCGGGTCCGTCATTCCGATCTTCCGCGAGCAGATTCGGGCCGGTGGGCCCGTCACGGTCACGCACCCCGACATGGTGCGTTACTTCATGACGATTCCCGAGGCGAGTCAGCTCGTCTTGCGGGCCGGCGCGATGGGGCACGGCGGGGAGATATTCGTGCTGGACATGGGGGAGCCCGTGCGAATTCTCGACCTCGCAACGGACATGATTCAGCTTTCCGGACTCAGGCCTCACGAAGACGTCGAGATCATTTTCACCGGCGTGCGTCCTGGCGAGAAGCTCGTCGAGGAGCTGGGAACCGCGGAGGAGAACGTCGCACGAACGGACCACCCGAAGATCTTCATTGGGCGTCTCTCGGCTTATCCGGCCGAGCGAGTCGAGCGTGGCCTCGAGCGCATTCGGTCCCTCGTAACGGGCGGGCAAGAGGCGGCCATCCGCCGCTTCCTCGAAGAGTTCCTGCCCGAAGCGCGGCTTGGAGCCGCTTCCGTTGCGACGACCCGAGACCGAAGACAGGGGGATCCTCCCATCGCGCTCGTTCAGGGCTGAAGGCGTGTGTCGAGACCGGCCGTGGGCGGTGACCCGCGGGCGCGCCGGTTTCCGGCGTCAGCGGTAATAGCCGGTCACGTCGATGATGAGGTGGGCCGAGCCCGACGCGAACCCGGACGCGGCAGTCACCGTGCCGGCGGGCGTGCCGAAGAGGGCGAGCGTCGCGTCGTTCGCGCGGGTCTGCCCCGCTCCGAACGAGATGGTGGCGAGCGTCGGCGTCGTGCCCGCGGGCCCGAGGCGCATGCTCCCGGCGCTCGTTGCGCCCATGACGGTCAGTTTCGTGGCCACGGCGACGGCGTCGGCGGGGACGCCGCACGGGGCGCCCGTGAGCGGAAAGTCCCGCGAGCCGTTCGCCGCGAGCGCCGGGCCGCCGAGCGGGCCATTCGAGCCGCGCGTGTCGACCATGCGGCAGGGGGCGATCGTCGTGAACTCCGTCGAGGCGGACGAGTGCGGCGCGTCGATCCGGCGGACCTGGCCGCCGCTGCCATACGTCGTGTAGTAGAGCGAAGTCCCGACCGGAGACGGCCCGAAATCGAGCTCGACGACCGTGCTCGTCCCGAGGCCCGTCGCGAGGTCGGAGGCGTTGAGCGGGGGGCTCGGCGGGAGCGTGAAGATCCCGCCGCAGTTGAAGTCCGCGAAGAGATAGTCGTTGTCCCATGTCGAGGGCCAGATGCCAGGGGGAACGAACGCTCCTCCGGTGATTGCTCCGCAGCCGCTCGGGGACGTGCCGGGAATGGTTCCGTGGGGGTACTCGAAATACGGGCCGACCAGGTTCGGCGGCAAGGGGCTGCACTTGCCCGTCGTGAGGTTCGGGTGCGAACCCTCGA
Source organism: uncultured Acidobacteriota bacterium (assembly GCA_937888435.1). Classification (GTDB taxonomy): domain Bacteria; phylum Acidobacteriota; class Thermoanaerobaculia; order UBA5066; family UBA5066; genus Fen-183. The sequence continues at coordinate 22,133 of CALAQS010000061.1, forward strand.
GGCAGGGCCAGCCGTAATCGCCGCCGCCGGGCACGAGATCGATCTCCTCCCAGGCGCTCTGACCCACGTCGTTCACGGCGAGCATCCCGTCCGTCAGCCGGAACGTGAACCGGAACGGGTTGCGAAAGCCCCAGCCGAAGGCTTCCCGACAAATCGTGCCTGCCGAGGCGGGCCCCGCGTTGCAGCGGGCCGTGCCGGAGCCCTGGAAGGGATTCGTCGCCGGAATGGAACCGTCCGTGGCGATCCGAACGATCTTCTCGTTCAGGATGTTGCGGTCGCGCGAGGCGTCGTTCGCTCCGCCGCAGCCGCTGTCACCCGCGTAGTCGCAGCCGCCGTCGCCGATTCCCGCGTAGAGGTACCCGTCGGGTCCGACGCGCACCTGGCCGCCGTTGTGGTTCCCGGCGAAGTTCAGGACGCCGTCGAGGAGCACGACTTTGGATGCGGGGTCGACCACGTTCGTGCCGGGCAGCGTGAAGCGCGAGATGCGCTCGACGGGGCTCGTCGCGTTGCTCGTCGGGCAGCCGGCGGCGTTCTTGTTGAACGTGTAGTAGAGGTAGATGAAGTTATTCGAGGCGAACGCGGGATCGACCGCGACGCCGAGGAGCCCGCGCTCGCTGTTCGAGCACACCTTCGATCCGAGGGAGAGCGCGGGCGTTGCGAGCAGCGTCCCGCCCGAGACGATCCGCAGGTCGCCACCCTACGTTGTGACGAGCATCCGGCCGTCCGGCGTGAAGGCGAGCGCGGTGGGCGCGCCGACGGAGACGACGAGCGTGTCCGAGAACCCCGTGGGCAGCGTCGCGCGGGCTGTCGTCGCGGCAAGGGCGGCCCCGAAAAAGAGCGCGAATGGGCGGGACATGCGCATGAATGATAGGGGAAGCAACTAAAGGGCCCGAAGAGCGACGCGCCGCACCCCGGCGGCGCAGACGCCGAAGAGGGCTGCGACAGAAGCGAGGAGCACGGCGCGGCCGGAGCCGGCGGCGCCCTGCCACGCGAGAGCCGCCGCGCCCGAGAGCGCCATGAGGACGGTCTCGGCGCGCAAGGTGCGCCCGTGCGTCCATCCCGCGAGGACGAGACGTTGGTAATAGTGGCTGCGATGCGCCTGCCAGACGCGCTCGCCGCGGAGGAGCCGCTGGAAAAGCGTTGCCGTCGCGTCGAGGACGAACGGCGCGAAGCAGAGGAGGGGCACCGCGGGGTCGAAGGCGCCTGTGGCCGCGCCTGCGAGGCCGAGGCACCCGACGAGAAAACCGATCGGGACGGCGCCTACGTCGCCCATGAAGATCCGCGCGGGCGGCCGGTTCCAAAGGAGGAAGCCCGCCGAAGCGGCCGCGAGGAAGAACGCGGGCGAGGCGGCGCCGGCCGCTCCACCTCGGAGCAGCGCGAGCCCGAGGAACGCGCCGCCGATCGCGGTCATCGAGCCCGCGAAGCCGTCCATCCCGTCCATGAAGTTGTAGAGGTTCGTGAGCCAGAGGAGACCGAGAAAGCTCAGCGGCGCCGCGAGGACGCCGAACGCGACGTCGCCGAGGAACGGGAGCCACGCGCGGGGCGCGGCGAGGCCAGCGCCCCAGACCGCGGCGGCGGCGGCAAGGACCTGCGCGAGGAGGCGCACGCCGACCGGCAGCCCCTTGCGGTCGTCGACGAAGGAGACGAGGGCGAGAACGCCCGTCGCCGCGCAGATCCAGAGCGCCGGACCCTCGGGACGGCCCAGCGTCGCGTCGAGCGCCGTGACGAGACCCAGCAGGATCGCGAGGCCGCCCGTCCTCGGCGTGGGCGCCTTGTGCAGCGAGCGCTCGTTTGGCACGTCGCGCGGCCAGGACGACCACGTCGAGCGCGCGAGCGCGAAGGACAGGACGGCGGAGACGGAGAACGCGATCGCGGCGCCCGTGAGGACGTTCGAAGGCGTCACGAGGCCTGCGTCCTTGCGAGCACGATCTCGGGGAGCGCCGCCTGCAGAGTCGTCGCGGGCGTGAATCCCAGCTCACGTCGGATCCGATCGTTGCGGTAGCACG
>CALAQS010000062.1 GCA_937888435.1 uncultured Acidobacteriota bacterium
CTCGACGACGGCCGGCTCGTCGCGACCGGCACGCGCGACGAGATCCTCGCGGCCTACCCGCGCGCGCTCGTCGAGATCGCGACGGACGCGCGCGCCGAAGCGCGCGAGCGCCTCGCCGCCATGCCCGAGTTGGACGACATCTCCCTCTTCGGGACGAAGCTGCACGTGAGAGGGAGAGAGAAGACCGGGGAACCGGGGAGACCGGGAGATTTCTTAGAAGGTAGAGTCAGCGAGGCGCTCGCGGGGCTCGTCCCAGCGGACAACATTCGCCGCGTGGCGCCGACGCTCGAGGACGCGTTCGTGCTCTTCAGCGAGAACGGCGACGAGGCTGCCCGCATGAGCAACCAGCCCGCTCGCCCTATCCCACCCTCGCTCCCGCTCTCTTCACCTTCTAAGAAATCTTCTTCTTTCTCTTCTCGCTCGTCCTCATCGGATATTCTTCTCCGCTGCGAGAACCTCACACGCCGCTTCGGCGACTTCACGGCCGTCGACCGCGTGTCGTTCGAGATCCCGCGCGGGAATGTCTTCGGCTTCCTCGGCCCGAACGGATCGGGAAAGTCCACGACGATCAGGATGCTCACGGGCCTCCTCGAGCCCACGTCGGGGCGGGCGACCGGCTTCGGCGGCCTCGACGTCGCGAAGGACACGGAGAAGTGGAAGAAGCGCCTCGGGTACATGAGCCAGAAGTTCTCGCTCTACCTCGACCTCACGGTGCTCGAGAACCTCGAGTTCTTCGGCTCCATTTATGGCCTTTCACGTCCTCGTCTCGCCGACCGCGTCGGCACGCTCGCTTCGCGTCTGCGCTTCGAGCCGCTCCTCGGGGAGCTCACGGAGAACCTCTCGACGGGCCAGCGCCAGCGCGTCGCTCTCGCGGCGGCCCTCCTCCACGAGCCAGAGCTCCTCTTCCTCGACGAGCCGACCGGCGGCGTCGACCCGAAGGGCCGACGCCTCTTCTGGGACCTGATTTACGAGCTCGCGGCCGCGCGCGGGATGACGGTCCTCGTCACGACGCACTACATGGACGAGGCCGAGCAGTGTGATCGCCTCGCGTTCATTCTCGACGGCAAGCTGATCGCCTCGGGCAGCCCGCCCGAGCTGAAGGGCGCGCTCGCGGGGCGACTCCTCGAGGTGCCGCTCGCCTCGGAACCCTTCGCGGCGCTCGCGTCCGTGCGGGGCGATCCGAGCCTCGAGGACGCCTATCTCTTCGGCCGGCGCCTGAGGGCCGTCGCCCGCGCGGGCGAGGCGGACGTGGCGGCACGGCTCCTCGCGCGCTTCGGCGCGCTGGAGGCCGCCGAGCCCTCGCTCGAGGACGTGTTCGTGTCGCTCGCCCGGAGCGCCACGCCTTCCGGCGCGGCCGTGGCGGCCTGACGGAGGAACGATGAACCGCCTTTTGGCCCTCGTCCGCAAGGAGTTCCTCCAGCTGCGCCGAGACACGATCACGCTCCGGATGATCGTGATCGTGCCGATCCTCCAGACCCTCATCTTCGGCTACGCGATCAACTACGACGTCAAGCACCTCCGGACGGTGGTCCTCGACGAAGACAAGTCCTACGACAGCCGCGAGCTCGTCGCCAAGATGACGGCGAGCGAGTACTTCGACATCGTGGAGCACGTCGACTCCGAGGCCGCGTTGCGCCACGAGATCGACGCCGGCCACGCCGCGGTCGGCCTCGTGATCGACCACGACTACGGCAAGGACCGGCGCCGCGGCACCCCCGCCAAGGCCCTCCTCGTCGTGGACGCCTCGGACACGACGACCGCGAGCCAGGCGATGGGGATCGCGGGCGGGATCTCGAGCCAGCTCTCGATGCGGACGCTCGCCGCGAAGGCCGGCTGGAACGAGTCCGGGCCGCCCGTCGACCTGCGCGTGAGGCCCTGGTACAACCCCGACCTCCGCACGGCGACGTTCATCATCCCGGGCCTCATCGCGATCCTCCTGAGCTTCACGCTCATCCAGTTCACGGCAATGGCGATCGTGCGCGAGAGGGAGCGCGGGACGCTCGAGCAGCTTCAGGTCACGCCCGTGACGCGCGTCGAGATCATCCTCGGGAAGATCGCGCCGTTCGTCCTGATCGGCGTCTTCCAGCTCACGCTCATCATCATCCTGATGCGCTACCTCTTCCAGGTGCCGATCGCCGGAAACGTCGTCGAGCTCTACCTCGTCGGGTTGATGTTCATCGCGGCCGTCCTCGGCCTCGGGATGCTCCTCTCGACGCTCGCGAAGACGCAGATGCAGGCGATGCAGATGTCGTTCTTCTTCCTGCTGCCGTTCATCTTCCTCTCCGGCTACGTCTTCCCGATCGCCGGAATGCCGAAGTTCTTCCAGCTCCTGTCCTACGTGATTCCCGCGAAGTACTTCATCGAGGTCGTCCGCGGCATCGTCCTGCGCGGCGCGGGCCTGACGGAGCTCTGGGAGCCGGTCGCCTGGCTCACCTTCTACACGCTCGTCATCATCGGCCTCGCCGTGTCGCGCTTCCGCAAGACGGCGGCGTAGGATGGAACCGTGACGACTCCGAGCGCCTGGATTCCGGCCCCGTCCAAGCCCCTCCTCCGGGGCGTCCTCCATGAGGTCGCCGCGTTCGTCGCGGCGATCGCCGGGGGAGTCCTCGTCCTCAACGCCTCGGGGCCGCGCGCGCGCGTTGGAGCGATCGTTTACGGAGTCTCTCTCGTCGCACTCTTCGCCGTGAGCGCCATCTACCACCGGCCCACGTGGTCCGAGCGGGTCCGCCTGGTTCTCAGGCGCGTCGACCATTCCGCGATCTTCCTGCTCATCGCCGGGACGTACACGCCGTTCGCCTTCCTTCTCGAGAACCGCGCGGGATGGGTCCTGCTCGGCGTCGTGTGGGCGGGGGCTCTCTTCGGGGTCGTTCTGTCCATCGCGTGGGTAGGGGCGCCGAAGGTCCTCGTCGCGGCCGTGTGCGTCCTCCTCGGCTGGGCGGCCCTTCCGATCCTGCCGGCACTGAAAGCGGCGCTCGGAACCGGGGCCGTCGTCCTCCTCGCCTTAGGCGGCATCGTGTACAGCCTGGGCGCGGTCGTCTACGCACTCCGGCGTCCCAATCCCTTTCCGAGGGTTTTCGGATACCACGAAGTCTTCCACGCCCTCGTCATCATCGCGGCCGCCTGCCATTTCGCGGTCGTCGCGGAAGCCATTCGGGCGCTCTGACGACGGCCCGCCCAAGGCGTGGGCGGTCGGGCGGCCGTATCGTCAGTGGCCGGAGCAGGCGGGCAGGGACCCGAGGGAGACCTCGTCCCCGCGATGCTCGAGTTTGCCGCGCGACGCGAGGAAAGCGAGCACCTCGTGGAACGAGAAGCGGTCGCCGTGGCAGTTCCCGTACACCGCGTCCGCGCCGAACGCGCCGGCCGCGGCGTTACGGAGAGCTTCGACACTCGCTTTCCCGCCCATCTGCTGGAGAAGGGAAAGCAGGTCGTGGCCGAAAACGGGCGCGCGCGCCGAGAGAGCATCCATTCGAAAAGGCTAACACGCAAAGGACGACGCATCCGCGCATTCCGCGTGATTCAAATGCTCCAGGGACGGCGGGGCTCAGGGAGCGGCTAGTTCTCCTCGAACCCGCGGCCCGCGCCGCAGACGTCCGGCATGCCGCAGGGGCCGCCGCCGCAGGCGGTCGACGCGTCGAAACCGCCGCTCGAGGGCTGTGCCGTCTGCGCCGCGAACGTCGAGAGCAGGCGCGAGACCTTTTTCGAGCCGCACGACGAGCACTTCGGCGGCCGGGCCGTGTCCCCCGCGAGGACGAGATCCTCGGTCCTTTTTCCGCAATCCGAACAGCGGTATTCCAGAAGAGGCATGGAAAGCTCCCGTCGCCGATTCTACGACCCCCGTCCCGCCTGGTTCAAATACCCCTTGCAGACGAGCCCCGCGCGGCCCCACGTTCAAGGGGGGTTGAAGAGAGCTCCCCCGAGGAGGTTTCATGCGCGTCCAGGACGTGATGACCCGCCATGTGGAGACGATTGACCGTCAGGAGAACGCGCAGGTCGCGTTCGATTCCATGAAGCTCAAGGGCATCCGGCATCTCGTCGTCAAGAGCGACTCGGAACTCGCGGGCGTGCTCTCGCAGCGCGACCTCGGTGTGCCCGATCAGTACGACTTCCGCGAGAAGCACCGTGTTGCCGAGCTGATGACGACGCACGTCGTGACGGCCAGCCCGGATATGTCGGTCAAGCAGGCCGCGAACCTGATGCGCGGGCGCACGATCGGCTGTCTGCCCGTCGTCGAGGAGGGGCACCCGGGCCGGCTCGTCGGGATCGTCACGGTGTCCGATCTTCTCGAGCTGCTCGGGCGCGGCGTCGACCGCCCGGCGCAGGGCCAGCGCGTGACTCTGAAGGCCCGCGGCCCACGCGTGGACTCCAAGGCGAAACGAATGCGCTGACGGTTCAAGGTGGAACGCGGCGGAGCAGGAGCGCGTTCGAGATCACGGACACCGTGCTGACGCCGCGACTCAGCCCCGGATTTCCGAGAAGCGCGCGACGCGCACGAACTGGTCGCGGATCGACCGCAGGAGCGCAATGCGATTCGCCCTCACCTCGGGGTCCTCGGCCATGACGAGGACCTCCGTGAAGAAGAGGTCGAGGCTCGGGCCGAGGGACGCCATGATGGAAAGCGCGTCGCGGTACCGGCGGTTCGCCACGAGGTCGTCGAGCATGCCGCGCGCCTGCAGATAGTCGAGCGCGAGCGCCCTCTCGGCGTCGTCGGTCATCTTCGCCGGGTCGAGTTCGGCGCCTTCGTCCGGGGCCTTCTCGAGGATGTTCTGCATCCTCTTGAACGCGGTCGCGAGCGGCGCGAAGTCCTGCTCCTTGCGGAGCGCCTCGACGGCTTCCACGCGCTCGGCGGCGTCCGCGAAATCGGGGCACGCGGTCGTGAGGACCGCCGCGACGGTGTCGGGCGCGTGCCCCTTGCTCTCGAGGAGGAAGCGCAGGCGTTCGAGGAAGAACGCCGACAGCTCCTCCAGCAGCTCGTCCTTCGCGCGCGGCAGCCCGCCGTGGAGCGCCGCGGCGTCGGCGCACGCGGCCGGCAGGTCGAGTCGCCATTTCTTGTCGAGGAGGATCCTCACGACGCCGAGCGCCGCGCGCCGTAGCGCGTACGGGTCCCTCGAGCCGGTCGGCGCGAGGCCGAGGCCGAAGAGGCCCGTGATCGTGTCGAGGCGGTCGGCGAGCGCCACGGCGCCGCCCACGTCTCCCCGCGGCACGCCGTCGTCGGCCGAAGCCGGCCGGTAGTGGTCGTACAGCGCCTGCCAGACTTCCTCGCGCTCGCCGTCACGGCGTGCGTAGAGGCCGCCCACGACCCCCTGCAGGTCGGGGAACTCGCGCACCATGTCGGTCACGAGGTCCGCCTTCACGAGCTTTGCCGCACGCACGAGCATCCCGTCGAGGTGCGAGAGGCCGAGGCGCGCGGCGAGCTTCTCGGTGAGATCCTGGATGCGGCCCGTCTTCTTCAGGTAGTCGCCGAGCGCCTCCTGGAACTGGAGATTGCCGAGCCTCGGGAGGCGGTCCTCGAGCCTCGTCTTCCCGTCGTCGTCCCAGAAGAAACGCGCGTCCGAGAAGCGCGCGGCGGTGACCCACTCGTTGCCCCGAGCGATCAGGCCCTTCGGGTCGCCCGCCTGGTCGCAGACGGCAAGAAAGTGGGGCGCGAGCTGGCCGCCCGCGCGCACGGGCAGCATCTTCTGATGCTCGCGCATGGAGGTGACGAGAATCTCCTCTGGCAGCTCGAGGAACGCGGGGTCGAACGAGCCGCGCACGACGCAGGGCGACTCGACGAGATGCGCCCACGTGTCGAGAAGGGCGGCATCGTCCGCGGGCTCGCCTCCGACCTCGGCCGCGAGAGCGCGGGAGAGCTCCTCGAAGCGGGCCCGCCGGACGGCGAGATCGGGCTCCACGTGCGCGGCGCGCAGCTTCTGGAGCCAGTCGGAGACGCCCATCGTGACGATGCGCCCCGGGGCGAGCGTGCGGTGGCCATACGTCGTGCGCCCGCTCTCGACGCCGAAGAGCGTCATCGGGATCACGAGCCCGTCGAAGAGCGCGAGCACGGAGTGAACCGGCCGGATCCACTGCGGCGTGCCGTCGCCCCAGCGCATCATGCGCGGGAACGTCATCTTCTCGACGAGCGGCGGAAGGATCTCGCCGAGCACCTCGTTCGCCGGACGCCCGGGCGTCACCTTGCGCGCGACGAGGTAAGCGCCCTTCGGCAGCGACGCGACGCGGAGGTCCTCCACGGCAACGCCATGCGCTTTCGCGAAGCCCGTCGCGGCCTTCGTCGGGTTGCCGTCGGCGTCGTAGCCGATCGAGGCCGGCGGGCCGGTGACTTCGGCCTCGGCGTCTCTCTGGTGGTCGGCCACGTCCTCGCCGACGAGGGCGAGCCGGCGCGAGGTGGAGTGCACGGCGAGCGTGCCCCCGAGCCTCGCCTCGGCGAACGCGGCTGTCGCGCGCGCGAGAAGCTCCTCGCGAGCTGCTGGCAGGACTCCGGCGGGAATCTCCTCCGCGAGAATCTCGAACAGGAATTCAGCCATTTCCCGCCTCGTCTCGCGCAGGTTCTGACGCCGGTTTGGGAAGCAGCGGGAAGCCCTGGGCCTCTCGCGAGGCCACGTACGCATTCGCGCAGCCCACCGCGAGCTCGCGCACGCGCCGGATGACGCCGACGCGATCCGTCGCCGAGACGGCGCCACGCGCGTCGAGGATGTTGAACGCGTGCGAGCACTTCAGCGCGAGGTCGTACGCCGGAAGCACGAGCCCCGCGTCGAGACAGCGTGCCGCCTCGGCCTCGAAGCGCTCGAACAGCGTTTGCCAGAGAGCCGTGTCGGCCACTTCGAATCCGTATTTCGAGACCTCGTATTCGTCCTGCCTGCGCACCTCGCCATATGTGATGCCGGGCGCCCACTCGATGTCATACACGCTCTCTCGCTTTGCGAGAAACATCGTGATCCGCTCGAGCCCGTACGTGATCTCGGCCGTGATCGGCGCGAGGTCGATGCCGCCGGCCTGCTGGAAGTACGTGAACTGCGTGATCTCCATGCCGTCGAGGAGCACCTGCCAGCCGACCCCCCACGCCCCGAGCGTCGGCGACTCCCAGTTGTCCTCCTCGAAGCGGAGGTCGTGCTCCTTCGGGTCGATGCCGAGGGCGACGAGGCTCTCGATGTAAAGGTCCTGCACGTCGGCTGGCGCGGGCTTCAGGACGACCTGGTACTGCAGGTGCTTCACGAGCCGGAACGGATTCGCGCCGTATCGCCCGTCGGCCGGGCGCCGCGACGGCTGCACGTACGCCGCTCGCCACGGCTCCGGTCCGAGGACGCGCAGGAAGGTGGCTGGATGCATCGTCCCCGCCCCCACCTCGACGTCCCACGGCTGCTCGAGGAGACAGCCCTTCGACGCCCAGTGGGTCGACAACTTCAGGATGAGAGTCTGCAGGTCCATGTCGTGTGAGCCCGCCTTGGGGGTGCCAAGTGTACCGAATCGGCGCTCAGCCGAGCACGCCGAGGAACTGGTAGCTTTTCAGCTCGTGGCCGAGGAAGGTCCGACGCGCCTCGCGCGTCAGGCTCTCGAGAGCGCCGAGAGCCGCGGGCCTCGGCGGCTTGAGGGAAAGCGCGATGAGAGGAAGCCTCCTCATCACCCCGATGAGCAGGCGGATCTCTTCCGGCGCGTCGTCCTCGGGCAGGACCCCCGCGAAGCGCAGGAGCCACACTTCGAAGTACCGCGCGGCGAGCGGCGCGGGGACACCCGCCTCGAGGGCGTCGAGGACGTGCCTCACGAGGCGGAAGACGTCGCCTCCCAGCTCGGACTCGGGCACGAACGTGAGCGCGCTCTCGGCGAGATACGGGAGGAGCATCGCCGTCTCGGCGCGCGACGCGAGGTCGAACGCGCTCGCGACGATCTCGAGGCCGTCGACGCGCGCGAGATCGGCGCCCTCGCGCCGGAAATACGTGAGCGAGACTTCCGTGAGGAGCTGCAGCGCGGCGGCCCGCTTCGACTTTCCGCGCGCGCCACGCACGGCCGCGCGCACGACGCCGTGGTCCTTCGTGAGCAGCGCCACGACGAGGTTCTTCTCCGAGAGAGGGTCGACCTTCAGAATGAAGGCCGTCGTGGAGACGAGCGACATGCGAGGCGATTCTGCTCCGCCTTTCCCCGCCCGCGCCCCGCCGGGTAAGATCCCCGTCATGTCAGGACCCGTCTGGAAACGCCTCCGCCTCAAGGGAACCTGCGACGCCTGCGGCGAGACCTGCGACGAGCTTTTCGCTTCGGGCACCGTGGTCGACTTCGCGTTCACGCCCGATTCGCGCTATTGCGCGTCCTGCTACGCCCGCTACGCCGGCCGGTACGACGAGCTGAACCCGAAGGCCGTCGACGAGCAGCAAAACCCGCCCGCTCTCTCGCGCCCCATCGCCAAGGGTGACATGCCGGATTGAGCGTCCTACTGGAGCGTTTCGCCGGCTCGCCGCTCTTTCCGATCGCCGTAAAGGTCGCGGAAGGCCGTCGCCTCTCATTCGACGACGGCGTCGCGCTGTTCACCTCGTCCGACGTCCTCGGCGTCGGCGCGCTCGCGAACTTCGTGCGCGAGAGAAGGCACGGCAACACCGGCTACTACAACGTGAACCGCTACCTGAACCCCACGAACCTCTGCTGGGTGGACTGCGCGCTCTGCGCCTGGGCGCGCAAGCCCGGCGTGGACGGCGGTTACACGATGTCCATCGAGGAAGCGGTCGCCGAGTCCGCCGCCGGCTGGCACGACGGAATCACCGAGCTCCACATCGTGGGCGGGCTCCACCCGTCGCTCCCCTACTCCTGGTACCTCGATCTCCTCCGCGCGCTCAAGGCCCGCTTCCCGGGCGTCCACCTCAAGGCGTGGACGATGGTGGAGCTCGACTGGATCGCGCGTGTCGGCAAGAGAGACGTCGTCGACGTCATCCGCGACCTGAAGGCCGCCGGTATGGACTCGTGCCCCGGCGGAGGCGCCGAGATCTTCGAGAAACGCGTCCGCGACCTCATCTGCCGCGACAAGATCTCCGGAGAGCGCTGGCTCGAGGTCGCGCGCCTCTGCCACGAGAACGGCGTCAGGACGAACGTCACGATGCTCTACGGCAGCGTCGAGACCGTCGAGGACCGCGTGGACCACCTCGTGCGCATCCGCGAGCTGCAGGACGAAACGGCGGGCTTCCTCGGGTTCATCCCGCTCGCGTTCCATCCCGAGGAGACGCAGCTCCCCCATCTGCCCCCGGCGACGGGCCTCACGGACCTCAAAGTCATCGCCGTCGCACGCCTCATGCTCGACAACGTTGAGCACGTCAAGGCGTACTGGGTGCAGATCGGCGAGAAGCTCGCGCCCGTGGCGCTTCACTTCGGCGCGGACGACCTCGTGGGCACGGTGACCGAGGAGACCATCACGCACGCGGCGGGCGCGAAGACCGAGTCCGGCCTCTCGCGCGCCGAGATGGAGCGGATGATCCGGGGCGCCGGCCGCGAGCCCTTCGAGCGCGACGCGTTCTACGAGCGCGTCGGGCGGGACGCGAGCGGCCGCGTCCTCCGCGCGAACCGTCACGACTTCGCGGCTGCTCTCGCCCCGGCGCCGGCCGGCTCGTCGAGGCACCCCTCTTCCCTGGACGCCGCCCTCGCATCAAGCTGACCGCCTTTTTCGCTAGCCGGCGAGAGCCTCCAGGCCCCCCGGAGCCGCCCGGTCACTCGGGCTTCACGGCCGCGAGGAATTTCAGCGCCTGTCCGTGCCCGCCGCCGCGCTGAACGTAGAAACGGACGTACTTGCCTTTCGGCGCTTTCCGGATCTGCGCCTGCAGCTCCTCCACCGATCCCACGGCCGTGCCGTTCACCTCGAGGATGACGTCGCCTTCCTGGAGGTTCGCGTCGCCCGCGGGCGAGACCGGCTTGACGTGCGTGATGATGACGCCCTTCTGGAGCTCACGGTCGAGGCCGTAGGCCCGGCGCGCCTGCGACGTGAGCTCGTCGAGCTCGAGGCCAAGCATCTTCTGCTTGCCGGCGCTCGAATCCTCCTCTTCCTTGGTCGGCTTCTCGCCGGCTTCCACCCTCTCTTCGAGCGTCGCGACGGCGGTCTTCTCCCTGCCGTCGCGGAGGTACGCGATCGTGACCTTCGTGCCCGGACCCTTGCCCGACACGTAGTCGATGAGGTCGCGGTTGTTCTTCACGGCGACGTCGTCCACCTTCGTGATGATGTCTTCCCGCTTCAGCCCGGCCTTTTCCGCGGGCTTTCCGGCCTCGACCGAGGTCACGAGGGCGCCTTCGGGCGCCTTCAGATCGTAGGTTTCCTGCCACTTCTTGTCGATCGACTCGATGCCGACGCCGAGAAAGCCGCGCACGACCTTGCCTTTCCGAAGCTGGGGCAATAGGCGCTTGGCCATGTTCACGGGCACCGCGAAGCCGATGTTCTGCGCGCGCGCGATCGCGGTGTTGATCCCGACGACCTCGCCGGCCACGTTCACGAGCGGGCCGCCCGAGTTGCCGAAGTTGATCGCCGCGTCGGTCTGCAGGAGGCTCTCGAAATTCGCGGTCGCGCGGGAAAGGCCCGCGTACCGGCCCTTGCCGGAGATAACGCCCACGGTCACGGACTTGTCGAAGTTGAGCGGGTCGCCGATAGCCATGACCCATTCGCCCACGCGGATGCGGTCCGAGTCCCCGAGCTTCACGGTGGGGAACGGCCGGGCCCCGTCGATCTTCAGGAGCGCGAGATCCGAGGCCGGGTCGCGGCCCACGATCTTCGCCGCGTAGTCGTCCTTGTCGCCGACCTTGACCTCGATCTTGTCAGCCCCCTCGATGACGTGGTTGTTCGTGAGGATGTAGCCATCACTCTCGATGAGGAAGCCCGTGCCTCCCGAGAGCTGCTTCTGGTCCTCGTCGTCGTCTGCGCCCTTGCGCCTTGGTCCGTCCGGACCGAAGAAGAACTCGAACGGGTCGGAGCCGTCCGGGTTTCCGAAGTTGTGGAAGCTCCGGCGGCGCTTGTCGGCCTTGATGATGTCCGTGGCCGTCACCGAGACGATGGCCGGCATGACCTGCTCGGCGATGTCGGCGAAGGACGGCAGCGCGATCATCTGAGGGGCGCGAGTGGGAGCTTCCGCCGTCGCGGCCGCCGCGACGGCGGAAGCGGCGGCCGTTTTCTGGGCCGACGCGTGCTTGGTGAAGTCGAGGGTGCCGGCGAGGATCATCCCGAAGACGACCGAGCCGGTGAGGAGAGCCGCGAGAGACAGAACCTTCGTTTTTGTACGCATACCGTCCATAGATGATAGATCCTCGTCGAGGACGGCCTCTGCCGCCCCTCGTTCGCCTTATGGGCAAAGTCCGTGCCGGTCTTTCCGTGTCAAAGCGACATCCCGTCAAAGAGCGGTATGGTCGCGGTAGATGCAGCGGTCCATCGCCACGGGGATGCCCGCCGCCGCGAGGCGGCGGGCCGCACCCTCGTCCACGACGCCGTCCTGCATCCAGAAGAATCCAACCCCGCGCGCAAAGGCTGCGTCGGCGATCCCGGGCACGAATTCCGAGCGCCGGAAGACGTCCACGATGTCGAGCCGCACGTCCTTCGGAATGGAAGCGAGATCCGGATAGCACGTGCGCCCCAGAATCTCTGTGTGGCCGGGGTTCACGGGGATCACGTCGAACCCCGCGCTCAGCAGATAGCTCGCGATCGCGTGCGACGGGCGATTGCCCTTGGGCGAGCAGCCCACGACGGCGATCGTCCTGGCGGTTTTCAGGGCGCGGGCGATCTCCCCGGGGTCGTTGATGCCAGCCATCTCGCTTCCTATCGCGGCCGGGCCCTGCCGGCATACTCGTCTTCGGGGCGCATGTTGTAGAAGAACGTGACCGTCACGCCCTCGCGGTCGTGCCCGAGGTCGCTCGGCAGCGGGCGAAACGCGCTCGAGTGCGCGATGGCCTGAAATGCGGCGTTGTCGAACGGGGGATGCCCGGAGCTCGAGAGGACCGCCTCGGCTTCGACCCGGCCGTCCTTCAGGATGAAAAAGCGGATCGTGATCCGGCCTTTCACGCCATAGCGCGCGAGAGCAGGCACGTCCCAGTTCCGCTTGATCTTTCTGATCATCTCGGCGGCGTACGCACCCCAGTCGTACCCGACCGTGTCGAACGAGAGCGGCCCCGAGTCGACAAATCCCCCTTCCCGCTCGAAGCCCCCACCGTCCTCTCCGCCGCCGCCGGACTGGGCGGCCCTACGGGCCGAGTCGGCGGTGATCGCGCTGAGGTCGGGGCCCGGAATGCCGAGCAACCGCTGCCGGGCGGCCCGCTCCTCGGCTGTCGGCGGGTCGTGGAGCGAACCGCCGGGCGCGAGGTCCGTGAGCTTCGATCTCTCGCCCGCCTCTCTTCCCGCAGGCGGCTGAGCCGCGGGCGCGGCCGCGACTCTCGGACCCGGCTTTCCAGCCTCGAGGTCGCGAATGCCCGCCTGTGGATAGGCCTTCGGCGCCGGCATCACCGGGAGCGTGCGGTCGCCGCCGTGCGCCTGCCGGTTCATGTCCGACGGCAACCCGGTCTTCGGCGCCTCCTTCGCGCGCGCGCCGGGCGCCGGGAAGAACTGGACCGGGATCGCCGGATCGGGCGGCGTCGCGCTCATGAGGCTCTGGAGGCCGAGCGGGTCCATGTCGTTCTGTGCGGCGGTGCGCGCCGGGAGCTTCACCGTCAGGAGGGCGATGACGAGGAGGAGGTGCAGGATGACGGAGACCGCGAACGCGCGCTCGGCGTTGATGCGCCGCGAGTCGTGCTGCACGACGGCGCCAGGCGGCAGGAACTCCGGCGCGGGAAGCATCGCCTTCTCGTCGAACGGATCTTCTCCGGGGGGCAGGCCTTCCCGGGGAGGCCAAGCCTCGGCGGTTTCCACGCCCTCGACAAACTCGTCGTTCAGACGGATGACGATGAGATCGCTGATGTGTTGCCTCGGGAGGGCGATTCGTGGCGCGCCGGGCTCCCCTCATGGGAAGTCCGTGCCACGTCGATCCGCTGCGCATGTTACGCGGTTTCACGCGGTTTCAGGCGCTCGGCCCTTGCCCCCGGGAGCCGCGCGGCCTATAATTCAGGAGCGGACTTTCAAGGGGCTTGAAAGGGGGCACACGCCCTCTTTTTTTTGCCCCAAAACGGCCCCCTAGAGGTACGAAACGGCACCATGAACCAGGCGGCGCTTCCATTCGACGGCGTCATGGCGGACCTCCTTCGCGCGCGCATCGCCGCGCTCGGGCTGGAGCTCTGCCACGTCGAATGGAAGACGGGCTCACGCGCCACGCTGACGCTCACCGTGGACAAGCCGGCCGGTGTGACGCTGGAGGACTGCGAGACAGCCTCGCGTGCGGCTTCGGAGATCCTCGACCCCCTCGAGGAGCGTCTCCCGAAGTACGCGCTCGAGGTTTCCTCCCCCGGCCTCGACCGGCCCCTGTGGACTCTCACGGACTGCGCCCGCTTCCGCGGCCGGCGCGTCATGGTCCAGCTCGTCCGAAAGGTGGACGGAGCGGCGCGGCTCAAGGGCGTTCTCGAGGACGTCCAGGGGGACGCCCTGACGGTCCTTGATGAGGATCAGCACCGAAGATACACTGCGCGGTTCGGCGACGTCCGGCTCGCGCGCCTCGTCCCCGAGCTCTGAACAGAATGCGGCCCACGGAGAACACGACACGATGAGTGCGACTCAACCCCCGACGGAAAGCGGAGCGGCGCCGGAAAAGCCGGAAAAGAAGACGGGCAAGGGCTCGCGCGGCGGCGCCAAAGGCCGCGAGGCGAAGGCTTCGAAAGCGGCCCAGGCCCCGCCCGCGACGCGCGCCGACGAGATCATCGAAGCCCTGCGCGCGGCCTCCCGCGACAAGGAGATCGATTTCGAGCGGCTCGTCGCCGCACTCGAGGAAGCCATCGCGACTGCCGCCCGCAAGGTCTACAAGGTCCGCGAAATGGCCGCCCGGTTCGACCAGAAGACCGGGACGCTGACGGCGTGGACCCCGTATCGGATCGTGGCCGAAAAGACGATCAAGCCGGAGGAGACGGCGCCCACGGCCGCAATCGACCCGGACGACGTGCCGCTCGGGCAAGCGGTGGCGCCCGCGGCCGCTCCGGCCGCGCCCGTCGACCCCGAGAAGGAGATCCGCCTGCCGTACATCGAAGTGCTCCCCGAGGAGGCGCAAGCGCTTCCTCAGAGCGAGCTCCTTGGCCAGAGCTGGGAAGTCGTACGGAATCCGAAGGGCGAGGGGTCGGTGGGCGAGGAATCGGTCATCGAGCCGGCCGCGATGGGGCTCGGCGACGAGATCCGTCTTTATCGCTCGACCGAAGGCCTTGGCCGCATCGCCGCCCAGAGCGCCAAGCAGGTCCTCTATCAGAAGGTCCGCGAGGCTGAGCGCGACAACATCTACAACGAATACTTCCCAAAGCTCGGCGAGCTCGTCACAGGCACGGTCAAGCGGTTCGAGCGCGGCGACATGATCGTCGACCTCGGGCGCACGGAAGCGGCAATCCCGCGCGAGCACCAGTCGCGCGCGGAGCGTTACACCCAGGGCGAGCGCGTGCGCGGCGTGCTCGCGGACGTCCACAAGAACCCGAAGGGCTCGCAGATCATCCTCTCACGCACCGCGCCCGAGCTCCTCATGCGCCTCATGGAGATGGAGGTCCCCGAGATCTACGACGGCACCGTCGTCATCCGCGGCTGCGTGCGGCAGCCCGGCGACCGCGCGAAGGTGGCCGTCTCGTCCCGCGAAAGGGACGTCGACCCGGTCGGGGCGTGCGTCGGCATGCGCGGCTCGCGCGTGCAGGCCATCATGCGCGAGCTTCGCGGCGAGCGCATCGACATCATCCAGTACTCCGACGACCTCATCACGTACGCGCAGAACGCGCTCTCCCCGGCGAAGATCACGCGAGTCTCGGCCATGCCGGCCGACGACGAGACCGAGCCGGAGACCGGCGCGGACGGCGAGCCGGTGGAGCCGGTCCCCACGCTCGAGTGCATCGTCGAAGAGGACCAGCTTTCGCTCGCCATCGGAAAGCGCGGGCAGAATGTCCGCCTCGCCGCGGCTCTGATCGGCGCCCGCATCGAGATCAAGAGCGAGCAGGCCGTCAAGGCCGAGGTCGCCCAGGCTCTCCAGCGGATGCTCCTCGCCTCGCAGCGCCGCGGCACGGCCCTCTCCGAGGTGCCCGGGCTCGAGGCCGCCTCCGCCGCGGCGTTCGAGGCCGCGGGCTTCGCAACCGTCGGAGATCTCCTCGACGCCGAGAGCGGAGTCGAGGGCAAAGAGGGCGACGATCCGCTCTCCTCGGTCGCGCTCGACAAGCCCGCGCGCGACGCGGTCCTGGACACGGCACATGCCTTCGAGGAGGCGCCCGAAGAGGAGGAGGCCGCGGACGAGGGCCTCGAGTTCCAGGAAGTGGCCGAGACCGAGGGCGAGAAAGGCCCCGAGGGAGACCCGCAGACTTGAAGACGACAGCCGCCAAATTCACCGTCGCCCAGCTCGCCAAGATGATGGGCAAGCCCCCGAAGGAAGTCCTCTTTCTTCTGCAGGGCATCGGCGTCGACGTCAAGACGGCCGAGTCCGTCCTCGACCCCGCGACCGCCCAGGCCCTCCTCATGGGCAAGACGCAGGCGCCCAAATCGCTCATCGTGAGGCAGGCCCCGTCGGCCGCCGCCGCGGCCGCGGCGGCGAACGCCTCGGCGGCCAAGGCGCGGACCGAGCGCGCCGCGTTGAAGCGCATCAAGATCGTCGAGCGCTCCCTCGACGCCGAAGAGGGCGAGGCGGGCGACTCCGCGACGGCTCTCGAGCCGGAAGCGTCCGCCGCCTCTCCCGCCGCAGCCGGCGGAGCCGAAATGTCGCCCGCTCCGCCGAAGGTCGAAGCCGCGACGCCCTCCGCGTCGGCGTCCGAGGCCTCCGTCGAGCCCGCGCCCGCTGCTCCCCTCCCGGCCGCGCCTCCGGTCGCGTTCACTCCCTTCACTCCGCCTCCTCAGGCCGCGGCCCCGGCGGTTCGCGTGGCGCGCCCCGCCGACACGCCGGCCCCGGCCGTCCGGCGCTCCGTCGCGGCACCGCCTGCCCGCGTCAGCGCCCCGGCCGTCGTGCCGAAAACTTCGCCGCCTCCGGCTCCCGCCGCGCCCGCCGGTGCCCTCGGCCGCATCCTGAAGCGCACGGGCGATTTTCCGCCGGGTCCGTCCGTAGCTCCCATTCCAACCGCACCGGCTCTCCGTCCCGACGCGATGATGTCCCACGGCGCGAGCGCCGGACCGCATTCGCCCGGCGTCACGCACGTCAGGACCGCTTCCCCTCCCCCGCAGGCCGGCGCGAACGCCGCACTGCCGCTCCGCGGCGCCGGCGGACTCGGCCGCGCGGTCATCGCTGCGCCGCCGAGTCCAGCCACCCTGAGGCCCGCCCGCATCTCCCAGCCGGCCGCGCCCGCCGGAACCGGCTTTTCGCGGCCCGGATTCCCACCGCGCCCCGGCATGCCGCCGCGGCCCGGATTCCCGCCGCGCCCCGGCTTCGCCCCGCGCCCCGGCGGTCCCTCGGGCCCCGGGTTCGGACCGCGTCCACCCTTCGGCCGCCCGCCGCTCGGCGTGGCCCCCGCCGTGCTGCCCGATACGGCCGAGCGCCGGAAGAAGGACGCCACGAAGCCCGGCCTCGGCGTCAAGAAGGACGACGCGAAGAAAACCGCGTCCAAAAAACCGCGCACGAAGGAGGTCTCGGCGCTCGAAGAGGACGTGCGCGAGTACCTCGGCACATACAAACAGGACACCTACGAGGACATCCCGACGCCGTCGGCCGAAGGAACGGACGAGGCGCTCGCAGCCAAGCCTCTTTCCAAGTCCGCGCAGCGTCGCGCCGGCAAGAAGACGATGGCCACGGAGACCGGCGAGGTCGTCGAGGTCAAGAAGAAGGCCGAGGGCCCCGTCTTCCTCTCGGAAGGCGTCACCATCAAGGAGCTTTCCGAGAAGCTCGGGGTCCTGGCGAAGGACCTCATGAAGTCGTTCCTGTCGCGCGGCGTGTTCGCGACGATCAACCAGCCGCTCGACCCGAAGGTGGCCGTGGAGATCGCCCGGGAGTTCGGCGTCGAGGCGGCGGTCGTGTCGTTCGAGGAAGAGCTCGAGCTCTCGCGCCAGCAGACCGCGAACGACCAGGCTGCAGCCGAGCTGTCGCGGCCCAAGTCGGCCGAGATGCCCGCCGTCGGCGAGCGCGTGCCGCGCGCGCCCGTCGTGACCGTCATGGGTCACGTCGACCACGGCAAGACGTCGCTCCTCGATGCGATCCGCAAGGAGCACGTCGCCGAGGGCGAGGCCGGCGGCATCACACAGCACATCGGCGCCTACCGCGTCGTCGCGAAAGGCAAGCCCATCGTCTTCCTCGATACGCCGGGCCACGAGGCGTTCACCCTGATGCGCTCGCGCGGCGCCAAGGCCACGGACATCGTCGTCCTCGTGGTCGCGGCCGACGACGGCGTCATGCCGCAGACCCTGGAGGCGATCGACCACGCGCGCGCCGCAAGAGTGCCGATCGTCGTGGCCATCAACAAGATCGACAAGCCCGACGCGAACCCGCAGCGCGTCAAGCAGGAGCTCGCCGAGAAGGGTGTCCTGGTCGAGGAATTCGGCGGTGACGTCGTGGCCTGTGAGATCTCCGCGAAGAAGAAAATCGGAATCGACCAGCTCCTCGAGATGCTCCTGCTCCAGGCCGATCTCCTCGAGCTGAAGGCCGTGGCGATGGGGCCCGCTCGAGGCGTCGTGCTCGAGGCGCGCCGCGAGGCCGGCAAGGGCACGCTCGCGACGGTGCTCGTGCAGCAGGGCACTCTTCACGTCGGCGACGTCTTCTTCGCCGGCACGGCCGTGGGCCGGGTGCGCGCGATGCTCGACGACCACGCCGCGCGCGTCGCCGAGGCGCCGCCGGCAACGCCGGTCGAGGTCATGGGCTTCGAGGACATCCCGAACGCGGGCGACACGCTCCAGGTCGTCGAGGACGAAGGCAAGGCGCGCCAGGTCTCGCAGTTCCGCTCACTCAAGGAGCGCGAGGAATCGCTCACGAAGTCCTCGCGCATGTCGCTCGACTCGCTCTTCAACCGGATGAAGGAAGGCGAGATGAAGGATCTCGCCCTCATCGTGAAAGCCGACGTGCACGGCTCCGAGGAGGTCCTCGTCCAGACGCTCGGCAAGCTCTCCACCGAGAAGGTGAAGGTCAGCGTCCTGCACTCCGGAGTCGGCGCGATCTCGGTGAACGACGTCCTCCTCGCCTCGGCGTCCGACGCCATCGTCATCGGGTTCAACGTGAAGCCCGAGAAGAAGGCCCAGGAGCTCGCCGACCACGAAGGCATCGACATCCGTCTCTACTCCGTCATCTACACGCTCACGGACGAGATCAAGAAAGCCATGACGGGCCTCCTCGACACCGTCAAGAAGGAAGTCACCCGCGGGCACGCCGAGGTTCGCGAGACGTTCAAGGTTCCGAAGATCGGGACGATCGGGGGCTGCATGGTCACGGACGGCGTCATCCCGCGTTCGGCTTCCGTACGCCTCATTCGCGACAGCCGCGTCATTTACGAAGGCAAGGTCGGCTCGCTTCGCCGCTTCAAGGACGACGCGTCCGAGGTGAAGCAGGGCTTCGAGTGCGGCATCGGCATCGCGGGCTATCAGGACGTGAAGATCGGAGACGTCATCGAGGCGTTCGTCGTCGAGGAGCTCGCGGGATCGCTGACCTGAGGCGTCCGTGGTCGTCGCCATCACGGTTTTCGAATTTCATCTTCCCGGGTGCCGGGGCCTCAAGGAGAAGCGCTCGTTCCTGAGGCCGCTGAAGAGCCGCCTTCGCGGCGACTTCGAGATCTCGGCCGCCGAGGTCGCGCATCAGGATCTCCTGCAGCGCGTGAGCCTCGGGATCGCCGCGGTGGGGCCCGATCCGGAGGCTCTGGAGCCGCTGCTGCAGAGGATCCGCAATTTCATCGAGGCCTATGCGGAAGAGAACGGGGCCGAGATCGCGAACGAGCGGCACGAGCTCGTGGGGTTCGGGGACGTCGGCGCGCCGGGAAGCTCCTTCGGGGCCGGAACGATCGGCTGAAAGCAGGTACGAGATGGCAACACAGAGACGTTCCGCAGCGGCTCCGGGCAGGCGCCCGAAGAAGGTCGGGGACGTGGTGCGGGCGGAGCTGGCGCGCCTCCTGAGGGAGGACCTGCGCGACCCGGCGATCGGCTTCGCGACGATCACGGACGTCGTCATGGCCGACGACCTGCGCTCGGCGCGCGTCTTCGTGTCGGTCTTCGGCGAGGAAGAACAGTTCAAGAAAACCGTGGACGCCCTGAACCATGCGCGGGGACGCCTGCGCTCGCTCGTCGGGAAGAACTGCAGCCTGCGCTACGCGCCGGAGCTCCATTTCGCCGAGGACCACACACTCGAGCGCGGCGCACGCATCGAGGAGCTGCTGCGCTCGATCCCGAAGCTCCCGGGCGAGCCCGACGCCTCATGACGCCGCGCGACGCGGCCGTCGACGCCGCCTACGAGGACGTCGCGAAGCTCCTCGCGACCGGGAAGCGGTTCCTCCTCACGGGCCACCGCAACCCGGACGGCGACGCCCTCGGGTCGGCGCTCGGCCTCGCGCTCGCGCTCGAGGCCGCCGGCAAGGAAGCGCGCGTCGTGATGCGCGACGCGTGGTCGTCCGTGTACTCGAAGATGCCCGGAATCTCACGCGTTCTCGTGGCGGACGCCTTGCCCGCCGACTGGCCCTCGGACTGGGACGCGCTCCTCACGATGGAGTGCCCCGACGCGGATCGCGCCGGCTGGCCGAATCTCCTCGCGGGGGTGGTCGTGAACGTCGATCACCATCCCGGCAACACGCGCTACGGCGTGCTCAACCTCGTGGACCTCCCGGCCGCGGCGGTGGGCGAGATCGTGGCCGACCTCCTCGACCTCCTTGGGTGGCCGCTCTCTCAGGACATCGCGACGAATCTCTGGATCTCGCTCGTCTCCGACACGGGCTCGTTCCGCTACTCGAACACGACGCCCAAGGCGCTCGCGCTCGGGGCGCGCCTCGTGGCCGAAGGCGCGCAGCCCGGGCCGGTGAACGAGTTCCTCTTCGAGGCCGCGCCGCTCTCGGCGCTGAAGCTCGAGGCTCTCGTCCTCGGGACGCTCGAGCTCCACGCCGACGGCACGGTCGCGACGGTCGAGCTGCCCCGCCGCTTCTTCGACGAGAGCGGCGCGAAGGATTCGGACACGGAGGGGCTCGTGAACCGCGCGCGCGGCATCGAGGGCGTGCGCGCCGCCCTGCTGCTTCGGGAGGGCGAGAACGGAGAGATTCGCTGTTCGCTCCGCAGCAAGGGCGTCGTGGACATCCGGAGCGTCGCCGCGCGTCACGCCGGCGGCGGGCACCGCAACGCCTCGGGCTGCCGCGTGACGGGCACGCTCGCTTCGGCGAAGGCGACGCTGGTTCCGGAGGTCGCCGCCGCCGTGGAAGCCGCCGGTGTGGAAACCGCAGCCGCGTCAGAAGCCGTGCCGGGGCCCGAGTGACGGGATCTCCGCCGCGCCCCGAAGGCCCGTCCGGCCTCCTCCTCGTCGACAAACCCGCGAAGCTCACGTCCCACGACGTCGTGGACGTGGCGCGACGGCTTCTCGGGACGCGCCGCATCGGGCACACGGGGACTCTCGACCCCGCCGCGACCGGGCTTCTCGTGCTGTGCGTGGGCCGGGCCGGGCGGCTCCAGTCGTTCCTCACGGGCTGGGAGAAGGCGTACGAGGGCTCGATGCGCTTTGGCATCGCGACGGACACGTACGACACGGAGGGGACGCCGGCCGGAGAGCCGCACCCCGATCCCCGCCCGGAGCGCGCGCGCCTCGAAGAGGCCTGCCGCTCGTTCACGGGCGAGATCCGGCAGTCACCGCCGCCCTTCTCGGCGAAAAAGTTCGAAGGCAGGAAGTTCTACGACCTGGCGCGGAAGGGCGAGGCCGTGCCCGACCTCCCCAAGACGGTTACCGTCCGCGAGTTCACGATTCTCGCGCTCGAGGGCGACGTCGCGCGCTTCCGCATCTCGTGCACGTCGGGCACGTACATCCGCTCACTCGCCCACGACGTCGGAAAGGCGCTCGGCCTAGGCGCCCATCTCGCGTCGCTCCGCCGCACCTCGATCGGGCCCTTCCGCCTCGAGGACGCGCGCACGTTGCCCGAGCTCGAGGCCTTAGCGCCCGGGGAGCGCCAGTCGAAGCCGTTCTGGCTCGGACTTTCGGAAATCCCGCTCCCGTTCCCGGCCGTCTCCCTCGCTCCTGCTGAAGCCGCGAAGATCAAGAGCGGGCACGGCGTGCCCGTACGCGTCCCGCCCGAAGCCGCCGGCGCCCCGATGGTGCGCCTCATGGCCGGCGGCGAGCTCCTCGCCCTCGGCATCCTCGAGCCGCTCGGGAGAGGCGTCCTCGCGCTCGCCCGCCCGAAGATCGTCCTCGGAGAGTGACGTTTGACGCCCGGAGTGCGTCCCGGTAAACTTCGCGGGCTGAAAAATTAGAGATCTTCAAGGAAAAAACGAAATTGGCCCAGCTCACCACGAAGAAGGCAGAAACGATCACCAGCTACCGGCGCCACGAGAGCGACACCGGGTCTCCCGAGGTCCAGGTCGCCCTCCTCTCCAAGCGCATCTCCGAGCTGACCGAGCACTTCAAGGCCCACGCCAAGGACCATCATTCGAGGAGGGGGCTCCTCCAGATGGTCGGCCGGCGGCGCCGCCTGCTCGATTACGTGAAGAGGCGTGACGCGGAGCGGTACCGGGCCCTGATCGAACGCCTCGGACTGCGCAAGTAGTCCTTCTTCCCTCACGTTCGGCGGCACGCCTCGGCCCGCATTCCGCGGCCTGAGCTCTCGTGCCCGCCGGGCCGGGCCACGCGAAAGGAATTGCCCATGCACGACACCCTGACCGTCGATCTCGATGGCCGCTCGCTCACGATCGAGACCGGCAAGATCGCCAAGCAGTCCGATGGCGCCGCCGTCGTGAAGTGCGGCGACACGGTCGTCCTCGTGACGGCCTGCTACGCGAAGGAAGCGAAGGACATCGAGTTCCTTCCGCTCACCGTCGAGTACAAGGAATACCAGTACGCGGCGGGCCGGATCCCCGGCGGCTTCTTCAAGCGCGAGGGGCGCCCCACCGAGAAGGAAATCCTCACGTGCCGGATGATCGACCGGCCGTTCCGCCCGCTCTTCCCCGAGGGCTTCAACCACGAAACCCAGGTCGTGGGCCTCGTCCTCTCGGCCGACGGCGAGAACGACCCCGACGTCCTCGCGATCAACGGCGCCGCCGCGGCGCTCGCGATCAACACGATTCCCTTCCACCACATCCTCGGCGCCGTCCGCGTCGGCAGGATCGGCGACCGCTTCGTCTTCAACCCGACCGCGAAGGAGCGCAAGGAGTCCGAGCTCGACCTCGTCGTCGTCGGCACGCACGACGCCGTCTCCATGGTCGAGGCTGGCGCGAAGGAAGTCTCCGAGGCCGTGATGCTCGAAGCCATCCTGAAGGGCCACGAGCAGGTCCGGAAGATCGTCGCCGCCATCGGCGAGATGGCCGCGCGCCGGAACGTCGTCAAGGCGCCCTTCAAATCGCCCTCGCCGGTGCCTGCGGAATTCGCCGCCGCAGTCCGCAAGCAGTGGGAGGGCCCGATGATGGAGGCCCTCACGCATCCCGGAAAGATCGAGTCGTACGCGAAGATCAAGGAAGTCAAGAAATACGGCGTCGAGCTGATCCCCGAGGACCAGCCTGACACGCGCAAGCTCGCCAAGCGCGCCCTGTCGGAGCTCGTCGAGACGCTCACACGCGAGACGATCGTCAAGCAACGGAAGCGCCTCGACGGGCGCGCGTTCGATCAGATCCGCCCGATCTCGATCGAAGCGGGCGTCCTCCCGCGCACGCACGGCTCGTCGCTCTTCACGCGCGGCGAGACACAGGCGCTCGTCACGGTGACGCTCGGCACGTCCGACGACACGCAGCTCATCGAGGATCTCGAGGGCGAGTCCGAGCGCGCCTTCCTCCTCCACTACAACTTCCCGCCGTTCTCCGTCGGCGAGGTCAAGCGGTTCGGCTCCCCCGGCCGCCGCGAGATCGGCCACGGCCGCCTCGCGTGGCGCTCGCTGCAGGCGGTCCTGCCGGACGAGAAGGAATTCCCGTACACGATCCGCGTCGTGTCCGACATCCTCGAGTCGAACGGCTCGTCCTCAATGGCGACGATCTGCGGCGGCTCGATCGCGCTCATGGACGCCGGCGTCCCCGTCAAGGGCGCGGTCGCGGGCGTCGCGATGGGCCTCGTGAAGGAAGGCGACGCGTTCGCCGTCCTGACCGACATCGCCGGGCAGGAAGACCACTACGGCGACATGGACTTCAAGGTCGCGGGCACCCGCACGGGCATCACGGCCCTCCAGATGGACATCAAGATCGGCGGCATCACGCCGCAGATCTTCCAGCAGGCTCTCGAGCAGGCGCGCCACGGCCGGCTTTTCATCCTCGACAAAATGGAGCAGACGCTGAACGCCGCGCGCCCCGAGCTCTCCGCGTTCGCGCCGCGCCTGCTCACGATCACCGTCCCCGAAGAGAAGATCCGCGACGTCATCGGCTCCGGCGGCAAGACGATCCGCGCGCTCCAGAAGGAATACACCTGCAAGATCGACGTACAGGACGACGGGACCGTCACGGTCGCCTCGAGCGACCTCGGGACAGCCGAGAAGTGCATCGAGGCGATCCGCCAGCTCACGACCGTCCCCGAGATCGGCACCGAGTATCTCGGCACGGTCATGCGCATCGAGCCCTACGGCTGCTTCGTCCAGATCCTCCCGGGCATGGACGGGCTCGTCCACATTTCCGAGCTCGCGCCGGGGCGCGTTCGCGAGACGACCGACGTCGTGAAAATGGGCGACAAGGTCAAGGTCAAGATCATCGCGATCGACCCCGTGAACGGGAAGATCAAGCTCTCGCGCCGCCAGGCGCTCACGCCCGAGGAGAGCGCCGCTGAAATCGAGCGCCTTGGCCTCACGGCGGCGGTGGTGGCGGGCGAGGGAGACGGCGGCCGCGACGACCGCCCCCGCCACTTCGACCGCGACCGGCGGCCGGGCGGCGGCGGCGGCGGCTTCCGTGGCGGCCGGCCCGGCGGCGG